>JAHHUG010000006.1 GCA_020024085.1 Christensenellaceae bacterium | reverse complement strand
ACTTTATATAATTATTTAAATGTGTTTTTTAAGTATATAATTTTTTTAGATAAATGGAGGTAAATTTTGGATTATATTGAAGAAGTAATTCAAATGGCTGAGGAAAACAATCCTAACCAACCAGAATTTTTACAAACTGTTAGAGAGGTTTTAAGTTCTCTAAGACCTATCATTAATGCCAACGAAGCCGAATATAGAAGAATGGCTATTTTGGAAAGAATGATTGAACCTGAAAGACAAATTATCTTTAGAGTTCCTTGGACTGATGACAACAATCAACCACACATCAACCGTGGATATCGTGTACAATTTAATAGTGCTATTGGACCATATAAGGGTGGACTAAGATTCCAAAAGAATGTAAACCTTAGCATTATGAAGTTCCTTGCTTTTGAACAAGTATTCAAAAACAGCTTGACCGGTCTTCCTATGGGTGGTGGTAAAGGTGGTAGCGACTTTGACCCTAATGGCAAAAGTGATAGCGAAATAATGAGATTCTGCCAAAGCTATATGACAGAACTTTATCGTCACATCGGCCCTAATATTGATGTTCCTGCTGGAGATATGGGTGTTAGTGGTAGAGAGATTGGATATATGTTCGGTCAATATAAGAGAATTAAGGACTCTTACGACAATGGTGTACTTACCGGTAAAGGTAAATCTTACGGTGGTAGTAGAATTAGACCAGAAGCAACAGGCTTTGGTGCAACATACTTCCTACTAGAAGTATTAAAACACGAACACGAGTCAATCGAAGGCAAAACATTCTGCTTGTCAGGTTTTGGTAATGTTGCTTGGGGTGCTGCTAAAAAAATTGCAGAACTTGGTGGTAAGGTTCTTACACTAAGTGGCCCAGATGGATACATTTACGATAAAGATGGTGTTCAAGGCGAAAAAATCGACTATATGCTAGAAATGAGAGCAAGTGGCAGAAACCGTGTACAAGATTATGCTGATAAGTTCGGTTGCGAGTTCTTCCCTAACCAAAAACCTTGGGGTAATGTTAAGGCTGATATCTATATGCCTTGTGCTATGCAAAACGAAATCAACATTGACGATGCTAAAAAAATGGTTGAGATTGGTATTAAGATTCTTAACGAAGTATCTAATATGCCTACAACTAACGAAGCTATCAAATATCTTCAAGAACACGATGTAATCGTATGCCCAAGTAAAGCTGTTAATGCTGGTGGTGTTGCTGTTTCTGGACTTGAAATGTCTCAAAATAGTGAGAGATTATTCTGGACACAAGAAAAAGTAGATAAAGAGTTACAAAAGATTATGAAAAACATCTACGACCAAATTGTAAAGGTTACAAAGCTATATCACTTGGATTACAACCTTGTTGCCGGTGCTAATATTGTAGGCTTTAAGAAGGTTGCAGATGCTATGATTGCTCAAGGTTTGGTATAATACTAAACTACTCTGCATCAATCTATAATAAATAATTTAAAAATATAAAACCGACCTTTTATGGTCGGTTTTTTTTAATTCTATAACCAATTTATCGAACTATTTTTTTGCAAGCATAAATATACCATCAACAATTGACAAAATACCTAGTACTATAAAAATTGCATTGCTTAATTGCCATTTTGAAACAACTAGTAAAATACCCACAATAATTACAAATAATGGTGCAAGAATATTTGCTACTAGGTCATAACCTTTCATATTCTTGTATTTTGGAATAAGTGTAGCAAATAGGTAAATGCCATAAATAATTGCTACAATACCAATAACAAGCAATGTTATATCAAGTATGGTCCAACCACAAGTAATAACAACTATTCCAACTGCTATCTCCACTGCACTTTCTACATACAACTTGTTAAGTAATTCGATAATGCCAACACAAATTAATACTACACCAACTACGGTAAATAATATACTTAACATATCTGATTTAAATATACAAAATAGTACTCCAATTACAATAAGTGCAATTGCTGTTGGCAATGTTTGTTTATTAATAAATGATTTATTTCCTTCGCTCATAGTATCACCTTCTTTATTTTGTAAATATTATATATCTAATAATAATCATTGTCAATTCACAAAATTAAAATATCTTTATATAATATGATTTATTTTTATAATTGTTACTATATTATAATTATAACAACAAAATAATGATTAATACATAAAAAAAACGGCAAACCGAAGTTTACCGTTTAATTTTTTTAATTGTTATATCTTAGCCCCATGTAGAAATGTTATATAACCATGGCTCAAGTTGGAAACCAAATGGCATATAGTTTGTAACTACTGTAAATGCTGGGATAATACAAGCAAGCATTAGACCGATACATGCAAGCATACATACAATTTGTACTGGGGTTGAATGTACCCAATCAATGAACTTGGCAAATTTCTCATCGTAGAACTCTTTCTCGAACCAGTCCTTACAACCGATTTGTAACCAACCACCGATTGAAAGTGTGTTAGCTCTAAGAAGTAACCATAAACCAAATGGGTTAGCTGTGTTACCAAATGCCATTGATAATAAGCAACCAAGAATTGGTGAAAGTAAGAAGCCTACATGCATTAATGATACTGATGGGCTGAACTCATCTGTTACGAAAATCCAGTTCCAAATTGTGTAACCGATAATATAGCAGATTGTAGCATAGTTTGTAGCACCAAATACTAAGTAGTAGTTAAAACCTAGTGGGTCAGATACAGCTGTTGTTGTACCAGATACTAGCAACCAGTGACCTTTTAGTCCAATTGTACCAAGAGCTAGGAAGAAACCTGATACTGCATTGAAGTACTTTTTGTGTCTTAATAGGTCGGTAAATGTAGCCTCTAAAATATTAACTACAAGTGCAAGTTGAACCAAATCAACATAGAATTGTCTCATATCGAATCCACTTGCTGTAACACCAACACATACACATACTACGCAGAACATTCTAACAACAACAAGTGTTGTTAACTTCATTTTTTCAAACAATACTGGCTTTGCAAATAGTAAAACCAAAATTGATGGTATTACAATAAATGGAATGTTTGCTTGAATTGGATATAAAGCTGACATATATCCAAGCAATAAAATACATGCTGTAAACATCAACCACTTGAACATAATCTCTAGCTTTGGTCTTGGAGTTGGGATAGGCTCAACTGGATGTGCAATAGCATTGAAAAACTTTTTGAACATAATCAAAATCTCCTTTATTAACTTTGATAAAATTATAACATATTTCTTAAATACTTTCAATCTTAATCAAATTTTTAACAATGTTTTTTTTGCGATATTTCACTTTTTTTTAACAAAATATTTGATTTTGTCTAATTTTTTCCATATAATATAAATGTGGTTTGTGGTTAAACCAAAACAATTAAACCAGTGAGGTATGTATGGAATTTAATGAAATTGTCGCCCCTTCTATTAAACAACTATTTGTGCAAACAATAGAAAATGCGATTTTGTCTGGCAAATTAAAAATAGGCGAAAAATTACCAACCGAAAGAGAGCTTGCTAACCAAATGAAAATTAGCAGAAGCATAGTAAATCTTGGATTAAATGAACTAAAACAAAAAGGATTTATTGAAATTAATCCTCGACAAGGAGCTGTCGTTGGCGACTATATTAAAAATGGTAATACAGATATATTATTATCTATTATTAATTATAATGGCGACAAAATTGACAAACAAACATTCAACTCCCTTGCTCACTTTAGATTAATTAATGAGGGCGAAGTAGCCTACCTTGCAGCAATCAACAGAACCGAACAAAACCTAATAGATATTAAAAAGATTGCAACAGAGCTACACAACACAACCAACATACACGAATTTTCTACAAAATTATTTGATTTTCACCATGAGATATTTTTTGCAACCGGTAATATAATTTATCCTCTTGTACATAATGCATTTAGAGATGTTTGCGTTAAAATTACCGACTCATTGTATGCAAATTATCCATTTAGTAGGTCATTAGATATTATCGACAAACTTATTGACGCAATAGAAAACAAGGAAACTAGCCTTGCTCGAAAATCTATGGCAACACTTATTCAAGATGGTTTTGATTTTTTAGCCCCTATATATCAAAAGTAAAAATATTAAAAAAATTTAAATTTCAAATTGTTGCAATATATACTAACTAACATAATAGACTGTTTATATTACTATTTTGATATATAAACATTACATATGAACAAATAGTAGTTCGATTAATTATTAATAAAAAAATATAGAGCCCTAAATATAAGGGCTCTATTTGTATAATATTATATGTAAATATTATTATTCGTGTACTCTTTCGGTAGCAGTAGCAAGGTCTTTTACCATTGTGGTATCTTCCTCTACTCTATCGCTAACATATCTTAGTTCACAAATATCATCACCTCTTGCGATTGTCTTAGCTAGGTTAAGGTGTGCACCAAATTGTCTACCAATACCACGGTCACCCATCATTGCAACATCGCAAAGTCTTGAGATTTCCTCATCTGAACAACCAAGTTTTTGCCAACCTTTTACAAGTGGGCAATAGTGGAAGTCAAGAGACAATCTATCCTCTGTTGACTCTACTAAATCCATTTCGAAAATTAGTCTAGCACCTGGAGTAAATAGGTTCTTCTTAAGCATTTTTAAGTTAGTTGTATTCTCGTTAAGTACAGCACCTTGCATACAACCTGTCTTCCAAATAGAAGAATCACCAAATTCCTTAGGGTCTAGTCCCTTTTCTGCTGCTTCTCTAGTAAGAAGTGCTAACCAAATTGCTCTTTGCTCTAATTGACCTCTAATTTGTTGAATCAAAGCCATCTTATGTTTAGGCTCATTTTTAATCTTTGACATATTTTTCTCCTTTATTAATTTTGTAACATTATATCCAAAATTGCTTCATCTGTTTGATGCATAGCATTTTTACCAATATTTGCAACACCCTTGATTGTATCCTCGATATCCTCAAAAATGATACCATCGCCACCCTCAAAGCATAGATTGTCTTTTGCCATATTAACAGCAAGCATACAAGCATCTATGCTAGAACTAATCTTTGCTGCACAAGATGCTTTTGCACCATCGCAAACAAGACCTGATACATTACCAAGCGTATTTTTAATTGTCATACAAATTTGCTCATAGCTCATATCTTGAAGGTAAGCTATTCCAGCACCTGCTCCACAAGAAGCAGTAACGGTTCCACAGAATGCAGAAAGTGGTCCCATATCCTTTTTAATATATATAGCAACTAGGTTTGCTAGAACTAAAGCTCTAATCTTTTTTTCCTCAGTTACTTTTAAATCCTCTGCGAATACTACAATAGGCATTGTAATTGTGATACCTTGGTTACCACTACCAGAGTTTATTGTTACAGGCATTGAGCAACCACTCATTCTTGCATCTGAACCAGCTGCTGCAAGTGCCCTTGCCTTTATATATACATCATCACCATAGGCTTTAAGTAAAGTTCTACCAACACTTTGTCCCCAAGAATTATTAAGTCCCTCGTTCGCAATAGCAGTGTTATTTTTGATAGCTTGCCTAATTAGTGGTGCAACATCTTCCAATTTAACAGTATTTGCAAAATCGTAAATATCCCTTAATTTACAATCAAGCTTTATTTCTTCTTTTTCCTTTATCTCATCTTTACTAAACAACACTTCATCGTTTTTTGTAATTTTGATAATATCAGTATGACCACCCTTTAATTCAACGGTTACTTTGTCCTTTCCGTATGCCTCTACAATAATATGTAGTGGGTCATCTGATACTAGATGTTCAACAGTGCAAAAGTCAGTTTTTAGCAAATCCTTTGCAGTTTGAATATCCTCTTCTTTTAAATTTTCAAGTACTTCTAATCCTAGCTTGCTGTCTCCACCAATTAGTCCAACAACACAAGCAGAATCTACACCTTTCATACCATTTGTATTTGGTACTTTTACACTTTTTACATTCTTAAGAATGTTTCCACTTACTTTGATACATACTCTGTTGATTTTTCCGCCCATAACATCTGCTGCTTTTGCTGATGCAAGTGCAATTGCTATGGGCTCAGTACAGCCAAGTGCTGGAATCAACTCTTGATTTAGCCTATTAATAAAGGCATTATAAAGTTCCATAAATTCTCCTTAACACACATTTTTGTGCTTAAACACACTATTAAATTATATCACATTAAAAAATGTAATCAAGGCTTTTTTGTGAAAAAAATGACAAATTTCGATATTTTTATACATACAAATTTTAACATAATAAAATGTTTCAAAGTACTAGTAAATAAACCCATTAAGCACGATTATACCCTACTATTTTGGTAGGCTACTTTTGCAATTTTCCCTACTACTCTTGCTAAAATAAAAAAGATAATCCTATTGATAAAAAATAAAAAAATTAGTAAAAAATAGTTTATTTTTTTAGAATAATAATTCGATAAAATATATGTAAAGATTTTAATACAACATACCATTTTTAAAAATAAAAAACACTCACAAAAGTGAGTGTTTTTATTATTAAAATTAGTCTACGATTAAGCTTGAACCTGTCATTTCTTCTGGTTTTGCAAGTTCCATCATATCAAGTAATGTTGGAGCAACATCAGCAAGTCTACCACCCTTACGAAGAGTGTGAACTCTGTCGCTAACAACGATAAATGGAACTGGGTTTGTAGTATGAGCTGTAAATGGCTCTACCATATCATCTTCTAGCATTTTATCAGCATTGCCGTGGTCAGCAGTAATAATTGCCTCGCCACCAACTGATTGGATAGCCTCAATAACTTGTTTAACACACTCATCAACAGCTTTTACAGCACTAACAGCTGCCTCCATAATACCTGTATGACCTACCATATCGCAGTTTGCAAAGTTAAGTATCATTGTGTCATATTTACCTGACTTGATTGCCTCAACTGCCTTTTCTGCTACCTCATAAGCACTCATTTCTGGCTTTAGGTCATAGGTTAATACCTTTGGAGAAGGAACAAGTATTCTGTCCTCATTCTCGTTTGGAGTTTCTACACCACCATTAAAGAAGAATGTTACATGGGCATATTTTTCAGTTTCTGCAATACGAAGTTGTTTTTTACCTGAAGAAGCAAGGTACTCACCTAAAGTATTTGTTAAACTTGTAGGTGGGAATGCAATTCTAAGTTTATCAAAAGTAGCATCGTATCTTGTCATAGAAACATATTTTGGAGCAAGATATCCTGTCTTTCTTTCAAAACCATTAAAGTCCTCAACTGTGAATGCACGAGTGATTTCTCTTGCTCTATCTGGTCTAAAGTTGAAGAAGATAATAGAATCACCCTTTTCAATTTTTGCAACAGGAGCACCATTCTCGGTTACAACAATAGGCTCTACAAACTCATCAGTAACACCAGCATTATAGCTATTCTCTACTGCTTCGTATGGACAAGTTGCAAAGTTACCTTCGCCAAGAGTTAGCATATTGTAAGCTCTTTCAACTCTCTCCCAACGGTTATCTCTATCCATTGCATAAAATCTACCACAAACGGTTGCAATTTTACCAAATTCGATTTCTTTTGTGTAGTTGTAAAGTGACTTAATATATTCCTTACCACTTGTTGGTGGAACATCTCTACCATCTAGGAAGCAATGAACATATACATTATCAAGTCCCTCTTGCTTGCAAAGTTTAATTAATGCAAATAAATGCTCGATATGGCTATGTACACCACCATCAGAAAGTAGTCCCATTAAGTGAACCTTTTTACCATTATTTTTTGCATTTCTTACTGCATCAAGGAAAACTTCGTTTGTAAAGAAGTCGCCATCAGAAATTGATTTTGTAATTCTTGTAAGTTCTTGATATACAATTCTACCAGCACCCATATTCAAGTGACCAACCTCACTATTTCCCATTTGACCATCAGGTAGACCTACATCTAGTCCACTTGCACCGATGGTTGTGGTTGGATACTTTGCGATTAATGATTTGATATAAGGAACACCTGCTGTTGTAATAGCATTACGAGAGCTCTCCTTATCAATACCAAATCCATCAAGAATGATTAATCCACAAAATTTTGACATATTTCACCTATTAGTAATTTACAACTTGGCTAAACTTTTCAGCAACAAGTGAAGCACCACCGATAAGTCCACCATCAATTTCTGGCATTGCCATTAATTCTTTTACATTAGCTGGATTCATGCTACCACCATATTGGATACGAACAACTTCTTCAGCTGTTTTGTCGCCATATAATTTTGCCATTGTATCACGAATAATTTTGATTGTGTCGTTAGCTTGCTCACTTGTAGCAGTTTTACCTGTACCGATAGCCCATACTGGCTCGTAAGCGATAACGATATTTGCTAGCTCGTTAGCATCTATATCTTTGAATGCCTCAACTGTTTGACGAACAACAACTTCCTCTGTTAAGTTACCCTCTCTCTCCTCAAGAGTTTCACCAACACAAATAATTGGTTTTAAACCATGAGCAAGAGCTGCCTTTGTTCTCATATTAACTGTTTGGTCTGTCTCGCCAAAGTATTGTCTTCTCTCGCTGTGACCGATAACAACATATTCAACACCAAGTTCTACTAGCATATTAGCACTGATTTCGCCTGTGAAAGCACCTTTTTCTGCCCAGTGAACATTTTCTGCACCAACATGGATATTTGTACCCTTTGTTAGTTCTACTGCCTTTGCGATAGATGTATAAGGTACACAAATAACTACATCAGCTTTTGCATCAGCTACCATAGGAATAAGCTCTGTTACAAGCTTTTCTGTTTCAGCAATTGTGTTGTTCATTTTCCAGTTTCCTGCAATAATTGGTTTTCTCATTTTCTTACCTCGTATATAAAATTAGTATTTATTATTATAGTTTAACCAACCACAAAAAATGGTTGGTTAAAAAGTGATTATTATTCCTTATCGTTTAAGCAAGCGATACCTGGTAATACCTTACCCTCGAATAACTCAAGAGAAGCACCACCACCTGTTGAAATGTGTGACATTTTGTCTGCAAATCCTAGTTGAGCTACTGCAGCAGCTGAATCACCACCACCGATAATTGTAGTAGCATCTGTTTCTGCCATAGCCTTTGCAACAGCAATTGTACCAGCTGCAAGAGTTGGGTTTTCAAATACTCCCATAGGTCCGTTCCAAATAACAGTTTTTGCTTCTTTGATTGCACTAGCAAATAACTCTCTTGTCTTTATACCGATATCAAGTCCCATTTTGTTTGCTGGGATATTCATAGATTCAACGATTGTTGTATCAATTTCAGCATCAATTGGCTCTGGGAAATCATCAACAACAACAGTATCAATAGGAAGATAAATCTTCTTGCCTAGCTTTTCTGCCTTTTGTAACATTTCCTTACAATACTCAATCTTCTCGGTATCAACAAGTGATGTACCAACATTACCACCCTTTGCAACTAGGAATGTGTAAGCCATACCACCACCGATAATAAGTGTATCACATTTTTCAAGTAGGTTATTGATAACATTAAGTTTATCAGCAACTTTAGCACCACCAAGAATAGCTACGAATGGGTGTACTGGGTGGTCAAGACTATCTGCCATAACTGTAAGCTCTTTCTCAATTAAGAAACCACAAACTGCTGTATCAACAAGTCCGTATTCAACGATAGCAGCTGTTGAAGCATGTGAACGGTGAGCTGTACCAAATGCATCATTTACATATACATCACAGTATGAAGCAAGTACTTTGCAGAACTCAAGCTCCTTCTTTGTTTCGCCATTGTAGAAACGAAGGTTTTCAAGTAATACACATTCGCCCTCTTTACAAGCAGCAACTTTAGCCTTTGCATCTTCTCCAATTACATCTGATGCAAAAGTAACTTTACCGTCAAGTAATTCATTTAATCTATCAGCAACAGGCTTTAATGTTAGCTTCTTTTTATCATTTTCAAGTGCCTTTTCGATATAAGCCTTTGTTTGAGCCTCTTGCTCCTCTACTGGAAGTGCCTCAACTGCTTTTTTCTCCTTTTTGTTTAGAGAAACTTTTTCATCGAAAATATTGTGTGGTTTGCCCATGTGTGAGCATAGGATAACCTTTGCACCTTGGTCCATTAAGTATTTAATGGTTGGTAATGCACCATTGATACGGTTTTCATCTGTGATAACACCATCTTTCATAGGTACATTGAAGTCGCAACGAACAAGACATCTCTTGCCCTTAACATCAACATCTCTTACTGTTTTTTTATTCATTTATTTTATCTCCTTCTAATAAATTCTATCTTAATGTAAAAAAGTTTTACTTATTACCTAATTTAGCCTATATTCCAAATTATTCCACAAGCCCATAGTATACCAAGTACCAATATTATAGTATCTACGCATAAATAGAAATAATCTGTTTTATCTTTCCATAACATATGGCTTTTGTTCTTATCCACTTGTAAATCAATATTTCCTTATCGGTAAATAATTTGACAAGTGCCATTATAATAAACAAAAACCTATTACTGTAATAGCAGAACCAAATCAAATACTCATATAGAACCCCTCGTCCATATAAAGTTATATTAGCTACATACAATTATACTTAACTTTTAGTAAAAAATCAAGTTCAATTGTTAAAATATAGTCAAAATTAGTCAAAATCGTGGAATTTGGTTAAATGTCCAATTTCCTCTAATCCATCAAAATCGTTTTGGCGAAGTGCCTCATATAAAACTATTGCAACGCTATTTGATAGGTTTAAGCTCCTAACAATCTTCAACATTGGTATTCTAATACACTTGTCGTAGTTGTCGTGAAGTAATTCCTCTGGTAAACCTTTTGTCTCCTTGCCAAAAAATATGTAATCATTAGGCTTATACTCTACTTTATCATATCTATGTTGACCTTTGGTGGTAGCAAAATAATAGTTGCCATTAGGATTCTTTTCAAAAAACTCCTCAATATTTTTGTACACCTTTAAGTCAAGGTATTGCCAATAGTCAAGTCCTGCTCTACGAACAGCCTTTTCGCTGATATCAAATCCAAGTGGCTCAATTAAGTGAAGTGTTGTGCCGGTTATTGCACAAGTCCTTGCAATATTGCCTGTATTTTGTGGTATTTCTGGTTCTAATAAAACTATATTCATTACTTTAAGTCCTTTATATTAATTGTAAAATCAAATTTTTCTTTAACTATTTCTAGCATATCGGTAATGTTTTTTACCTCGCAAATCTCTGCTTTAACCTTTTTTGATTCTTTAAGGTTTTTAGCATAGTAGCAAATATGCTTTTTCATATCATTAACAACAATTCTATCAGGTAAAACGGAACATAGCACCTCTATATGCCTTTTGATATCCTCATACAAGTTGATATCCATATCCTTACCTTGTAGCCTTGCGAATATGTATGGTTTACCGATTGCACCTCTGCCTATCATTACGCCATCACATTTTGTAATTTCCTTAATGTTTTTGTAGTCCTCATAAGTTACAACATCGCCATTTGCAATAACTGGGATACTAACCTCTGCTTTTGCATTTTTTATTGCATTCCAATCGGCAGTACCTGAATAAAATTGCTCTCTTGTTCTGCCGTGAATAGTGATTAGGCTTGCACCTGCACTCTCCATTGCCTTTGCAAACTCGACAGCTTTATCCTCGTTTTCGTAAAAACCTTTTCTAAACTTTACTGTAACAGGTTTTTTACTACCCTCTATGACTGCACTTACTATTTCTTTTGCCCTTGGAATATCGTTAAGCAACTGACTTCCTTCAAAATTTTTGACTATCTTGGGAACGGGGCAACCCATATTGATATCAATAATATCAAATTTAGCAAGCCTACTGTCCTTTGATGCCTTATACATAAACTCTGGTTCGCCACCAAAAATTTGCACTGCCTTTGTCTTTTCGTTATCAGCAGTTTGTAGCAAATCGGCTGTTTTATCGTTGTTGTAGAATAGCCCTTTTGCACTAACCATTTCGGTATAGGTTAGCCCTGCACCATAATCTACTGCAAGCGACCTAAAACCAATATCCGTATATCCTGCAAGTGGAGCAAGCACAATATCGCTATTAAGTTCGATGTTTCCAATCTTTAACATTATTTAGTAAGTTCCTTTGCCTTGTTGTAATAACTATCTGCCTCGGTTTGAGTAAGTTTAAGCATATCTTTATTATCCTTTAGTACAAGATTTTCAAAAGTGGTAAAGCGTTTTTGAAGTTTTGTAGTAGAGTTGTAAAGTGATTGTTCTGCATCTACTCCACACGCCCTTGAAAGCTCTGTAACCGATAGCAAAATATCGCCGATTTCTTCCATAGTATTGTCGTGGTTTTCCTTGCTAATTGCAGATTTTAGCTCCTCAACTTCCTCGTTGATTTTGTGGATAATTTCCTCAATATCGCCAATCTCCCAACCCCCTTTGCCTACTCGTTTACAAACTTTGCTTGCTCTAATTAAAGCTGGGTAGCACTTTGGAACATCGTTAACTGCACTAGAAAATGTGTCATGATGTTTTTCCTTGTTTTTGTTCTTCTCCCAAACCAAAAGTGCATCTTCGGGATTATCTACCTTGTCCTCTCCAAAAATATGAGTATGGCGAGAAAGCAATTTGTCGCATAATCCAAATAATACCTCGTAAATATCAAACTCTCCCGTTTGCTCGCCTATAACTGAATGGAAAACTGTTTGAAGCATTACATCGCCTGCCTCTTCAATCATATTGATAATATCTTCATTGTCGATTGCATCGCAAAGCTCATAAGCCTCCTCAATCATATTCGCTCTAATACTTTCGTGAGTTTGAGCCTTGTCCCACTTGCAACCATTTTCCGAACGAAGAATATACATAATCTCCAACAAATCAGAAAAATCAAAAGCCTTTCTATCAACAAGTTTTGAAGGTTCAATAAGAAGCATTGTATCATATGAGTAGTTATCCTGTCTATCAAGCTCAAATAGGTCAATTTGCTCTATTTTACCACCATTTAATAGTGTAATTTGTTGCTCATCACCATAAAGTTTTGATAGCCATAGTTTAATGATGCTTGCAAGATTTTTATTGTCTATTTCCTTAACTATAAGTGGGATTCTCTTGTTAAAATTGATTACTTGTTTGTCGATAAAATAGTGCCCAGAAACAATGGTATAATCGCAACTAGGTTTTTGCTCAAGAATACTTGCAGAGTCGCTTACGCCTGCAATAATTTTAATATCAAACTCCTTTGATAGTCTTATAACCGATGTATCATCATAGCCTACACCATTGACTACAAATGCGATATTATCGTATTTTTTACTTAACTCCTTAAAATACTCTACAATTAAATTATCAAGGTCAGAAAAATCGGTTGCTTTTTCGTAGCAACTATCCAAACTTTCTACCTTGATATTATTATCCAAAAAATATTCGTATGTAGGTGTAAGAGTGGTTTTTACTACCACTACATCACTATTTTTAATAGCATTATCGCCACCCAATGTCATATCAAATTTGTTTCTGCCTGCACCTATTATAGTAATCATTTTTGCTCCTATAAAATAGCTTATCCAATCTAATCGGTTTTTTGTACTTTACTCCCAAACTGCTTAGCTCATATGAAGATAAGATATTATTATTTCTAATTAATATATAGTATATACTACTACCAAAGGTGGTGGCAACTAAAATACTACTTATATCGTTAAAAATATAGTTTTTGCAAACCATACAAACTGCAAAAAATACAAATCCCGAAAGTAAACTTACTACAAAGCTATTTCCTAAATTAAACCTTTTACCAAGCAATTTTTTATAGCTAACAGTATTTAAGAAGCAAGAAACAAAGCTTAACATAAGTGTTGCATAGCTAAGCCCACGAATACCGATTAGCCTAACTAAAATAAAACAAACTAATTCCTTAACAAGTATCGCAATTATAAGGTTTTTTACTGGAATAAATATTTTGTCAAGCCCTTGCATAAGGGAGGTTTCTATCTGCATTGCACCATAAAAAACTATACTAAATGTCGCAATTTGAAGTAGTACACTTGAAATATCTATTTGTTCATTAGAAAACCTTGGATACACAATCTGCAAAAGTGGTTTTGCATAAACAAGCAACAATATACTAGAGGGAATACCCACTATTAAACATAATTTTAAGCTGAGTTTGCTTTTAAGCAATATGCCATTGTAGTCATGATTTATCCTATCCGTTGATACTACTGGCACTATTATCATTGCAAGGGTTAATACTAACATTATAGGCATATTTACAATGGGTGTAACAGAGCCTGAATATAGCCCGTATAAACTTGTTGCAAGCTCCATATCCATACTGTTAGAAAGAATATTAACAACTATAAAACTATCAAAAAATTGACTTAAAGGAATAAGCATTGAACCTATTGTGATAGGAACTGCAATTCTTATAATGCTTGTAAAATCAGTTGCATTAAGAGTAATTTTGCTATTTTTATCCCGTTTTGAAATATACATAAGCATTAGCACAAAAAAGGCAACTAACTCCGATAATGTAACACCTACAAGGCTACCCATTACTGCATACTCAATACCATATTTTGCAAGATATATCGCAAGAGTTAATCCAAGTATTAGTTTGATAAATTGCTCTAAAATATAGCTAATTGAGGTAGGAAGCATATTGATTGTGCCTTGAAAATAACCTTTAAGTACCGACAAACCACTTACGAAAAATATTGCAGGGCTAATTACTTTATAACCAAGTGCAACACTAGAATTGCCTTGAGCTATTGCAAGATAATTTGATATAAAATATACTACAATACTAAAAATTAATCCTACAACAAGAGATAGGATAAGGCTTGAAAAAAACACCGATTTTGCAGATTTGTTTTTACTAATTTGTTCTGCAACTAGCCTAGAAACAGCAATGGGCATACCTGAACCAATTATTGTTACAATTAGTCCATACACTGAAAAAACAAGCTGGTACATACCTATTCCTTCAGCACCCAAAATATTGGCAAGTGGAATACGATAAAATACTCCAATTGCCTTACTAATAAGCATACCTAAAGTTAAAATAAAGGCTGATTTTGCAAGTTTACCCATTAATAAGAAGCTCCACCACGCTTGTAGCAAGCCTTAAATATCTAAGGTGTGACAAGTCAAAATTTTTGTCCTTGCTTGCAATAATAACACTACCTACCGACCTATCATCTTTGATTATTGGCATAAAAATTTGGGCAAAATAACTTGGAGAATTCTCCACTAAACTAATAGTATTTCCACCATTATAGCTTGTATAATTATGCTTTTCAATAATACTTTTTGCCTCATCGGTAAGCTCACTATTTTCGATAGTATCTCCAAAAGTAGCAATAATTTTATCGGTAGATGTAACGATTGTAATTTCATTTAGTGCATCAAAAATACTTTTTCCAACATTGTATGCAAAAGTATTAATATTGAAGTCAACATTTACCTTTCTAAATACAACCTCATTATTTTCGCTTACATAAACTTCCATTTCATCTTGGATATTAAGGTTAAGTAGTTTCCTTATTTCCTTGGGGATAACCACCCTGCCTAAATTGTCAATTTTTCTAATAATACCCGACCTATTCATAACACACCTCTAATGGTAGTATTATATAAATCCAATAAAATATGTATTACTTTTGTTAAAAACCTATAAAATTGCAATAAAAAAACGGCTATCACTAGCCGTTATAATATGTATTGTTATTTTTGATTTTGCATATAGTAACTAAGCACAAACAAACTGTCGCTCATATTAATATTTTCAACAACAGTGTTATCTCTACTCATAAGGTCGATAGGAACAAAATTCCAAACACCACGAATACCTATATTGCAAATCCTATCAAAAATACCCTCTGCTGCATCTTTTTGTGTAGCAATAATAGCAATATCTACATGATTTTGTTCGCAATAACTCTCTAATTTATCTACATGAAGTGCCTCACACTTCTCTGGAGTTTTGATGTTTTCAGGGTTGATATCAAATATAGCCTTTATATTGAAGCCATCTTTTTTGAATCCTGTATAATGAGCAAGTGCATTACCGATATTACCACCACCCACAATGATAACATTATAGTCTGCATGAAGGTTAAGAATTTGCGATATTTCCATTGTCAACTTATAAATATCGTATCCGTAGCCTTGTTGACCAAATTCACCAAAGTTTGAAAAATCTTGCCTTACTTGTGAAGCTGTAACATTTAATGCTTCAGCAAGAGCCTTCGAAGAAATTTTGTGTTCTCCGTTTTGCAACAAATGACATAAATATCTATAATATTTTGGTAACCTTTTGATTACTGCATCGCTAATATGTGTTTTTTTATACATAGTATCTCCTTACTTGTCTATCTTATATATTAACAACTTAAAATACCTATTGTCAATAGAACTTTCTAAAATATTTGACAAACATTAATTAAAAGAGTAAATTTATATAGAGGTAATTATGAAACTTTGGCTTAGAGTAAAAATTAAAGATAAGTTAATACAAAATGAACTTTACGAAAATGCCCTTCCACTTAATAGGCTTAACTACGAACAAACTCTTAGAGAGGCTTGTGAAAAAATGGATATCTCAACTCCAGTTACATTATCTGTTCATTTTAAGCATTTAGTAAAATTCAACACTATAAAATACACTAAAGATGATTTTATAGATAGAGAAGACTTTGATATTTTAGAGGTTGAAAACTGCTCGGATTTGTAAAATTTGGGTAGTTTTTTTTATTAACCCCTATATATTGTAAATTAGAAAAATAAATAAAATTATTGTAAAAAAATAGCATAAATATGTTACCATAGTATTACTATCATTTTGAGGTGAAAAATGGCTTTTTGTAAACTTTCTAGCGACTTTATTTTAGATGGATATACATATATCGAAAATGTATTTATTCACGAATATTTGCCAAAAGCTGATGGCGAATATGTAAAGACCTACATTTATGGTCTTTTTTTGTCAAAGAATGCCGTTAGTGAAAATAATATTGATGATGTGTGTCAAGCTCTTAATCTTACACTCGACCAATTATACAATATCTATATGTACTGGCAAGATGAGGGACTTGTTCAAATTACATCTACCGAGCCATTTGAAGTGAAATATTTGTCATTTAAGAACAAACTTCCTAAAAAATACAAGGAAGGCAAATTTGACGACTTTAACTCACTACTTCAAGCATCATTCCCTAATCGTATGATTACTCCTAATGAGTACAACGAGTACTATGAAACTATGGAAAATAATAGGATTAAACCTGATGCTATGATTATGATTGTTCAACATTGCTTGAAACTTCGTGGCGAAAATGTAAATTATAGATACATATTAACAGTTGCTACAAACTGGGCAAACGAGGGTGTACGAACTGTTCCAGGAGTTGAAAAAAAACTAAGCGAATACAACAGCCTAACCAGTAGCATTATTAAGGTTAAAGATGCACTTAACTACAAAGGGATTGTTGGATTGTACGAAAACCAACTATTCACAAAATGGACAAACACTTGGGGTTACTCGGTTGATAGCATTATCTACACTGCTGAACTTTCTAAAAAGCATACTTTTGATGCACTTGATAAAAAACTTGAGGATTTGTATAGGCTAAACCTACTTACCGTTGAGGAAATTGCAAACTACAACAAGACTAGAAAGGAACTAATTGATATAGCTGTAAATATTAACAAAAAACTTGGTATTTACTACGAAGATTTGGATAACATTATTGAAACATACACTGTTCAATGGTTGAATAAAGGCTTTAGTGCTGAAACTTTGGAAAATATCGCAAATTACTGCTTTTTGTGTAGTATAAAAGACCTTGGTCAAATGAATAGAATAATCAACAAATTCTACAAGTTAGGCTACACTACTACAACTGCTGTAAACGATTATATCAACGAGCATATTGCAAACGATAACATTATTCAAAACATTATTGATGCAACTGGTACAAATAGAGCTGTAACCGAAAGCGATAGGCTTTTCTACAAAACTTGGAAAACCGATTGGAATATTAGCGATGAACTACTAAACTATGCAACTACACTTGCTAACGGTAGAACATCTGCAATAGCTTACCTAAATCAAGTACTTGCAAACTGGCATAGACAAAATATCACAACGGTAGAAGACGCAATGAAAACAAACAATTACTCTACTGCCAAAACTCCTAAACAGGAACTTAACGAAAGGGCTTATACTCCACAAGAACTTAATGCAGTTTTCAGTGATATAGGCGATGATAACTTTGACTTCTAACTATGAATAATAACGATTTACAAAAAATACTAAGAGAAATTAGTGATAATAGACAATTTGCAATAAACAAGGCAAATAACAACATTCAAACTTGTATGCAAAATAAAGATTATAGTGACCTAGAGTACAAAATAAGGTCTCTATCTTTTGAGATTGCAAAAAAAGAAATTGAAAATAAGGACACTTCAAAAGAGGTAAAAGAGCTATCCCTTTTACAAGCAAGTCAGGATAAACTACTTAAAAAACTTGGATTTACTAAAGATGACCTTACTCCACAATATAATTGCAAAAAATGTAATGATACCGGCTACTATAATGGTAAAATTTGCGATTGTGTAGTTAGTAGATATAATGACCTTGTAAAACAAACGTCTTCATATAGCAATATTGTGGACTTTACCTTTGATGACTTTGATGCTAATATATTTTTGGATAATGAGATTAGAGAAAAAATGGTAAAACTATACTCTTCTTCAAAAAAGTTTTGCGATAACTTTCCTAATACAAACAAAACTAACCTCGTATTTTTAGGTCCAACAGGTGTTGGAAAAACCTATCTTGTTTCTGCGATTGCAAATAGCCTAATTCAAAAATATCAACTTGTAAACTACTTGACTGCTTTTGAACTAAACCAAATGTTTTTGAGATACCACATTGCAGATATCAATAGCAAAACAAGTATACTTGAAAACTTAATCAACTGCGATTTACTTGTAATTGATGACCTTGGCACTGAACCAATGCTAAATAATGTAACTAGGGAATATCTATTTTTGCTACTAAACGAAAGAAGCATTAGAAATAAACATATTATTATTTCTACTAACCTTTCTATTGATGGACTACTTGATAGATACGGCGAGAGAATATTTAGTAGACTAGCCGACAAGAGAAAATCACAAATTATTCAAATAAATAATGTTGACTTGAGATTACAAAAATAAGGACTATATTAGTCCTTTTTTTTTACAATTATATAGGTTATTATAATCTTTTATTTATATATAATACGAAATACAATATAAATAATTTCTTTTAATTATAAGATTAAAGAAAGATTTAATATGCAACATCAACGATATAAAAAAACGACCAAAAAATTGGTCGTTTTATTTTACATTATTTAAGATTTTCTCTCTTTGAGCGAAGCATTAATTGAACTTTTCTTTTGTTTCTTTTGGCAATCTGCTCTTTTCTCCTATCCTCTCTTGAGTTTGAAGAAACTTCAAATACCGATACAACATTTTCCTCTTCTGCTACTTCACTAGCTTTAAACTCTTTTACTTCGGTTTCTTTTACTTCGGTTTCAAAAGTTTGATGGTTTTCTATATTTGATGATGCTTTTTTCTCCTTGCCGTCAATTGTAAGGTCGCTGATTACAAACTTATCAATAAATGTAATTTTTTCAGCTTTAGCTAAAATTTTCTCATCTTTTGGTCTACTCTCTGGCTTATGTTCGTGAATATACTTCATAATACCCTTATCGTTGTAGAATAGGAATGTAATAAATGAAAGTATAGCAAAAATGCCTGCAATAAGTCCACTTAACTCTAATCCAAAAGTAGTAACTTCTTTTGGATTTGATGTAGAACCTAAATAGATTACACTACCAACAAATGTACCTGCAATAGCATAACTCATCTTTTCTAGGAATGTTTTACAAGCAGCATAAATACCTTCCTTGTTTTCACCAAACCTTAATCTATCCAATTGAATAACATCAGATACCATTGATTGAGGAAGAATATTGATAGCAGCAAATGGATAAGCCATCGCAACGCCCATAATTACACCTATAAGCCACTTCCAGTTATTATTAGGAACTATTTTATCAGCAAAGTATATTAAGATAAATAACACTGCAAAAACTGCAGAACCAATCAAAATAGGCTTTTTCTTACTTACTTTACTTTGTTTCATAATAAGTGGAAATAAGCAAATTGCACTAAATATAGCAATACCTAATATTACGAAAGTTTGTTTGATATGAAGCAAGTCGGAAATATAAAAGAACATTGCACTTTGGAAGAATGCCATTGCCATATAGTTGAATAAGTCACCAATTGTAATAATCATAAAGTCCCTATTCTTAAGAGCAAGTTTGAATGACTTTAAGAATGGTTCTGTTGGTGGTGCTGTTTCAACAAGGTAATCCTTTTCGTTGATAGAATATGCACTAATCAATAAGCAAGCCAATCCAATTACTGTAAATACACCAAAAATAATTCTAAGTGTGTTTGCATAACCTAATGTACTTACCCTAGCAATACCATCTGCAAGATAACATATTGAACTTGAGCCCATAAAGAAAACTGTACTAATTGTATAAGCAAATACTCTCTTGTTTGGGTCTGGGATAATCTCTGGAATAAGTGCACGATGTGGAATAGAATACATTGTATAGAATGTGTAATATGCCACAATGAATAATGCAACCCATACTGCGTTAAGTGTTCTACCTGTTGGGTCGGTACTGCTAAATGGTGCCATATATACTAGTAATGCACTTAGTGCATAAGGAATAGCTGACATTCGCATAATAGGTATTCTTCTACCCTTTGGATTTTTGCTTTTATCTGTCCAATTAGCAACAATTGGGTCTGTAATAGCATCTACAACTTTACTAATCAATAAAATAAAAGATATAATTGAAAAAAATCCCCAAATTGTAACATCTGGTAAAAATTGTACAGGGTTAACATCTTTGTTATATGTATAAAAAACTATAATGTAGTTTACAATCATACCTGTAAATAAACCTTTACCAACATCGCCTGCAAAGTACTGCATCAACTTCTTTTTTGAAAGGGTTTTGTTTTTCTTTTGTTCCATTTTACTCTCCAATCTAATTTTTACACAATATTTTAATTATACCAAAAAAACAAGATATGTCAATGAATATATTTATATATAAAAAAACGCTTATCTAGCAAAATAAACTAAATAAACGGTTTTAATTAAATTATTCAATCAATATTTATAACTATTTTATATTTTTCACAAAGTCGATAATTTGGTTTTTGTAATCCTCTTTTAACTCTAATGTTAAATTATCGGTATTAGCAAACGGCTTTACTCCAACATATTCCTTACCGATTGCCTTTGCAAAATACTTCATTCCGTAGTGCATACCAAGATAATTTTCATCACTATTAGCACCAAAACTAACTACAAGAGCAATCTTACCTTTGACCTCTTTGTCATTATCGTAAATTGATTCTGCCCTGTCTATCAACTTCTTTGTGTGCGAATCGAACCCACAAAAATAAACCGGACAAAACATAACTACAAGGTCGTAATTGTACATTGTAGCAAGTAAATCAGTAGTAATATCATCAGTTACACACTTACCATTTTTTTTGCAATATCCACATGCTTTGCAACCATTAAGCTCTAGTTTAGTCAAGTCCAAACTATCCACCTCAATACCCAAATGCTTGTAATATTCTCTACAACAATCAAGAAGGTAGTTTGAATTACCATTTTTTCTAGGACTACAATTAATAAACAAAATCTTATTCATAGTCTAATTATAGCATAATCCGTACAAATTTAGCAAAAATAAATTGTAATATTGACTATTTTGGGCTAAAATACTTATGAGGTAAATATGGCTACACTAAACAAAATTAAAGGTAATACCTACTATATCAACTCATTTACAAATATTGGAGTATTTGTTAAAAACAATGTTGTAACATTAATTGATTGTGGACTAGATGATGAAAGAGCAATTGAAATTGACAACTTGCTTATTGAAAACGATTTGCATTTGAAAAATATCATTATCACTCACGCCCACGCAGACCATATGGGTGGTTGCAAATATTTTCAAGACAAATACAACTGCAAGGTACTATCAACCCTTGCAGATACTGCTATTGCAAACTTGTCAATAATGAATACATCACTTATTTATGGTGGTCTACCTATAAGCATTGCAAGGGGTAAAATGCTATTTGCTCCCTCTTGTAACGCTACACTTTTAACCGAAGAAAACACACCCGATGGGCTAGAGATTGTTGACTTAAGAGGACATAGCATAAATATGATTGGTGTAAAAACTGAGGACAATGTATTGTTTGTTGCTGATAGTTTAATAAGTGAAAAAACAATTAACAAATTCCCACTAACCTATGTACTTGACTTGCAACAATACTACAACTCTTTACAAAAAATTGAAACCTCAAATGCTGATTATTTTGTACCAAGTCATGCCGAGGCAACAAGTAATATTAAACCTCTAATTGAGCTTAACAAAAAACAAGTTAAACAAAATATTGCTGATATTATGAGTGTACTAACAAAGCCTCTTGAGGTAAGTGATATCGTGTATGAATACTGCAAAAAGTTTAACTACACTATGAAAACGAGTCAGTTTTTTGTAGCAACTACAACTGTAAAAAACTACCTTGCTTACCTTGAAAAGATTGGACAAATTAAGACCTATGTACTAAACAATAGGCTATACTTTGAAAAAATAGACTAAAAAAGTATTATATAAAATGATATTTTTTATAATAAAGCAAATACAATACTACATTTAACATTACTTAATGTACTAAACAAAATTAAAAATTTTATAATACTTTAGTTAAAAATGAATATTTTTTAATTACTATAAACAAAAAAGAGAGTTACCAAATATAACTCTCTTTATTTTTATAAAAACAATTTATCAGTACCTAAAATTATTATTTTTTAAGTCCTCTGCTACCTGGCTTAACAGCAGGAATTTTGCCTTCCTTACACATTGGGCAATCTTCTGCTTCATAGCTTACTACGTCCATGCTGATTAGATTTACATACTTAACACCAAAGTCAACCTTACCATTACTTCTATCAACAACACTTGCAACAGCTTGAACATTAGCTCCGTGCTCCTTACATAGCGCTACAACTTCCTTAACTGAACCACCTGTTGTAACAACATCTTCTACAACAAGTACATTAGCACCTTCAGGAAGGCTGAAGCCTCTTCTAAATGTCATTGAACCATTTTCTCTTTCTGCAAAGATATTGTTTACACCAAGTTGACGAGCCATTTCATAACCCATTAAGATACCACCAACAGCTGGAGAAACTACTAGGTCAATCTTCATATCGCCAAGTTTTTCTGCAAGGCTTGCACATAGTTGTTCACTTGACTTTGGGTCTACAAATAATTTTGCACATTGCATATATGTATCACTATGTCTACCTGAAGTAAGGATAAAGTGTCCCTTTAAGATACCACCAGTTTTTTTAAAAATTTCTAACATTTGTTCTTGTGTCAACATAATTAAAATCTCCTTAATCTACTATTAATTTTCCAACATAATCGTTGATATCAACATCGTTTTCAGCAACGAATTTTTCCAAATCTTTTACAATATTATAGCTTGCGTATGGGTCAGTAAAGTTTGCTGTACCTACCTCGACAAGTGATGCACCACACAACATAAACTCTAAAACATCGGTATATTTTGTGATTCCACCAATACCGATAATTGGTAGGCTACAACCATTGTGTACTTGCCATACCATTTTTAGTGCAACTGGTTTTACACATTCGCCTGAAAGACCACCAAACACATTGTTTAGTATTGGTCTACGGGTTTTCCAGTTTACTGCCATACCACCAAGTGTATTGATTAATGATACTGCATCGCCTCCACCAAATTCAACAGCCTTTGCATTGTCTACAATGTTTGCTACATTAGGTGAAAGCTTCATAATAACAGGCTTTGATGTATGTTCTCTTATTGCACGAGTAACATTCTCAACATTTTTTGGTTCTACACCAAAAGCCATACCACCCTCCTTTACATTAGGGCAACTGATATTAACTTCTAGCATATCAACAGATGTACTATCCAACCTTTCAGTGATTGCAATATAATCTTCAAGTGTGCTACCTGCAATATTTGCGACAACACATGTGCCTGTTGATTTTAGCCAATCTAGGTCGTTTTTGATAAATGCCTCAACACCTGGGTTTTGTAGTCCTACACTATTAATGATACCACTACTTGTCTCTGCAATACGAGGAGATTTGTTGCCAAGTCTCTTCTTTATAGTTAATCCTTTTGTACAAACTCCACCAAGCACACCGATATCATAAAACTCATTGAACTCTCTACCAAAACCGAATGTACCACTTGCTGTAAGCACTGGGTTTGAAAATGTTTTGCCTAAAAAATTCACCTTTAAGTTACTCATCTAGGTCTACCTCCCTTGCCTCAAAAACTGGACCATCTTTGCAAGCACGAAGATATTCATCTTTGCCATCAACTTTAACCTTGCAGTTACATACTAGGCAAGCACCTATTCCACAACCCATTCTTCTCTCCATTGAGATAAGTATTGGCATATTGTAGTCGGTTGCAAATATCTTTTTAACAGCCTTAAACATTGGTTCTGGACCACATGCAACTATTACATCAGGGTTAATTCTATCAATTTCTGCCTTTGCAATATCGGTAACAAAACCTTTATAACCATAAGAGCCGTCAGCAGTTGCAATATACATTTCCTTTGAGTTCTCCCTCATATAGTCTTCCATAATAACTTGTTCCTTTGAGTTGAAACCAAAGAAAGTATATGCCTCAATATTTGGATAACTTTTGAAGATGCTTGGAAATACTGCAACACCCATACCACCTGCAATTATCATTACTTTTTTGTACTTTGTAAGGTCAAAACCATTGCCTAAACCGACTAAAGCCTTTAATTCAGTACCCTTTTCAAGTTTAGATAGTATCTCTGTACCCTCTCCAACTACTTGATAAATAATAGTAATTGTGTTTTTCTCTTTGTCAAAATTAGCTACACAAAATGGTCTACGAAGAAGATGTTTTCCTTCAGGTAGGCTAATATTTACAAATTGACCTACCTTAACAGAAAATTCTCCAAAGACCTCAAACTCCATCATAAAGATTTTGTTTGCAATCTTTTTATTATCTACTATTTTGATATTGTAATCTTTCAATTTACTTCTCCAAATCTTGTAATGCGATAGGCTTTGTAGACTTGATGTCCTTATTGTACTCAAGAGCCTCACATAAAGCATTTGCTGTATCTACACTTGTCAAACAAGGAATACCTAGTTCAACAGCTGTTCTTCTAATTTTAAATCCGTCACGGCTAGATTGTCTACCCTTTGTTGGAGTGTTGATAATAAGCTCAACTACACCCTTTCTTGCAAGATATACGATATCTCCGTTTCTCTTTTCTACAATCTTATTTACTGCGATTGCATAGATATCATTTTCAAGTAAGAACTTAGCTGTCTTGTATGTTGCGAATATCTTGTATCCCATTTCATCAAACTTTCTAGCTGTTTCAAGGATTTCTGGCTTGAAGTTATCTGATACTGATATTACAACACCACAACCGTGATGTAGCTTAATACCACTTGCTACAAGTCCCTTTAGTAGTGCCTCTGGGTATGTTTCGCCAATTCCTAATACCTCACCTGTTGACTTCATTTCTGGGCTTGCAGAAATCTCTAGGTCAGGAAGTTTTTCACTACTAAATACTGGAACTTTAACACAATATACATCGGCTCTTGGATATAATCCTACACCATAGCCCATATTTTCAAGCTTTTCGCCAAGTGCAGCACGAACGGCAAGTTGTACCATTGGAACACCTGTTACCTTACTGATAAATGGAACTGTTCTACTTGAACGAGGGTTTACCTCAATGATATATAGTTGATTGTTTGCATTGATATATTGAATATTGATAAGTCCCTTTGTATGCATTGCAAGTGCAAGCTCACGAGTTACCTCAATAATTCTTTCGGTCATTGCACCACTTACATTTAGTGTAGGATATACGCTGATTGAGTCGCCTGAGTGAACACCGGCTCTTTCTACGTGCTCCATAATACCTGGAATAAGTACATTTTCGCCATCGCAGATTGCATCTACTTCAAGCTCCATACCTGTTACATATTTATCAATTAGAATAGGGTGCTCTTGCTCAACAGAGTTGATAATCTCCATATATTCGGCGATATCGTTATCGTTGTATGCAATCTCCATACCTTGACCACCTAAAACATAGCTTGGTCTAACAAGTACTGGATAACCTAATTTATTAGCAACCTCTAGTGCACTATCAGTTGTAAATACTGTTTCTCCCTTTGGACGAAGCAAACCTAAATTGTTTAGAACTTGGTCAAATTCCTTTCTATCCTCGGCAGCATCAATATCTTTAAGTTGTGTACCTAAAATCTTGTAGCCTGCATCAGCAACTGCCTTTGTAAGTTTGATAGCTGTTTGACCACCAAATTGTACAACTACTGCCTTTGGCTTTTCAATTTCAAGAATACTTAATACCTTTTCGGCTGTTAGTGGCTCAAAGTATAGTCTATCTGCTGTATCAAAGTCGGTTGATACGGTCTCTGGGTTGTTGTTAATAATAACAGTGTTATATCCTGCATTCTTAAGTGCCCATACGCAGTGAACTGAACAGTAGTCGAACTCTACACCTTGACCGATACGGATAGGACCACTACCAAGTACTACGATTGTGTTATTTGATGGCTTATTGTGTTCTACCCTCTTTTCGTATGTTGAATAGAAGTAAGGTGTACCTGGCTTATCGTTATCAAAACTCAAGTCGATAATGCCATAGTTTGGTTTAATACCATTCTTCTCTCTAAACTCTCTAACCTTTGCTTCGGTTGAATTAACTAGAACTGCAATTTCTCTATCGCTTACACCTAATTTTTTAGCCTTTAGCAACATATCTTTGTCTAGCTCTCCCTTTTGTTTAAGTTCCTTTTCCATACATACGATGTTTTGGAACTTCTCTAGGAAGTATGGAGTAATCTTTGTAATCTTGTGTATCTTTTTGATACTGATACCTCTATGCAATGCTTGAAGTACTACAAAGATTCTCTCATCGGTTTTTTCGTGAAGTAAATCCATAACCTCACTATCAGATAGGCTTGAATATTTGATTAGGTTTGTACCAAAGATACCAAGCTCTAGTGAACAAACAGCCTTCATAAATGCCTCTTCAACAGAAGAACCAATACTCATTACCTCGCCAGTAGCTTTCATACGAGTGCCAAGCTCTTTGTTTGCTTGAGTAAATTTATCAAATGGCCATCTTGGGAACTTGCATACTACATAATCTACATTAGGAGATTTTGAAGCATAGTTTACACCATTCTTTGCTTTGATTTCATCTAGGTTGTAACCAATTGCAACAAGGGCACTAATAAATGCGATAGGATATCCTGTTGCTTTTGATGCTAGTGCTGAAGACCTACTAACACGAGGGTTTACCTCAATTAGATAGTACTCCAAACTACCCTCTGTTGGGTTTAGGGCAAATTGAATATTACAACCACCCTCAATACCTAGTGCTGAAATAATCTTAAGTGATGCACTCTTTAAGGTATCAAGTTGTTCCTTTGTAAGTGTTTGACAAGGTGCAACAACTATACTATCACCAGTATGGATACCAACTGGGTCAATATTTTCCATATCACATACAATAATAGCCTTGCCTGACTTATCTCTCATTACCTCAAACTCTATCTCTTTCCAACCTGCAACAGACTTTTCTACTAGAATTTGATTAACTCTACTTGCTTTGATACCTGCTGCTGCAACAGTAGCAAGTTCATCTTCGTTATTGGCAAAACCACCACCTGTTCCACCTAGTGTGAAAGCTGGTCTAATAATTACTGGGAAACCTTGCTCTTTTGCAAAATCTTCAGCCTCAGAAACATTATCGGTAATGATACTATCAATAACTGGCTCGTTAATAGAAATCATTGTTTCCTTAAACAATTCTCTATCTTCTGCCTTTTCAATTGTTTCTACATTAGTACCAAGTAACTTTATGCCTTTTCTATTTAGGTAACCATTTTCTGCAAGCTCGCAACCAAGGTTTAATCCTGTTTGTCCACCAAGTGTTGGAAGAATAGCATCTGGCTTTTCCTTTTCAATAATATTTTTAAGTACATCTACTCTAAGTGGCTCAAGATATACTCTATCTGCAATGTTTTTGTCGGTCATAATGGTTGCTGGGTTAGAGTTTACAAGTACAACCTCTACGCCATTTTCCTTTAATGCTCTACATGCTTGTGTTCCTGCATAGTCAAACTCTGCTGCTTGACCAATTACAATAGGACCACTACCAATTACTAAAACTTTTTTAATACTATTATCCTTAGGCATTTTATTCTCCTTTAATTCCTTGACTTAAGTCATTTTTCATATTGATTACTGCATTTCTTGCTGCTTCAAAATAAGTTTGTCCCTTATATTCATCTTTTCTATATGCACATAAGATTCCACGAGAGTTATTAACGATACCACCGATACCATCTCTAAAACTTACTGAAATATCCTTTCCGTTACCACCTTGAGCACCATATCCTGGGATAAGGAAGAATAGGTTTGGATATTTTTGTCTTATGTCTAGTGCTTGATTTTTATGAGTTGCACCTACTACGGCACCAACCGAACTAAATCCGTATTTACCAACAAGGTCACTGCCTAGCTCTGTGATTAGGTCTGCCATATTTTCGTATAGTGTTTTACCATTCATTACCTTGTCTTGTAGTTCGCCACTAGATGGATTAGAAGTTTTAACAAGTACAAATAGTCCTTTGTCGTACTTTTTGCAATCCTCTATAAATGGCATCAAACCATCGCTACCAAGGTAACCATTTACTGTGATAAAATCTGCTTCAAACTCAACTTGTCGTACTCCATTAATTTCTATACCACTTAGGTATGCTCGAGAGTAAGCACCTGCTGTTGAACCGATATCATTTCTTTTGATATCTGCGATTGTAAATAATCCGTTTTGCTTTGCATATTCTAGTGTTCTTTTAAAGGCTTTCATACCCTCAACACCATATTGCTCGTAGTAAGCTACTTGAACTTTGACTGCTGGTGCAATATCCTTGATATTATCAATGATGTTTTTATTAAACTCAAAAATTTGCTCGCCGATATCAGCTAGAGTTACACATTTATTTTGCATTTCCTCTGGCAAATAGTCAACTTGAGTATCAAGTCCTACTGCTGTCGGGTTGTCTAACTCTAAAATTCTATCAATCAAGTTATCAATAATCATTTTATCACTCCGTCCTCATATTTTATTATACCATTTACTATTGTTTTTGCTACCTTTCCGTACACTTCAAATCCATTGAATGGTGTATTTTTACCCTTTGATTTGAATGTAGTACTATCAATTTTGTATTTATTATCTAAGTCAACTAATGTGATATTTGCAATATTGCCCTCTTTAATTTCGTTTGTAGGCAATCTTAACAAATCTCTTGGTTTTAAGCTCATTAGTTCAACTAGTTTTTCTAGTGTGATTTCGCCAGTCTTTACAAGATATGTGTAGCATAGGCTGAATGCAGTCTCTAGTCCACTGATACCGTTTGCTGCATCATTGAATATACAATGCTTGTCCTTGAATGTATGTGGTGCATGGTCAGTTGCGATAACATCTATTGTGCCGTCCTTGATACCTTCGATAATTGCAAGTCTATCTTCCTCTGTTCTAAGTGGTGGATTAACCTTTGCAAAAGTATTGTATCCATCAATTAAATCCTCTGTTCCTGAAATGTAGTGTGGACAAGTCTCGCAAGAAACTTTAACTCCTCTTGCTTTTGCCTCTCTTATAAGTTGTACGCTACCCTTTGTTGAAATGTGGCAAATGTGAACCCTTGTATCTAGCATTTCTGCAAGAATAATTTGTTTTGCAATATCAAGTTCCTCGCTAGCAGTTACAATTCCCTTAAGTCCTAAAGCTGTTGCTATTGCTCCCTCGTTTGCAACACCACCATTTGTCAAACTCATATCTTCGCAGTGGCATAGCATAAGTACATCAATATCCTTTGCATATTCTAGTGCTTGCTTCATAACATTAGGATTTGCAACTGGCTTTCCGTCATCACTAAATGCGATTGCCCCTTTATCCTTCATTTTGTTATACTCTGCCATAAGTTCACCATTGCTACCAACTGTGATTGCTCCAACTGGGTGAACATTGCATTTTGCAACCTTTTCTGCCTTAAGTTTAATGTACTCTACCATATAGTCGCAGTCAACAACTGGTGTTGTATTTGGCATACAGCAAACATCACTATATCCACCTGCTACTGCTGCACTTGAACCACTTTCGATATCCTCTTTTGCAGTTTGACCTGGCTCTCTAAGGTGTGTATGCATATCACAAAATGCTGGAACTGCTGTTAATCCTTTGCAATCAACACCCTCAACGGTGCTTTTGCCTATCTTAAGGATTTTGCCGTCCTCAATTAATATATCTACAATTTTGTTATTTAGCTTTACATTTTTTAGTATCATATTAGTTCTCCTTTAGCATAGCTTCAAGTATTGCCATTCTAATACTTAATCCGTTTGATACTTGGTCAAGGATATGACTATTGCTTCCATCAATTACTCCACTTGATAATTCTACATCACGGTTTACTGGACCTGGGTGCATAATGATAGGTTGTTTTTTAAGGTTTTTGATATCACTTTCCTTAACTCCGTAGTACTTGAAGTACTCTGACAAGCTTGGGAATAAGCCTTGTTGTTGTCTTTCTAGTTGAATCCTTAATCCCATTATAACATCTGCATCTTGAATTGCATCAGTTAGAGTATCACAAATTTCAACATTTCCCATTTTTTCGATACCTGTTGCACGAAGTGTGTATGGTGAGAATAGTTTTACCTTTGCTCCCATAGTTGTTAAACCATAAATATTACTTCTTGCTACACGACTATGCTTAATATCGCCAACGATTGCAACATTAAGTCCCTCAATTTTACCAAAGTATCTTTGCATTGTAAGCATATCAAGTAATGCTTGGCTTGGGTGTGCATGAAGTCCATCTCCAGCATTTACAACATGAGCCTTTACATTTTCTGCAAGGAACTTTGGAGCACCTGCAACTGAGTGACGAATAACTATTAAATCTGTTTTAAGAGCATCTAAAGTTTCGCCAGTATCAATTAGGCTTTCACCTTTTTTTACACTTGAAGATGCTACTGCAAGATTTGAAACAGTTGCACCCAAAAACTTACCTGCATTAGAGAATGATGTCATTGTTCTTGTGCTGTTTTCGTAAAATAATGTGGTAATATTTTTTCCTTTTAATGTGTCAAAATCCTTTTTGCCTGAGTCTAGCAAATCTCTAATTTCACTACCTCTATCAAGTAATGCTTGTATATCCTCTTTTGCTAAATCTTTCAAGCATAATAAGTCCTTTTGTAACATTTCGCCCTCCTAGACAAAAAAAAACAACGACAAATAGTCGTTGTTAATAAACTAAATAAATAGGGAATATTAAACCCATTTTTGAAGAAAATATATTCATTCTGTAACAAGTAAATAGTCCCATTTCGTACTCCATTTTTTTGTTTTTATTAGTCTAACATAAGATGCTTTATTTGTAAAGTAAATTACCATCTTTTCTCGTAATTTTAATAAATAATTTCACTTTTTTATTGATATGTAAAAATTCTAAATATGATTACCAAATATTTATACTTAATTAATTATATATAATAATAT
>JAHHUG010000058.1 GCA_020024085.1 Christensenellaceae bacterium | reverse complement strand
TTTAAATGTAAAAAACTGTTCTTGAATGCACAAATTTTGGTACTAAATATTATAAAAGTTGCAAAAAAAGTAATTACTTAAGTAACTTTATTAATTAATTTGTAAAAAAACACATATTTTGTTAAAATCATCTAATTAACCTATTCCATTTAGTTTATATCTATGATATAATTATTATATTATTTTATATGAGAGGAAAAAAAATTATGAGCAAATATCCTGATTATATATCAGAAAAAAGAAGACCTGTTCCTACTCCTAAAGATTTAGTGGAGAATGGCGAGGCACATTTTGGTACATTTATTGACCCATTCCCAGCTATGAGCTTACTTGATATCAAAAAGCCATGTGGCAATATGCCTGGCTTATTAAAAAAAGGCAGACTTACCGTTTGGGAAGCATTTGAAATTAATATGGACGAGGGTACTTTAGTTAGTGCTGTATATAATATGAATGCACTTGGCTTTAACATTATGGTATTTTACGATAAGGCTGAAGACAAGGTATATAGTTGGCAAAATTTTGCACCCGGTTATAAGTGCAAGGTTGCTCCAACACTAATTGACACCACAACAAGCCTAGTTCTAAAGAAGTCTAGCTTGGAAATTGAGAACCATTTTGAAGATGGTAGATGTCACGCAAAAGGACATGCTGTCAACAGAAAGTCAGGTGAATTTGAGTTTGATATGGAAGCAGTAAGGGTTTCACCTCCTTCAGTAGTTTCTATTCCACTTGGCAAACCAAATCCACTATATTCAGAAAAGGATTTCTTTAAAGCAACAGGTTATATCAAAATCAATGGTAAAACCTACAAATCTAACGAGAGGACAACTGTTATCGTAGATGACCATAAGGGATATTATCCATTCCACGCTCACTACGACTGGTTAACTATGATGGGTAAGGTTGATATTGATGGCGAGAACAAATACCTAGCTATAAACTTCACACACAATCAATCTACAAATGAGGCAGACTACAACGAAAACTTATTATGGCTTGAGGGCGAATCTCACCCTATTCCACCAGTAAAGTTTGAAAAAATCAATAAGGATTACTGGAGAGTTTACGATGATAATGGAAAAGTAGAAGTATTCTTTGATATGAGAAAGGATTTCAAGATGATGTTACATCTATTAGTAGTGGATATCAGTTATAGGTTGCCATACGGTTATGTAAAAGGTTTTGTTACCGACACAAATGGTAAAAAATATATCGTCGATGGTATGACTGGTATCGGTGAAGATAAAACTACAAGAATTTAATAGAGGGGGCTCTCTTAGGAGAGTTTTTTCTATGTAAATATATTTAGCAAAAGGAATAAAAATGGCAAAGAACAAAGATATAAGACAATTTAGAAGAAGTAATAAAGCACAAATACTGTGGTATTTGTACAATCGTGGTCCATTGTCAAGATTGGAGCTTGCTAAGTTATGCAAACTTACCACCCCTTCAATTACTCAATTAATCAACGACTTACTTATTCAAAATGAGGTAAAAGAAATAGGTTCTATTCAACGAAATGCTACTGGCAGACGGGAAGTTCTTCTTGACCTTAATCCAAACAAATATATTGCTTTAGGCATAAATATTGAATCAGATATTACATATTTTTGTGTAGCAAATGTTAAGGATATTTTCAAGGTGGAAAAGGAAGATACTAAAAACTTCAATTTTGACAATACAATGGAAGTTTTTGATGAGAGAATCGCAAAAATACTTGAGGAATATCCATCAGTTAATAAAATTTGTATTGGTTTAAGTGGCAAAGTAATTAATGGGTTTATTGAAAATGCATATACTAAATTTCTTAAAGATTTCGATATGAAAACTTATATTGAAAAGAAATTTGGTATAGAAACAGAGGTAATCAACAGCACCAAAGCACAAGCTTTTGCAATGTATCGAGAAAACAACGAAAACTATTTGTTTGTTACTCATTCGCCAGAGATAAGCTCTGCGATGATTCTAAAGGGTGAATTGTTAAAAGGCAAAAATTCAGTTACTGGAGAACTTGGACATATTGTTGTAGAAGTAGATGGTAATCCTTGCAAGTGTGGCAAGCGAGGTTGTTTGAACACATATGTAAGCGATGAGGCTATTGAAAACAAATATTTAGAAACAACAGGTTGTAAAAAATCCATTGATGAAATATATGCTCTATATGGTGTTGAGGAAGAAGCAACGACATTACTTAAAAAGGTTATTAAAACTATTGCAGTATTACTTGCTAATGTGTACGAGATACTTAATCCAAATAGGATATTTGTTTCGGGTGGAATTTTTGCAGAGGATAAATTATACTCATACGGTTGGGAAATCCTTAATAAGTGTGGATTTAACCTAGAAGTAGAAAGGATAACAGATACAGTAGGACTAAAGTCAACTGCTGAAGCAAGGTATATTATTGTTAAGTCAATTCTTAACGTATAAAAAATAAAAGAGAGAGATTATTATGGCAGAAAAACAAAAAATGCCACTAAAACAAAAGATTGGTGGTTTATGGAGTAAAACAAAGTCAATGTGGAAAGTACCTCCAAAGGGAAGATACTTGACACTTAAAGAAATGGGAAGTTTTGGTTTATATGCACTAGGTGTAGCATTTATGACAGGTGCAGTAAACTTTATTGCTACAATAGCATATATTCCACTATTTTATAGAATTGATGCTATTCACGGCTATATTATTATGGCAGTATCAAGTTTTGTTAATATGTGTATTCTTCCATTTATTGCAAACAAAATGGAAAAGACGAAAACGAAATGGGGTAGATACAAACCTTATATTCTATTTACATTGCCATTATACATTGTATTAATCATTATTGTTACTTGGATACCTCAATTTAATGTGGAAAGAGATAGAATTATCTATGCTTATTTAACAATTATTCCACTACTTATTACTAATGGTTTCTTCTACAATATGTATCAAATGATGCCAACTATTATTACTCCAGAAACACAAGAAAGAGCTGACCTTATGACACCTATTGGACTAATATTTGGTTTTGCACCTACTATTTTGGGTATTATTGATGGACCATTAAGAGCACATTTTGGAAGCAATGAGTATTTAGCAGTACGATATATGGGTGTTGTTTGCGTATTGCTGGGCTTAATTTGTGCATTGTTTATCCTACGAGTTAAAGAAAGAGTATATTCAATTTCTGATGAGGAAAAGAAGGAAGAAAAAGTAAAATTCTCAGAGGCAATGAAAATGTTAGCACATAACAAACCTTTGATTATTTTAACAATAGCTTTAGTAGTAGGTTCACTTCGTGAATATACTGCACAATTTAGAGTGCTAATTTTCCAAGCAAGATTCGCTCCAAGTGTAGAGTTGGCTCTTCAAGTAAAGGGTGTTCCTATGACAATTGTAGGATTTGCATTTACTGTTGCTATGCTTTTACTACCTATTGTTACAAGAAAAATGGACAAAAAGAACATATTAATTTTGTTTACAGCAATGCCTGCATTATGTAATCTTATTTTGGGAATTGTTGGATATGAAAGAATCCCAGTAGGTACAGCTTCAGCAGTTGGTATTACAATACTTCATTTCATTATGCAAATTTCTCCAATATATTTGATTATACCAGTAATGCTTGGAGAAATCGCCGATTATCAGCAGGCAACAACAGGCAAGCGACTTGATGGACATATCCAAAATATGTTGTTTACAGTACCAGTACTTGCTTCACAAGTACTAATGATTGTTACATATTACTGGCAAAAACAAATCGGTTTTGAACAAAAACTTTTTGCGTTAACGGAAATGCCTGCCGAATGGGGAGGAGTATATCCACCTGAATTCCAAGCAATAGCTTGTCAATGGTTTGATACTGTTGCAATTATATCTGCTGTTAGTGGATTTTTAATGGTTGCAGTACTATTATTCTATCCATTATCTCGTAAAAAGCATGCAGAAATAGTTAAGCAATTGAATGCTCAATCAGTTATCACTAATGTAGGTGTTGTAACTGAAAGTGGCGAAATTATCAAGGCAGATTCTATTGAGGAAGCTGAGGAAATCGAAAAGGAAATGGAAGAAGAGCGTGAGCTTGAAATCGAAAAAGAGCTACTAAAAGAAGGCGTACAAAAAGAGCAAGAGGTTGCTGTTGCAACTAATGAGCAAGCAAGCGATGTACTTAAAATTGGTGATGCAGATAGTGTCAAAATAGTTGAAGAGCCTGATACTGAAGAACCAAAAGATATCGAACCAAAAGAGTAGATGTTGAATGTGCCAAAGTCGAAAGTACTGAAATGATAGTACTGAAACTGAAGGTGCAGAGGATAATGAATAATTAAGTTTGGATAGTTGATTTTGTTTTAATAACAAATTGATTATCCAAGCAAAATTTAATCAAAACAAAAATTTAGAAATAATTTTAATAGTTTAGTTGGTATAATCCAGCAAAAGAGGAATTATGAATTTAATTACAACTAAAGCGCCATCAAGAGGAATAATTGATAGTCATTTGCTTACAACTGGTAAAACAGAGGCTTTTTTAGATGGTAAAATTGACAAAGAAGCAATAGTACTTAAAGGTATTAATTATACTAATGCAACAATTAATAATGAACCATTTTTAGCAACAATTAAAATTAAAACTAAAATGAAACAACTTGATGGTTATGAAAGGGAATTTAATCCCGACCAAAACACTATCAATATCAAACAAGAGGGTATTGAAAAAGATTGTTTTGCTAGCCAAAAATTGAATGTTGTTGCAGAAAAAATTATATTCGCCGAGCCACAAAAATTGGAGATTTCAATTAAACCAAAAATGCCCGGTAAAATTCAAAGTGATGAAACATCAGTAGTATATAGTGGCAAACTTAATGCAAGTATGACAATTGGTGTTGGTTTTTGTGTTAATACTAATGGTAAAATCCAACATAAGAAAAATAAATTAAAAATCACCGATGCCACAAGAATTGAGTTGTTTATGAAGGTGGTTACTGGTTATAATGCAATCAATGGTATTATGGAGCTTGATGTAAATAAGGTGCTAGAAAAAACAAGAGGACAAATGTATCTTCTTGAATCGGAGTTATATGATGTTTTGAAAATGAAACATTTAATGGATATTGAAAAACATACTCTAGGGGAATAAAAATGTTACTAAAAGCAATTAGAGTAAAAAAACAACAAAATACTGTTGATAAGGATAATGTGAATGTAGATGAACCAACTCGCAATGAGTATATTCGCAAACTTCAACGAATGCTTAGATGCAAGACCGTTTATAATATGAATAATTATGACGATACCGAGTTTGCAAAGTTTAGGCAAGTGCTTGTTGAGGAGTTTCCTATCCTTAATAAAAAAGGGGAATTAATGATATTTGGTTCGGGTTGTATTGTGTACAAAGTAAAGGGTACTACCGACAAAAATATTATGCTTATGAGCCATCACGATGTAGTAGATGCAAATAAAGAGGAGTGGAAGTATGACCCATTCGGTGCTGAAATCCACGATGGTAATATCTATGCACGAGGTTCAATTGATACCAAAACTCCACTTTTTGGAGAGCTTCAAGCTGTTGAAGAATTACTTAGTGAGGGCTATGAGTTTCCGTTTAATGTGTATATCGCATCTTCAAATAATGAGGAAATTTGTGGCGATGGCATAGTAATTGCTGTTGAATATTTTAAGCAAAACAATATACATTTCGACTTCGTAATTGATGAGGGTGGTGCTGTTGTAGATAAGCAAATGCCTGGTATTTCTGGTTTTACTGCTATGGTTGCAGTACACGAAAAAGGTAGACATACCTACAAATGTACTGCTTGTAAAGATACTGGAAAGGACAGTGGACATAGTGGACTAACTTGCAAGACAGATAACCCTATTCAACGAATGAGCGACTTTATCAGTGAAATTGGCACAATAAAGTGGCGAAATTGCTTATACGATGAAGTTAAAGCTACTTTTAAATATGCTGCACCTTATATGAGTTTTCCATATAGGTACTTGTTTAGCAACTTAAATATTTTTGAACCACTACTTGTTAAGGTGTTACCAAAGGTTAGCCCATCAGTATCTGCAATGCTTGGCAATACCGTATCATTTACCGATATTCACGGAAAAGGCATTTATGAGATGGTGCAAGCAAAAGAGGTTAGTGCAACAGCATTCTTTAGATGTGTTAGAGAGGACGACTTATTTGCTGAAGTTGAGGAAAAGTTTATGCCTGTTGCAAATAAGTATAATATCACTGTTGAGCCAGTTATTCGTGACTACTGCAAACCTGCAAGTTTTGATAATGAGGAGTTTAAGTGTATTGAAAAAACCGTTAGAGAAATTTTCCCAAGAGTACCGGTTATTCCATTTTTATTAACAGCTGGTAGCGACTCAAGAAGATTTACAACGGTTGCAGAAAATATTTATAGATTTGCACCTATCGTTGTAACTAGTGAGCAGTTCAAAACTATCCACCAACCAAACGAAAACATATCTGCTAATAATATTGGCGAAGTGGTTTGTTTCTACAAGCAATTACTTAAAAATATATAATATAAAAATTTGATAAATAGGAGAAATTATGTTAAAACTTATTCCTAAACCACAAAAAATAGAGGAGAGGGAAGGTACTTTTAAGTTACTTGATGTAGTTAATGTGTCAGGCGAACTTAGTAGTAATATTCGTTTACAACTTGAAAATGTACTTCTTCCTGCCGTTGGTACCAAAATAGAGGTTCAACCTGAATATACTACTGATAGCATCTTTTTGATTGTAGATGATACCATTGTAGAAGAGGGCTATCATTTGATTATTAAAGAGGACGGAATCACCCTTAAATCAAAAGATGATAGAGGCTTTTTCTATGCAATTATGACACTTAACGAGTTGTTGCATCAATTTGGCAGAGAGCTTCCTCTTGTAAATATTGAGGACTACCCAAGATTTAGTTATCGTGCATTTATGCTAGATGTAGGCAGATACTTTTTCCCCGTAAAAGATGTAAAAACATTCATTGACTTATGTGCAATGCTTAAGGTTAATGTGTTGCATTTACACTTAACCGAGGACCAAGGCTGGAGAATCCAAATTGACAAATACCCACTACTTACCGAGCAAGGTAGCAAAAGAAGTCATACAAACTTTAATACCAAGCCACATGGTGGATTCTTTACAAAGGAGGATATCAAGTTTATAGTTGAGTATGCCCACACAAAGTATATCAAGGTTATTCCCGAAATTGATATGCCTGGTCATATGGTTTCTGCTATTGCTTGCTACAAGTATTTAAGCTGTTTTGATAGAGATATTGAAGTTGCAACTCACTTTGGTGTAAAACACGATATTTTGTGTGCTGGTAAAGAAAGTACATACGAGTTTGTAAAAGATGTATTAACCGAGGTTATGGAAATGTTCCCTGATGGCTATGTTCATCTAGGTGGCGATGAGGCTGTTAAGTTTAGGTGGAATTTGTGTCCACACTGCCAAAAGAGAATGAAAGAACTTGGTGTTAATGCTGATGAGCTTCAAAGTGTGTTTATGAATGATATTGCAAACTTTGTAAAGGAAAAAGGCTACAAGGCAATTATTTGGAACGAAACCAGCGAGGATAAGTTCCTTGCGAAAGATGTAATTTGGAATTATTATATGTATGGCGATACCGATTATGACAGCAACCCAACAAAACCATCTTTGGAAAAATTGTTTGTTGATGAGCTTAATAGTGGAAGACCTTGCATTAATGTACATAGTAATGCCTACTACTACGACTTGCCATATCACGATGTACCTCTAAAAAAAGCATATAATAACGAGCCTATGCCAAAGGGAGTTTTTAAGGATTGCGAGAAAAATATGATTGGTGTGGAGTGCGATTTATGGACAGAATATGTACCTAATATGAAGGTGGCAACAAGAAAGTTGTTCCCTCGTATGTTTGCAATGGCAGAGTCAAGCTGGGTAAATAGCGACCGTAAGGATTATGAGGAATTTACCGAGAGATTAACTGTTGCTAACGATATGGTATTTGATATTACTGGATACAAAACTACAACTGTAAAAGATGCTAATCCTAATAAGGTAAAGGCATTCTTTGAAAAATTGTGGTTTGAAAAAAGGCAACTTCATTGGGAAGGTTTACATATTTTAATAGATGACAGCAAAGTAAAAAGGAAAGCAAAAAAACTAAAATAAGGGATTAAAATGGCAAAGGGAAAAGAAATTTTTACAAAAATTATTGATGTAGTTAAAAAGATTTGTTACATATTATTCAACTTAGCATATGTCGGTGCTTTTATTTCATATACTGTTTTTAGTTTTTACAATAAAAGCAATGGTCAAAGTATAGTTTGGTTACCATATGTGCTTATCGCAGTAACATTAGTGTATTTTATATCATTTATCTTTATTTTATTTGGCAAAGAAGATGATAAAGAGGTTAAGCAAGATGTAAAAACCTATAAATCTTCTCTAAAGATTTTTAAGAAATTACTTAAACTATCAAATCTAGTTATGACAGTAGTAATGATTACAAATACAGTAATGTATGATAGAAGTTGGTTCTCGTTAGGACTTGCGATTGCCAACATTACACTTGTAATTATTCAAATTTTGTCTAGCTTGGTGAAAATGTTAAAGAAAGAGAAAAAGAGAAAAATTAAGGAAGAAAAGCAAGAGTTAAGGCAAGACCTTGTAAATGATATCAAAAATATTGTTGATGAGCAACCCGAAGAAGAACTTGTAGTTAATGATTCAGTTCTAGTTCAAAGTGCAAATGCAAAGAAGGTTGTAAAAATTGTCAACAATGCTGATAAAATCACAAAACGAGTAGCACAATATAGCGAAGATAAAAAACAAGTTGGAAAGAAGAAAAAGAAAAATTCAAAATAATTTGTTTTATAAACCAGAATATTATCAAAATAATAT
>JAHHUG010000057.1 GCA_020024085.1 Christensenellaceae bacterium | reverse complement strand
ATATTAATTTTAAAAAATATTAAAATTATACTAAATATTAATTTTTATAATATTATATGTACAAATATCATTATTTTATTATACATAAATATAAAAAAAGTAGGGTAAAAACCCTACTTTTATTGTATAGGATAAGGCTGCAACATAAAATAATTTAATCATTATTTTTGAAGTTTCTGGCAAGTCCCTAATATATAAAAAAGTTACAGCCTAATTAACTAAATAACTCTATACCAAAACTTATTCTTAAAGAATAAACTATCAATTATCTTTATTTTCGCTATCAACGATAGCCTTTTTGTCCCTATATTTTTTAATTTTATTCATTACAAATTGTAGTATATATGTAGATATAATAATTATTGCAATAACTATTACGATAGACAACATACCCTTCCACATTACCTGTAAACTATAATCTAAAGCTGTCATAATGCCCTCCTATATAGCTGAAACTAGGCTTAACACTAGTCCACCTGCTATTGCAGATGCAATTTGACCAGATACATTACAACCTATGCTATGCATAAGTAGATAATTTTGTGGATTTTCCTTTGTACCCATCTTGGCAACTACTCTTGCTGACATTGGGAATGCTGAAATTCCTGCTGCACCAATCATTGGATTGATTTTTGTCTTTGAGAACAAATTGAACACTTTAGCAGCAATTACACCAGACATTGTATCAAATACAAACGCTAGCAATCCAAAAGACATAATAAGCAATGTATCTACTTGTAAAAAGTTTTCTGCCTTCATTTGAGAGGCTATTGTAATGCCTAAAAGCAATGTTATTAAGTTTGAAAGTGCGTTTTGAGCAGTCTCCGATAGGTTGTTAAGTACTCCACACTCCCTAATCAAGTTACCAAACATCAAAAAGCCAACAAGTGCTACTGACATAGGTGCTAAAAGTCCTGCAACGATGGTTACAAGTATAGGAAAAGCAATTTTCGTTGCCTTTGATACACTTTGTGGATTGTATTGCATCTCTATTGCACGCTCTTTTTTTGTGGTAAGCATTTTGATAACTGCCGGTTGAATAATTGGAACAAGTGCCATATACGAATATGCTGCAACCATAATAGGACCAAGGTATTTACTACCAAGTTTTGTTGCTACAAATATCGCAGTAGGTCCATCTGCTGCACCTAGAATACCTATTGATGCTGCATCAGCGATATCAAATCCACACGCTGCTGCAATCGCTATTGTTGCAAAAATACCAAACTGAGCCATTGCGCCAAATATAAATAACTTTGGATTTGCAAGAAGTGGCCCAAAATCAATCATAGCACCGATACCAATAAATAGTAATAGTGGCATCATTTCACTTGCATTAATACCGAACTCGAATAACCAGTCGATAATACCAACTGCACCCTCCGTGCTATTAACTGCAGAGAATGGCAAATTAACAAGTATTGCACCAAATCCCATAGGAAGCAGTAAAGCAGGCTCAGTTTTTTTGACAATGGCAAGCAAAATAAGTAGTATGCCGAGTGCTATCATAACAACTTGTTGCCAAGTTATAGCAGTAAAGCTACTAAATAAAAACTCCATTTCCGTTTCCTCATAAATTTTATTTATACAATCTAGCATATACTAGAGCATATCATAAAATTATGGATAAATAAAAAAGACTATATTTACCCATAAGCAAATACAGTCTTGCTATTTCAGATTAAACCAGAAGTTTTTACTTCGTGTTAGTGATTTAACCACACTTTCGTGCCAGCTACTCCCTATATATCTACATATTACATTATAAATAATTCTTTGTCAATGGATAATATATATTTATTAAAACTTTTACATTCTTATTACAATCATACAAAAAACAACCAAAATATTATATGCAAGGAATAAAAATTTCAACAATTATTACATTAAAAAAGGACTATCAAAAGATAGTCCTTTAATATTTAGTTTATCCAAAGAATTACTTTCTTGGGTTCTTGATGTTTGCTTGAGCAGCAGCAAGTCTAGCAAGTGGAACTCTAAATGGAGAACAAGATACATAATCAAGTCCGATATCATGACAGAATTCAACAGTAGATGGGTCACCACCGTGCTCACCACAGATACCTAAGTGTAAATCTGGGTTAACTGCTCTACCTTCAGTAGAAGCAATCTTCATAAGTCTACCAACACCGATTTGGTCAACTTTAGCAAATGGGTCGCTTTCGAAAATCTTCTTTGCATAGTAGTCATCTAGGAACTTACCAGCATCATCACGAGAGAAACCAAATGTCATTTGTGTTAAGTCGTTTGTACCGAATGAGAAGAAGTCAGCCTCTTTAGCGATTTGGTCAGCTGTAAGTGCTGCACGAGGAATCTCAATCATTGTACCAATCTTGTAATCAAGCTTGTAATTTTGCTCTTTCATAACTTCTTCAAGAACAGCAACTACATGCTCTTTTACATACTTAAGCTCTTTAACTTCGCCAACAAGTGGAATCATGATTTCTGGAGTAACCTTGTAGTCATTTCTCTTTGATACGATAATAGCAGCTTCCATAACGGCTCTAGCTTGCATTTCAGCAATTTCTGGATATGTTACAGAAAGACGGCAACCTCTGTGACCTAACATTGGGTTGAACTCGTGTAAGTCATCAACAATCTTCTTAAGCTCAGCAAAGCTCATCTTTAATTCGTCAGCTAACTCTTGGATTTCAGCATCTTTGTGAGGAACGAACTCATGTAGAGGTGGGTCTAAGAAACGGATTGTAACACCATTGCCCTTCATAGCCTCGTAGATACCTACGAAGTCTTCTCTTTGCATTGGTAATAACTCGTTAAGAGCAGCCTTTCTAGCTTCAACTGTTTTTGCAACAATCATCTTTCTTACAGACATAATTCTATCTTCTTTGAAGAACATATGCTCTGTACGGCAAAGACCAATACCTTCAGCACCGAATGCATAAGCTTGAGCAGCATCCTTTGGAGTATCAGCGTTTGTTCTAACTTTTAGAGCTCTGTACTTATCAGCCCAGCCCATTAATGTACCGAAGTTACCAGAAATATCAGCAGGCTTTGTCTCGATGATACCAGCGTAAACATTACCAGTAGAACCATCAAGAGAGATATAATCTTCTGTTGTATATACTTTACCGTCGATTGTAACTGTTTTAGCCTCTTCATCAACAACAAGAGCACCACAACCAGCAACACAGCACTCACCCATACCACGAGCAACTACTGCAGCGTGAGATGTCATACCACCACGAACAGTTAGGATACCTTCAGCAGCAACCATACCTTCGATGTCTTCTGGAGATGTCTCAAGTCTAACAAGAACAACCTTTTCACCAGCCTTGTTTCTTTCAACAGCTTCTTCAGCAGTGAATGAAATCTTACCATAAGCAGCACCTGGAGATGCTGGAAGACCTTTTGCAATTGGTGTAGCAGCCTTTAGAGCTTTTGCATCAAATTGTGGGTGAAGTAATGTATCTAATTGTTTTGGCTCAACTCTTAAGCAAGCCTCTTCCTCTGTAATCATACCTTCTTTAACTAGGTCAACTGCAATCTTAAGAGCTGCATTAGCTGTTCTCTTACCGTTTCTAGTTTGAAGCATGAATAGTTTACCTCTTTCAATTGTAAACTCCATATCTTGCATATCTTTGTTGTGTTGCTCTAGTGTGTTAGCAATTTGAACAAATTGGTTATATGCTTCTGGGTTTTGTACTTTTAAGTGGTCGATAGGGCTTGGAGTTCTAACACCAGCAACTACGTCCTCACCTTGAGCGTTCATTAAGTACTCACCGAATAATTTCTTTTCACCAGTAGCTGGGTCACGAGTAAATGCAACACCTGTACCAGATGTCTCACCCATGTTACCAAATACCATTGATTGTACATTAACTGCAGTACCCCAGTCGCCAGGGATATCATTCATTCTTCTATAAACGATAGCACGAGGGTTGTCCCAAGAACGGAATACAGCCTTTACAGCACCGATTAATTGCTCCTTAGGGTCTTGAGGGAAATCGTAACCTTGGTCAGCTTTGAAGTACTCCTTGAATCTAGCGATTAAGCTTTGTAAATCTTCAGCAGTCATATCAACATCTGACTTGTAACCCTTAGAATCCTTTAAGTCACCAATCATTCTTTCAAATGCTTGTTTACCAACACCGATAACAACATCTGAATACATTTGAATAAATCTTCTATAACAGTCGTAAGCAAAACGGTCATCACCTGTTAATTTAGCAAGACCTTTTACAGATACATCGTTTAGACCTAAGTTAAGGATAGTATCCATCATACCTGGCATTGATGCTCTAGCACCTGAACGAACAGATACTAGGTATGGGTTCTCTAAATCGCCGAACTTCTTACCTTGTAATTTCTCTACTTTTGCTAAAGCGTCGAAAATTTGCTCAACAATTTCGTCTGCTAAAACTTCTCCATCAGCATAGTACTTTGTACAAGCTTCTGTTGTAATGGTAAAACCTTGTGGAACTGGCATACCAAGTTTGGTCATTTCAGCAAGGTTAGCACCTTTACCACCAAACAATGCTTTGTTACTGCCATCTGCTTCACTGAACAGATAAACATATTTTTTCATAAAGTTCAATCCTCCTAATTGGAATTTAAATTTATTATTTATTGTATTTGTTACTTATATAATATAATAATATAATTTGCAATAAATTTCAACCTTTTTATAATGGTTTTTTAATATATAGTCAATATATATCTAATTTATTATAAACTATATTTATAATCTTTTGACTAAATCAAAATAACTTTTGTATGTTTTGATATTGATATCGGCGATTTGCTCAAAATAAATAACAAGCAAATACAAGATATTTTGCCTTGTAGATAAGTCAAAATCTTCTAATTTATCAAAATTTCCCTCGTATATGTAGCCTAGCCCTTGAATAACTGCATCTTTTAGCAATACCCCTTTATTAACCTTGTGAGACTTGCATACAAAATCAAGTGAGCTTTCGTCAAAATAAAGTTCACTCTTTTTTCCACAAACCTTGCACTCAACCTTTGGGAAACCATATCCACTAATTAACATTGATTTGTACACATTTTCAATGGTGGCACAAACCTCCTCCTGCTCGTTATAGCATAGTGCTTTAATGGACTTAATGGTTTGCAAAATCAGTTTATCGTTAGGTGTAACTAGATTTTTTTCCAAGATTTCTAGCATAATGCTGGCAAGATAAAACTTGATTATATCCTCACGAATAGGGATAAAACTGTCTATTAAGTCGCAACCTGTAACAGTGTATCTGCCCGACTTTGACACATTAAGGATATATTCACCAAAACAAAATAAAGAGGCCGAAAATCTAAGCCTAGAGGTTTGTTTTTTACTACCTCTAACCGTGGCTAAAATTTTGCCCCTTTCAAGTGATGCAAGTGTTATTAAACTGTCATTATCCTTGTAATCAATACTTTTGATACAAATTGCCTTAATCTTTACTTCCATTTTCTAAATCTTTATAAAGAAGATACCAACCTATATTGCCAGTATCTTCAAAAAGCTTAAATATCTTATCCATACTTGTAGTATGTGCAAATATTTATTATTGATTATTTTTTGTGCTATAACCTAATTTTTCAAGAGTAGATACATCTTCTCTCCAGTCCGGCTTAACCTTTACCCAAAGTTTTAAGCAAACTTGAGTACCTAGCATATCCTCGATATCCTGTCTTGAATAGGTTGATATTTTTTTAAGCATACTACCATTTTTACCTATGATAATACCCTTATGATTTTCCTTTTCGCAATAGATTGTACCCTCGATATCGTAGATATCTTTACCCTCTCTTTTCCTAAACTTTTGAAGAGAAACACCAATTCCATAAGGCACTTCCTTATCAAGAAGTCGTAAGGTTTTTTCCCTAACAATTTCTCTCATCATAAAGGCTAAATCCTTGTCGGAAACCTCATCTCTATCGTAAATTGCCTCTCCCTCTGGAAGATATTTTACGATTTCTTCAAGTAGGTGGTCAACATTATCACCTCTTATTGCACTGATAGGAATAATTGCCTTAACTCCATCAATATCTTTCATCATATCAATAAGGTTAAGTATTTTTTCAGGACCTGCCTTATCTTCCTTATTTAGTACAACAATAAGTGGATACTCTCTATCTGCGTGCATCTTTACAAACTCGATATCGTACTCATCTGGGCGAGCATCGCTATCAATTACATAAAGCATTAAGTCAACATCATTCATAGCTTGTCTTGCTGACTTCATCATATACTTATCTAACTTGTTTTTTGCTGTGTGTAGTCCAGGGGTATCAATAAAAATAGCTTGGTAATCCTCGCCATTAACAATACCCAAAATATTATCTCTTGTGGTATGAGCTTTCCACGAAACGATGGAAACCTTTTCGCCAACTAATCTATTAGTAAGTGTAGATTTACCTACATTTGCCTTACCGTTAATTGCAATAAAGCCTGTCTTAAACATCTAAGTCTCCTTCAAATTTTACGGGCAATAACTGGGCTAAAGTATATTGCTCCACTTTATAATCATTAGCAACATAAATTGTGAAATCCTCTGCAACTACAAACTCACTAAGTACTTGCAAACAGCTACCACAAGGATATGGCATTTGCTCTCCGTTATGATACACACAAATTGCTTCAAACTCCATTTCGCCATTTGAGATTGCATTAAAAACGGCTACCCTTTCTGCACACATTGTGGCTGAATAGGATATATTTTCGATATTTGCACCAGTAAAAATTCCACCAGAAGTAAGCAAACTTGCACCCACCTTAAAGTTTGAGTAAGGTGCATAAGATTTGTGGATTGCTTCCTTCGCCTTTGCTAATAATTCTTCCATTATCGTGTAATATTTAGGCTATTTAGAACAGCCTCTTCCTGTTGTCGCATAACTGCCTTGTCTTCCTCGGTCATATGGTCAAAGCCTAATAGGTGCAAAATTCCGTGCAAGGTAAGGTATGCAACTTCCCTTTCTTCGCTATGATTGTACTCGATAGCTTGCTCTTTCATAATATCCATACATACAAGGATATCGCCAAGCATAATTTTACCCGTTTCGTAGTCAATATCCATTGGATAATCTTCTATTGTACAAGGCAAATTTAACTCCTCGATATACTGAAAACTAAGTACATCGGTGGCTCTATCCACACCTCGTTGCTCTATGTTGACTTCGTGGATTTCCTCTCTTGAAACACCCTCTAGGTCAATTTCAAATATGTCTTCCTGTTGGTTAAAGTGTTTTAGTACGGCATTATAAATTTCTGTTGCTAAACTGATATATTCTTTGTCTACATTATAAAAATTTATCATTTTTTCTTCTTCATATCTGGGTATTTGATACGGCTATGGAACATACTAGGAACATCTTTTACGATAGTATCCTTAATAATTGTAAGGTCTTTCATTGTAATAGGACAATCATCAAATTGACCTAAATCAATTTTTTCCTTGATTAAGCCAGTAACAAATTTGTCATATTCCTCAATTGTATCAATATTCATTGCTCTTGTTGCTGCCTCTACGGTATCGGCAATCATAATAATTGCTGCAACCTTTGTAGATGGTTTTGGTCCTGGGTATGCAAACAAGTTGGCATCAAGTGTACTTGTAGAAATATTTTGTGCTTTAATGTAAAAATACTTAACTGGTGCTGTACCGTGATGCTCCATTGCAATTTTTGCAATTTCATCTGGTAAATGGCATTCCTTTGCGATTTTGTAACCATTTGTTGTGTGGTCAGTAATCATTTTTACACTAACCTCTGGAATTAGGTCATCGTGTGGGTTGTATCCACCCTCTTGGTTTTCAACAAAGTACTCGGGGCTAACAAGTTTACCTACATCGTGATAAAGTGCTGCTGCACGAGCAAGTTTTGTATTTTCGCCAATCGCATATGCACAACTCTCTGCGATATTACCAACAATTACACTATGGTTATATGTGCCTGGTGCCTCCTCTTTCAACTTTTTAAGTAGCTTATTGTTTGGAGAAGACAACTCATCAAGTCTATAACTTGTAACAGCTTGGAATATGCTTTCAAATAAAGGTAATACTGCCATAAATAAAACGATTGTAATAAGATTTGATACTACAATCCATAACATATTCATTAGCATATCCTTAGTGGTGCCATTGCTGATAAAAGTAATAAGTACTACGAATGGGGCAACAATCAAGCTACCTATCATTCCATACAAATTAAACTTTATCCTTGAATAGTTTTTGCCAATAAGTGAAATCATTACAAAGCCTAAAGTTAAGTTTGCAAAGATTGATGCTGACAAGCTTGCCATTGATAACTCTGCCATTGGAGAGAATAATGCAACTGTCATAAATAACATTTGGCTAATAAGGATATTAACTACAAGTGCTGTCCTTACATTGATAATAACGCCTATAATTATTGCAGCAAGTGCAAAAGGCATTACATAAATATTGATACAATCTGCAAGTACTATACATAGGGTAAATACAAGGGCTATCAATAGCATAATAAGTGCAATATACTTGACAGCATATACCATATCCCTATTGAAAAAGTACATAAATCCTATCGTTGCATACAATAGTATCCCGATAAGTAGTAGAAAACAGAAAAACCTAGCAATGCCGTTTGGTCCTGAAAATACCCTAGCAATATCTCCCTCGTACCAACTCATTGCGAACAGTGCAAGATAAATTGCTGTAACAAAGATTAATGCTATTGAAATAGCTACTGCTACAACCTTACTATCCTTCAACTGCTCCCATTTAGGATTTTCCTTATAAGTTTGTTGTTTTTTCATATCACTCCTAATGCATTAAAGATAATGCTATTATATTTTACTATTTTTTATTAAATTAGTCAATAATGTGCAAGATTATTTATTTATATGTAAATTTTGCTACCTAATAGGCTGGTGAGTACATATTTTTACATATCTTAAACAATATTTTTACATACAAGTTATGTAGT
>JAHHUG010000056.1 GCA_020024085.1 Christensenellaceae bacterium | reverse complement strand
ACAATGTAGTAACTTAAAATAGATGCAAACAAATACCACGCAACTACAAATAAAATAAGAAAACTGCTATTTATTTTAAGTTTGGAAAGTCTAAAAAGAAGATAAAATGAAATCATTGCACCAACAATACAAAAAATTAGTCCTGCAATAGTTGAATACAACCTAAAGAAACAGAACAGATACAAAAAATTATTTAACCCTAACAAAATGTATGCAACTACCACATCTATTTGTGGATTTTTTGCAAACATCTCTGCAAAAGTTATACCAAAAATCAAATATGCTACTGCCCATACAATAGAAAAAGCTATTCCACTTGGCATAAAATTTGGTTTATTAAGTGTAATATAAAAACTGCTAGTTGTATCAACCAATATTGCAGAAATAAAACTAACCACCACTACATACAATAAACCAAGTGCCGTTGCCCACAAAATTTTTACTTTTTTCATATTTAATAATATGTATAAAAATTTGTAGATATTCTACAATTATATTATTTTACGAAAAATGTTAATATTTGACAAAATATAATACTTAATGTATCAAATTTGATATATAAATGCTTTATTCTGTCTTTATGCAACATTGCATTAAAAAAAATTAATCCCTAACCTACATTGTAGATTAGGGATAATTTTATGCTACAATTACTGCTTTTTGCAAATTATCTGTTGCATCCACAACCATCATAGCATCCGTTAAAGAATTGTAAAAAGAACAAAAGCCATAGTAAATTGCAACCACAATTGCAGTTACAATTATTGCCGTATGTACCTTTATCGCAACCACAGTTACAACCACAACCACAGCCGTCCTTTAGTAATAATAAAAGTAATAAAAGTTCGTTTTGATTACACATAATTTACCTCCTTGAATTTTGGTATTCACCATATTGTATGTTATTCATTTTTTTATCAAAATGTTACTCATAACTCAAAAATATTATTCATATACTTATTAGTTAGGTTCTACCTTTGTATTTACTTGACAAATGCTACAATAATAAATAAAATATTATTGTATTAATATATATAGAGGTATTTATTTATGAGTAATGTTACTATGGATAAAATAGTTGCTTTATCAAAAGGTAGAGGTTTTGTATTCCCTGGTAGTGAAATCTACGGTGGTCTTGCTAACACTTGGGATTATGGTCCTCTTGGTGTTTTATTAAAAAACAATATTAAAAATTGCTACTACAAAAAATTTGTAGAGGAAAATAGACTAAATGTCGGCGTTGATTGTGCTATCCTTATGAACCCTAAAGTTTGGGAAGCTTCAGGTCACCTTGGTGGTTTCTCTGACCCTCTTATGGACTGTAAGGATTGTAAAACAAGATACCGTGCTGACCAACTAATCGAGGGCTACAATAAGAGCCACAAAATTGATATCAACATCAATGGTTGGACAGATAAACAAATGGAAGATTACATCGCCGAGCATCAAATTGCGTGCCCAAACTGTGGTAAGTCTAACTTTACTGGCATTAGAAAGTTTAACCTAATGTTCAAAACTTTCCAAGGTGTTACCGAGGATACAACAAATACTGTTTACCTTCGTCCTGAGACTGCTCAAGGTATATTTGTAAACTTCAAAAATGTTCAAAGAACTACTAGAAAAAAAGTTCCATTCGGTATTTGCCAAACTGGTAAGAGCTTTAGAAACGAGATTACTCCTGGTAACTTCATTTTTAGAGTAAGAGAGTTTGAACAAATGGAGCTTGAATTTTTCTGCAAACCAGGTACCGACCTTGAGTGGTTCGAGTATTGGAGAACTTTCTGCAAAAACTGGTTGCTTGATTTGGGTATCAAGGAAGAAAGTCTACGCCTTCGTGACCACGATAAAGAGGAACTTTGCTTCTACTCTAAAGCAACAACTGACTTCGAGTTTATGTTCCCATTTGGTTGGGGCGAGCTTTGGGGTATCGCTGATAGAACCGATTACGACCTATCTCAACATACAAAATTCAGTGGTCAAAATCTTGAGTACAATGACCCAGTTACTAACGAAAGTTACATTCCTTATGTTGTAGAACCATCTGTTGGTGTAGAGAGATTGTTCCTTGCTTTCTTATGCAATGCTTACGATGAGGAAGAACTTGAAAATGGCGACAAGAGAACAGTATTACACCTTCATCACGCATTAGCACCATATAAAGTAGCTGTTTTACCACTTCAAAAGAAACTTAACGATAAAGCATATGAAATATATGACCAACTTGCTAAAAAGTTCTCTACTACTTTTGATGATGCTGCTTCTATCGGTAAGAGATATCGTAGACAAGATGAAATTGGTACTCCATACTGCGTAACTATTGACTTCGATACCGAAAACGACAACTGTGTAACAGTTAGAGAAAGAGATTCTATGGCTCAAGTTAGAATTAACCTTGATGACCTAGTAGCTTATCTTGATAAACAACTAGCATACTAATTGTTAGTAACAAATCTAGTATAAATATTGTTTATACAAACAAATACTTACTTATTAAAGGATTGCATTTTGCAGTCCTTTTTATTTTTTTGTTGAATAATACTCAACTACTATCAAACTATCAAAGTTTATGATTAGCAACGATTGTACAAGCATTATTAGCACTTTTTATAGGTAAATATACAACTTTACCACTAAAAAGATTATATTTTGATATCTTTTTAACATCATATATATTATATAGTAAGGGAAAATTAAAAAGAAAAATTTTTTTAAGAAACAGTGAAAATTTTCTTTAATTACTACTATTTTTCGTTGACAATAAATGTATAGTGTGCAATAATAGAAAAAAAAATAAAGGAATTTTATTAATTATGTTCACATTATTAGCAGTGATAATTCTCATAGTCCTTATAAGAAGCACGAATAAAATATTTAGTGTGAATTTTGGTATGAGAAAATAATTAATTGATTTTTTTGTAAAGTTTATTATTATGTATTTTAGTTCACACAACATTGTGTGAACTTTTTTTTATTCAAAATATTGTTAAAAATTTAAAGGAGAAATTGAAATGGAAAAGGCAAAAAGCACTTTTGGTAGCAAATTGGGATTTATCTTAGCAGCTGCTGGGTCCGCAATCGGACTAGGTAACATCTGGAGATTCCCTTATCTAGTAGGTAGATACGGTGGTGGTGCATTCGTACTTGTTTACTTATTGTCAGTATTATTACTAGGCTCAGTTGTTATGGTTGCAGAAATGTACATCGGTAGACGTGCTAAATCTAACATCGTTGAATCTTACGGCAAAGCAAATAAATGGTTAAAATGGTTAGGTCTACTAGGCGTTATCGTTCCTTTTGTAATTAGTACTTACTACGCTGTTATCGGTGGTTGGGCTTCTGGTTATGCAGTAGAATACATCATTAATCCAGTTCTTATCAAGAATCCAGAAGGCTTCTTTGGCAGTTTTATTTCTAGCCCTATTGCTATTGTCTTCTTTATCTTATTCTTATTCGCTACACTACTTATCGTTTGTGGTGGTATTCAAAAAGGTATTGAAAAAGCAAGTAAATTTATGATGCCTGCTCTATTCTTACTATTATTAGTAGTTATCGTTTATGTTATGTGCCTTCCTGGTAAAGGCGAAGGTCATACCGTTGTTGATGGCTTAAAGTTCTACATGGGTCAATTTGACTTTGCTAAACTTGGTTGGGACGGCGTTCTTGCTGCTATGGGCCAATCATTTTATAGCTTAAGCTTGGGTATGGGTGTAATGGTTAGTTATGGTTCTTACACTGGTAAAGATACCAACCTTGGCAAATCTGCTCTTACCGTTTGTGCCTTAGATACTTTAGTTGCTTTACTTGCTGGTTTTGCTATCTTCCCTGGAATGTTTGCTACTGGTGCATCATTAGAAACTATCAAAAATGCTGCTGGTCCTGGTCTTTTATTTGATGCTATGGCTAAAGTATTCTCTAATATGGGTAGTGGTGCTGGTAACATTGTTGGATTTATGTTCTTTACATTCGTTATCTTCGCTGCTCTTACTTCATTAATCAGCTTGGTTGAAGTTGTAAGCCAATACACTTTGGAAAAATATAACTGGTCAAGAACTAAGGCTACTTGCGTTTTCGGTGGTATCATTGGACTAATCGGCTTATTCGTTTGTATCGGTATGGGTTGGAGAGAATACTCTATCTTCGGTTTTAGTTTGTTAGATTACTTTGATATGGTTACAAACCAAATCTTAATGCCTATTATCGCATTTGCTGGTTGTTTAACTGTTGGCTATGTAATTAAGCCTAAAAATGTTTATAAAGAATTAGCAGAAATGGGAAGTTCATTCAAAGGTCAAAAATTATGGATGGCACTTACTATGTCAGTAACCCCAGTATTGCTTATGGTTGTATGGGTTATGGGATTAGTTGACAACTTTAAGCCAGAGGCATTTGGTGCAAGCTATGGCTGGGTTGTAGGCGGTGCTGCTGTACTAATGGTAATTGCATTTGTATGGAACTTATTGCTAGAAAACACAAAATTCCAAACATGGAAACAAAATAAAAAATTAGCTTCTGAAGCAGCAGTAGAAGAATACACAGAAGAAGAAAGCAACAACTAATGCTACCAAAGGTGCTGATTAATTTGCATCTATAAATAAAGAAGAAGGCTGTCCTAAACGGATAGCCTTCTTTTTATATTAATTATTATTAAAAATATTGTTAATAAATAAAGTCAATTCTATTAAACTTTTTACTTTATATTATAAATTTTTTTAATTTCTGCCCGTAAATTATTGATTTAAGCATTAATAATGTATGTTTGATAATAAATATCCTGTTTTACTCAAACAAAATTTGTGCAATTTTATTTCTCAAATCATCAATACCCTCACCTGTTTTCGCACTAACTAAAACATAGTCATTGCCAAATGGTGGTGTAAAATTATCAATTTTATCGCATTTATTATACACAATAATAGTTGGTTTATCAAAGCTATTAAGTTCGGTTAAAACCTTATTAACTACTCCAATTTGTCGTATCATATCAGTACTTGAACCATCAACAATATGCAGTATCAAGTCACAATCTCTAGCCTCCTCAAGAGTTGACTTGAATGCCTCGATAAATTCGTGTGGTAGATTATCAATAAAGCCTACTGTATCGGTAAGCAAATACTCCTTGCCAATATCAACAAATATCTTCCTAGTAACTGGGTCAAGTGTAGCAAAAAGTTTGTTTTCCTCAAGCACTCCTGCCTTTGTAATTCTATTCATAAGTGTTGATTTGCCAGCATTAGTATATCCAACAATAGCTACCGACTTAATACCACTATTTATTCTCTTTTTTCTGCGATTTTGCCTATCTTGTTCTAGCTTTTTAATTCTCTTTTGCAAGTCATTTATCTCATCTCGAATATATCTTCTATCGGTCTCTAATTTGGTTTCTCCACTGCCTTTAGTTCTGCCTCCACCACCAATCCTACTCATTGATTGACCTTGTCCTAGTAGCTTTGGTAGGGTATATTTTAGTCTTGCCAGTTCAACTTGAAGTTTGCCCTCATTAGTGGTTGCGTGCATAGAAAATATCTCTAGTATAAGCATTGACCTATCCATAATGTCAACACCTAGCATATTTTCAAGGTTATTAATTTGACTACCTGTTAGTTCATTATTAACAATAACCATATCGCAATTTGTCACTTGGCATAGCCTACCTAGTTCAGCAACCTTACCACTTCCCATATAGGTTGCCTTGTTTGGTTTATCAATATATTGAGTAATACTGCCAACAACTTTTAAGCCTGCTGTTTTACATAGACTTGCAAGCTCATCTAGTTCTTCATTGATATAAATAGAATTTGTAAAATTGCCTATAATTACTGATTTGGCTACTTTATCTGTCGAATTATCTACCTTAACAGTCTTTTCTGCTAAAATTATATTATTTACAAGTTTTTCGTGAGGAATATTATTGCAATCGTTTGTAATAGTATAATAGTCATTACCATCAATATAAGCAGTCTGCATTTTGTTAGGTTTACCATCAATTACACCTACTGCACTGATAGAATCTAGCCTCATTCTTTGCATACAAGATATATCCATACTAGACAATTTTTCGTTACCACTAGGGTGAGTATGAATACACCTTACACCACAAAGTTTACCTGCTCTTTTGCCATTAGGTTCCTTTAATGGAACAGATTGATAATCACCTATACACACATTCAAAAGTAGTCCACTACGAGAAATAAACACAGAGATTTCTCGATTTAGTATTGTTGTATATTTTGCAATTATTTCAAGAACTATGCTATCGACATATTCCATTTTATTGTAGCCTTGCTTCAAACTTTCTAGTTCGTCTAATATTGATTTTTTAACACCTGTAATGTTACCGTCTATCAAATTGTACCTCAATTATCATTAATAATCACATTATATCATATAAAGTTATTCATTGACAACTATACAATTAACCAGCCCTTTATTTATTTCGCTCAATAAATATATAAAAAAAGTAGGATAGCACAAGTCTATCCTACATATTATACATATATTATCTAAATACTTATTAGTTCTTTGGGCTGTAATTAGGAGCTTCTTTTGTAATGTTGATATCGTGAGGGTGGCTCTCAATTAATGATGCGTTTGTAATTTTAATAAACTCGCCTTTCTCTCTTAAATCATCAATTGTAGGAGTTCCACAGTATCCCATACCTGACCTTAAACCACCCATAAGTTGGAAGATAACTTCACTAACTGGGCCTCTAAATGGAACACGACCTTCAACACCTTCTGGAACAAACTTTTTAGCATCTTCTTGGAAGTATCTATCATTTGAACCAGCATTCATAGCAGCAAGGCTACCCATACCACGATAAACCTTGTAATTTCTTCCTTGGTAAATCTCGGTTTCACCTGGAGTTTCGGTTGTACCTGCAAGTAAGCTACCTAGCATAACTGCTGAACCACCTGCTGCAATAGCCTTTGTAACATCTCCAGAATATTTGATACCACCATCAGCAATAACTCTTTTGCCTAGCTTATCAGCTGCCTCTGCACAATCCATAATAGCTGTGATTTGAGGAACACCGATACCAGCAATGACACGAGTGGTACAAATTGAACCTGGTCCAATACCTACTTTAACAACATCTGCACCTGCTTTAATTAAGTCGGTAGTAGCTGATGCTGTTGCAACATTACCAGCGATAATAGGTAGGTTTGGATATTTATTTTTAATCATTTCAACTTCTTTCAATACATTTTGAGAGTGACCATGAGCTGTATCAATAGCAATCATATCAACTTTAGCCTCAACTAAAGCTGCAACTCTATCCATTGTATTACGAGCAATACCAACTGCTGCACCAGCAAGTAGTCTGCCGTTTGCATCTTTTGCAGAGTTTGGGAACTTTAAGTTTTTCTCGATATCTTTGATGGTGATAAGTCCTTTAAGCATATAGTTATCATCAACGATAGGAAGTTTTTCAATTCTATGCTCACCCAAAATCTTTTGAGCTTCAGCAAGTGTAGTACCTTCTTTAGCAGTAACAAGGTTTTTAGATGTCATTACTTCCCAGATTTCCTTATCGAAATTATCTTCAAATCTTAAATCACGGTTTGTAAGAATACCTACTAATCTACCTTTTTCTGTAACAGGAACACCACTGATGCGATATTTCTTCATTAATTCAAGTGCATCTGTAAGTTTATGATGTGGTGACAAGAAGAATGGGTCTGTAATAACACCATGCTCACTTCTTTTTACCTTATCTACTTGAGCAGCTTGCTCCTCGATTGAAAGGTTTTTGTGTATCATACCGATACCACCTTCACGAGCAATAGCAATAGCAAGTTGTGACTCTGTAACTGTATCCATTGCTGCACTAAGTACTGGAATATTAAGATTAATACCCTTAGTTAATTCAACCTTCAAACTAACATCTTTTGGAATTACATTTGATTTAGCTGGTACCAAAAGTACATCATCAAAGGTAATGCCTTCTCTTATTTGTTTAGCCATTATATGTTTCTCCTTAACTTTTTATCTATTATAATATATAAATAATCTTAACAAACTAAGTATTGTAACCAAAACGCCTAAAATACTAACTATTGGATAGATAAATGCTACAATATCTTCAAATCCTACATATATTTTAAATGGAATTGCAACCAAAAAAAGGGCTAGACCGATAATGTATTTATTTTTCACATATGGAGTTAAGTAATCAATCAAAACTGCTTCTGTTGAAAGTGCTGTTGTAATAATTGCAAAATAAATAATTAAACCAGCAATTATTTCAAGATTGTATAACTTTGATATTGTAAACAATGGCATTATATCATTACTACCCTTAACAATTTCGAATAGCATTGTCATAATGATTGCAAAAATAATACTTGTAATAATTGTAATTGTTGCAATATTTCCATTACTTAAACCTTTCCCTTCAGGTTTTATTATATATCCGGCTAGCATAATGTTCATTCCTGCATATAATATAGGAGAAAATAAAGTTGTTTTACCTTGTATTGTTGCAGTTGGATTTTTCGCAAAAATAATAATTATCATTATCACAATAGCTGGGATAACTAAACCATTTATCTTTTTTATAAATGAAATGCCCACTAACGCAGAAATTAATGTAAGCAAAATGGTAAAATACCCACCATATTTTATTTGGAACATATCAAAAAGTATAATATCAGATGTATCAAACATTGATACAAAAACAAAAAAAACTGAACAAAAAACTAAAGCATCAAATAATTTACTATATTTTCCAAAAGCAATATTGGATAAATCTTCATCGAATGTTTTACCTAAATACAAATAGTATCCTGCAAATAAACCGAGTACAATACCACCAAATATCAATGTAAAAATATTTGCACCATCAAAAAATGCAGTAAGCTCCTTACCTGTTGCAAAACCTGCTCCAATAATAGTACCAACATACAAAAAAGATATCCTTAAAATTTTGATAATCATATAATATATATTTATAAATTAT
>JAHHUG010000055.1 GCA_020024085.1 Christensenellaceae bacterium | reverse complement strand
ATTGTGTAATGATATGGATAGAATAATAAAAATTTATATTTAGTATTACAAGAAAAAATGTATTAAAAAACCACCTAAAATATAGGTGGTTAATTTATATTTTTTTATGATTTTTGATTATTTTTGTAACATATCTTTGATAAGGTTATCCATATCAAATAGACCTTTTTCTTTTGCAAAAACATAGTTTGCAGCTTTAAGTGCACCTTCTGCAAATACCTCTCTTGATTGAGCTTCGTGAGAAATTGTAACTACTTCGTTTTTACCAATAAATAGTACATCGTGTTTGCCAACAATGTTGCCACCACGAACAGAACTAATTGAAATTTCTTTTTGTTCTCTCTTGCAGTTTGCACCACTTCTGCCATTTACGATTTTGTAGCTGTCGTTAAATGCTTCGTTAGCTTTATGAGCAAGTGTAATAGCAGTTCCACTAGGAGCATCTACCTTTTGGTTGTGGTGTTGTTCGATAATTTCGATATCGTAGTCAGCACCTAAAAATGCAGCAGCTTGTTTTACAAGGTTACCGATTAAGTTTACACCAAGGCTCATATTACTTGCTTTAAAAATTGCAATATGATTTGATGCATTAACAATTTTTAATAAATCTTCACTTGTGTAACCAGTAGATGCGATAACAAGGTTTGTATTTGTTTTTGTAGCATAAGCTAACATACCATCAAGGGTAGAAGGTCTTGAAAAGTCAATTATTACATCGGCTTTTTCCTCTACATTATCGAAGCTATCGTAAACAGGGATATTAAGGTCGCCTTTTACTAGGTCAACACCTGCAACGATATTAAAGTTGTCGTTATTTGATACTAAATTTACAATGGCTTTTCCCATTTTGCCATTAATACCACTAAGAATTAAATTAATCATAATACTCCTTGAACTTTTAGCTCTTTTTCTAGTAAGTTTGTATGTTCTGTTTCTAGTTCTGTCAAAGGTAAACGGATAAAGTTTTTGCAATATCCAAGTAATTCCATTGCTTTTTTAACTGGGATAGGATTTACTTCTACAAATAGTAATTTTACAAGGTTTGCAACATCTTTTTGTAATGCATAAGCAAGTTCGTATTCTTTTTGAAGTGCAAGTTGTACCATTGTAACAGTTTTAGCTGGGACAACATTACTTAATACACTGATTAAGCCCTTGCCACCAAGTTTAACAATATCAACAGCCATTCCATCTTCGCCAGAGTAAACATCAATCTTACCATCAACAAGCTCAATAATTTCTTTTACTTGCTCCAAGTTTCCACTAGCCTCTTTAATTGCCACAATGTTGTCAATCTCTGCAAGTTTTTTAACAGTTTCAGGTAAAATATTTACACCTGTTCTACCTTGTACACTATATACGATAATAGGTAAACTTGTACTTTTAGCAATAGCAGAGTAGTGAGCAATTAGTCCATTTTGTGTGCATTTATTGTAGTATGGTGTAACTATTAATAGTCCATCAACACCCAAATTTTCGTACTCAATAACATTTTTTATTGTAGTGGCAGTGCAATTAGTACCAGCACCTGCGATAATAGGTACACGGTGGTCAGCAATTTCTACTACAAACTTGATGACAGCAGTTTTTTCCTCATCTGTCATAGTAGCAGGTTCGCCTGTTGTACCACAAACTATTAAAGCATTAACGCCACTTGCAATTTGGTCATTAACCAATTTTTCTAGGCTAGCAAAATCAACGCCATCTTCAGTAAATGGTGTGATTAAAGCAGTGCCTACACCTTCAAAAATCATAATATATTCCTTCTAAATTATTTCATTAATAGTTGCATAATTTCAACGGCATTAGTAGCAGCACCCTTTCTAATGTTATCAGCAACAACCCATAGGTTACAACCACTTTCAACACTGTTGTCGATTCTAATTCTACCAACGAAAACCTCATCGTGACCTTCAGCAGTGATAGCCATAGGGTATTCGCAGTTTTTGATATCATCTTGAACGATGATGCCAGGGAATGCAGCAAGTGTTTCCTTAATACCCTCAAGAGTGCAAGGCTTGTTGAATTCTACATTGACAGACTCAGAGTGACCGTGGAATACTGGAACTCTTACAGTTGTAGCAGTAACCTTTAAGTCAGGAAGACCTAAAATCTTTCTTGTTTCGTCAATCATTTTGTGTTCTTCTTTTGTATAACCATCTTCTTCAAATACATCAATTTGAGGTAAGCAGTTGAATGCGATAGGCTTGTTGAACTTTTGAGGAGCGATACCCTCAACACCATTTTTAAGGTCGTTATATCCACCAACACCAGCACCAGAAACAGCTTGGTATGTAGAGAATACAACTCTCTTGATGCCATACTTATCATTAAGAGCTTTTAGTGGAAGCATAGCTTGAATTGTAGAGCAGTTAGGGTTAGCAATGATACCCTTATTCCACTTAACATCATCTGGGTTTACCTCAGGAACAACTAGAGGAACTTCTTTGTTCATTCTCCAGTAGCTACTGTTATCAATTACAACTGCACCATTGTTTGCAAAGATAGGTGCGAAATTACCTGAAGTTGAACCACCTGCAGAGAATAATGCGAAATCAACAGGGTGTTTTTTAATGTTTTCCTCAGTTAATTCAATAACTGTGTGGTCTTTACCCATAAAGTTGATAACTTTACCAGCACTTCTATGAGAAGCGAAAAGATAATATTCTTCTACTGGAAGTTGTCTTTCAGTTAAAACTTCCAAAAATTTGTTTCCAACCATTCCTGTTGCACCAACAACAGCAACCTTAAATTTTTTCATTTAATTTCTCCTTATAAAAAAACGGTATTCTCAATGGAATACCGTAAATAGTCTTTATATAATAGCACTCCATCAATTGATGACAGTTGTATGGATTTAGCCATACCAACCGATTTACCACATCTCAAGCTGAAGTAAACCTCGGCAATAATACCCTTTTTGTAACGAAAGGCTTGAACCATAATAGTTACATACTATTGTTTATTGCTCCTCTATATGTTATTTAATTGTGTTTATCTTACCACAAATTATTTTATATGTCAAATTTTTGACCGATAATATTTGATATTTTTCCAATTATGTTGTATTATTGTATTGTTAATATTATAAAAATTATGTTATTAGTAATAATACTATAAAATAGGAGAGTTTATGGCAAAACAAAACAAAGACAACGAAAAAACCCCTCTATTTATGCACCTTAAAACATCTAAGGAAAATAGATTAGCCGAAGTTACCGAAAGACACGCTGGTGGTAAATTTGCAGGACTAAATAGAGTTTATAGGAATAATATGAATGAGGTTATGAAAACAAGCCTTATTTTTTCAATATTTTTCCTACCATTTTTGGTATTAACTATTTGGGCACTAGGCTATATGCTTGGTTTATCTGACAGTAGATTCTTTATCGGTGGTCTTGGTATTGATTATCACCCAGGAATGAATAGTGAATTAACCGAGGCACTTATTGGTAGACTACAAGTGCATACATTCTACTTTGCATTAGTTATACCTAGTTTTACTATTATGGGACTTGGTCTTGCTGGTTCAATGTATGTGGCTAGAAAGATGTTTTATGAGGAAGACTACAAGGTAATGAAAACATTCTTTACTGGTATCAAAAAGTACTGGTGGAAGATGATGATAGTTACAACTTTAATCGGTGTACTTATCTTTGCTGTTGCAGAGTGTTTTATAGAGTTTTATAAGTTAGATGTTCTAAATCAAGTAACTGGTGGTTGGTATGCATTACTATTTTTTGCAATGCTTATTGGTGTAATGCTTCTTATGGTATTACTTCAAATTCCATCTCAAATCGTAACATACGACAAGTTGAAGTTTAGATATATGTTCCGTAATGCATTTATTCTAGCTATTGAAAACTGGTTATGGACAATACTATTTATTGCATTTGCGATTTTACCAATCCTAGCAATAGTATATATGCCTGTTCTTTCAATGATTGTGTATGTAATCCTATTTATGTTTGGATTTATGTACTATATTATGATGAATCTTCAAATCGGCAACTATGCATTCGACTTGTATATGAACCCTATTTATGATGCACTAGGCGAAGAGGGTGTAGTATTTTCAAAGAAATCTAATAAGCAAAACGATGCACCTGTTGAGCAACAAAAGAATAAAAAGAAAAAACCTGCTCAACAACCTTATGTAAATCCTAAAAAGAAAAAGAGTCAAAAGAACAAATAATGGATAGTTATTCAGTACTTGCAAAATATTATGACAAATTGATGGGCGGTTTCAATTATAACGAAATCGCCTCGTTTATATTAGAACAAAATTTAGGTAAGTGTGGTTTGGAGCTTGGCTCGGGTAGTGGCGAAATAACTATTCCACTTGCAGAGGCTGGCTACAATATGACTGCTGTTGATATGTCGACAGAAATGCTTGATATTGCTCAAAAGAAAGCATTAAAAAAGGCACTTAATATTAGATTTTTGTGTGAAGATATAGTGGAACTTGACCTTGATAAGCAGTTCGATTTTATCGTTGCAATATGCGATGTGTTCAACTATATCAACAATGAGGAACTAGCTATCGTACTAGATAAGTGTTACAATATGCTTAAGCCTAACGGCACGCTTATTTTTGATGTTAGTTCAGAGTATAAACTAAAGGAAGTTTTAGGCAATAATATCTACTTTGAGGAGTATGACGATTTCAGCTATTTCTGGCAAAATGAATTAGATGAAAAGGAAAATGCCGTTGATATGGACTTGGTATTTTTCATTAAGGACAAAAACGGAAAGTATGATAGAGAGGAAGAAACTCAAACTCAGTACTATGTATCAAAACAAAATCTCCTTAAAATGCTAGATAAATTTAGCAAGGTAGAGGTATTTGATGACAATTTTAATAAGGTAAAAAAAGATAGTACTAGATTATTTTTTAAGGTGGTAAAATAATGGATAAATTACAAAAGTTTTTTATAGCAGATGGAAAGGTTTTAATAACAGTAATTAAAAATACAGATATGGTAAATAAGGCAAGGGAAATCCACAACCTTACTCCTACTACAACAGCAGTACTTGGTAGATGTTTGACTGTTGCTGCTTTTATGACAAGTGGCTTTAAAGATGAGGGACAAAGAATGTCTTTCAATATCAATGGTGGAGGTCCTATCGGTAGAATCGTTGTAAGTGGTAGAACTGGTTGCAAGGTAAAAGGCTATGTAGAAAACCCTAGCCTAGATTTGCCTATTAGAGCTGATGGCAAGATTGATGTTGGTGGAGCTGTTGGTAAAGATGGCGAAATTTCTGTTATTAAGGACTTGGGATTAAAGGAACCTTATACGGGAAAGTGCAATCTTGTAAGTGGTGAAATTGCAGAAGATTTTGCATACTATTTTACTGCAAGTGAGCAATCTCCTTCAGCAGTAGCACTAGGTGTACTTGTAGATAAAGATGGTGTTAAAACTTCAGGTGGTATATTTATTCAACCAATGCCTGGTTGCAATGATATGGTTATCACTATGCTTGAGGATATTTGCACAAACTTTACACATATTAGCAGTGTACTTGATAAAATGGAGGTAGATGAACTAATTGACTATTACTTCGGTCAATTTGATGTTAAAATGCTACCACCTGTTGTACCAGAGTTCAGTTGCGATTGCAGTAGAGAACTTATTGAAAAGGTTATTCTAACACTTGGTAAAAAAGATGCTTATGATATTGTAGATAAGGACAAACAAATTGAGGTTGGTTGTCAATTCTGCAATACTAAATATAGATTTACCCGTGAAGACTTGGATAAGATTTTTGCAGAATAATGAGTATTGTTGAGTTTAAACTTAATAAAAACCAACTGATTAATGCAGGACTAAAGGCTCTAAATGATGGAGACTTTTCTAATTGTGCCGTTTTTTGTAGAAAATTGTTGGATTGTGGCGAATATGAAAACGGAATGTTGCTACTTTCTAAAATGTACGAGGAAATGGGGCAATCTAACAAATCGAATGACTGTTTGTTCAAACTTTACAACAAGAGTAAGGACAAAAGGTATCTTGAAAAGGTGTCGCAAAACCTTGCATCAAATGATAGTTATGCAGAGGCTATGAGATATGCTGATTACGGTATCGGCATTAAGGATATTTCTATGATTGACCTTGATGATGTGTTTGACTTTATGAGTGAAATGGAAAGTAAAAATGCTTTCAAGGTAATATATCCAGTTACTGATGAGTACCTTGAGGCTTTACTTGAAAAAGCAAGAGTACTCTCGGCAAGCAAGCAATTTGCAAAGTCAAACGAGCTACTTAACTCTAGGGATTTTTCTTATCTTGAGGGCTATATCAATGTGGTTAGGTTAAAGGCAATCAACTATATGAATCTTAATGATATGATATCATTTAAGGCTTTTGCTAGCGATTTAATAGAAAATAAGGACTACGAGCTTTATGGCAGAGTGTATATGCTTTACTATAATCTTCAAGAGGAAAACTTGGAAGATGCAAAGGTTAATCTTGATAGAATTTTGCAGTTTGAACCAGAGGAAAATATAGTTCTTTCTATGCCGATTATGCTTGTTGCAACACCTTTTATTGAAGAGTGTTATGAGTTAAGCAAAATTATAATTGATAGGTATAACTACGGGGTACGAGATGTTTGCTATAAGGCGATACTAGAGTATATTTTAGGGGACAGGAAAAAAGCCTTTAAGACACTTAATTTTTCGAATAAAATGTTTGGTAAATCTAGCTATACTTATGTGGTTGGTAGTTTGTTTAAGCTTGAGGTTATAACTCCAACAGTAGATATGTTTATGCAAAAAATAGACCTATTTATTGATGATAAACTTGCTACTATTGAAAACCTAATTAGTAAGGGAAATATTGAGGGTTGTAGGGAGCTAATTGTAAGCGATGAAGTGTTTAGCAATGTATTTGACTATGTATTAAGGGAAAATAATATCAAGCAGATTAATGCTATTATTAGGATACTTGATAAAGTATATACCGATAAAATAGGTGACAAACTTAGAGAGTTGCTTATTGACAATACCGTACTAGAAAATGTAAAAACTTCGCTAATCAAAACTATTATCGAGTATGATAGCAACAAGACTATTAGCTTTGTACTTGGTAATTTGTTTGTTGAGTATGACTTTACCTACCCACTTGACCATTTTGACAATAATATGGTAATTGGCTACTACGATGCAGTGTTGTTTGCTTTTGCAACAGCCCTAAAGCCAAATACGGTTGTAAACGAAATTATTGAAAATGTTGCGATATTAGATGACATTTACAAACAAAATACAACGTTATCTATCCAAAATGCAGATGCACGATTTATCACGATTTATTTGTGTTTTAATGGCGAACTACAAAAGGAAATAAGGGATATTAATAGATTATTTGAATTTTTTGGTGTAACTAGTAATGAATATTACGAATGGTACAATACTATAAATGTTTAGAGGCAAATTATGATATATTACGATTTAGAAGAATTATTTATGAAATCTGTCCGTAAAATAGTAAATGAGGACAAGGAAAAATATAGCAATATCAAGGTAATTGAAAAAGAACTAATGAAGATGTATCTTGAGTGGGTTACAAAATCAAACGAGGAGCTTGATGGTTTTACTCCACTTGAATATGCAAAAATAGTTGAAAAAAGTGGTAATTTGTACGATTATGTAGAATATATGCTTTCAACAGGTAGAGATGTTAGTGATATTATAACCGACCGTGTTGTTGCAAGGGAAGATGCTGTTGAGTTTATCAAAAAGTTGTTAAAAAGCAACGAACCAGAGGTACTTAAGTATGCATTTACCATTTTGTTTGAAATCGGTGGAGATGAACTAACTGATGTTTGCATACAATTAATTGCAGATGGCGAAACAAATGCTGATAAAATAAGTGCATGTTACGAGTTTTTAGCATATGATAATGAGGACGCAGTAGAAAAAATCCTAAATGTGATGTATAATGTAAGCGAAGAAGCACAATTTATATTTACCGATATTTTATCTAACTACAAGGATAATGAAAATATCTTTATGTGGCTAACTACTATGTTGTATCGTGGCGAGAATTTAGCTGAACTTGCAGAAATGTTCGGTAGATATGGCGATAAAAAAGCTATCAATATTATTAATAGCTATGTACTTGATAAGGACTTGAATTATTCGGAATTTATAGAACTTAGAAATGCAGTCGAAAGACTAGGTGGTGAGTTCTGCTACGCAAAGGACTTTTCTGAGGACGAATACTACAAGCTTATTGTTGAAAGAAATAAGGAAAAGGAAAATGATAACACTTAAAGAAGTAAAAGCTAATCCTATGGTAAAATCACTTATCAAGGCTACCGATAGATGCCTTGATGTTATGAACTATACCGAGCACGGAGAAAGGCACGCAACCTATGTGTCTAGGATAACTGGCAAAATACTAAAAGAGCTTGGCTACGATGAAAGAACAGTTGAGCTTGGCTTGATTGCAGGATATCTTCATGATATCGGTAATAGTATCAATAGGAAGTTCCACGGAATAACTGGTGCAAACCTTGCGTTTAATATCCTTCGTGAAATGGGTATGAACGAGGAGGAAATTGCTGTGGTTATCGGTGCAATTGGTAATCACGAGGAGGAAATAGGCGTCCCTGTTAATCCAATCAGTGCTGCATTGATTATTGCAGATAAGTCCGATGCACATAAAACTAGGGTGCATAAGGGTAAATTTGACCAAAATGATATCCACGATAGAGTAAATTATGCTATTAAGAAAAATATCATTGAGGTAGACAACGAAAACAAAATTATTTTAAGTAAGATTTATATGGATAATATGTCTTCAGTAATGGAATATTTTGAGATTTATTTGTCAAGAATTATCATTAGTGAAAAGGCTGCAAAGTTCCTTGGAACATCATTTAGATTGTATATTAATGATGTTTTAATCAATAATCTTACAAGAGAAAATAATTAGTTTGTTACTGTTTGATAATATAGATATTTATTAACATATATGTAAAAGAGTTGAATATTTTTTTTGTATATCTATTGACTTATTAGCATAAATGTTATAATATACTTCATATAGAAAATAGGAGGATATATAA
>JAHHUG010000054.1 GCA_020024085.1 Christensenellaceae bacterium | reverse complement strand
TCAATAAATTAATCACAAATAAAACAACCTAACGAAAGAATACTACATAAAAAAACATTATATGTTAGTATTCTTTTTTTTATTTTAAATTATTTATCGCAAATAAAATTAAAATTAAAATATAACTTTTAGGAGGCAACTATGTATATTGAAGGAAAGCTAATTAAAAATAGCTTATATATCTATCCTCTTGTAGATATTGATGAAAGATATGCAGGTATTATTAGGCGTGAAATTGACAACTTAATTGACAATAATAGCTTTAATAAACTTGTATTTGATTTCAAAAATATCGACTTTATGGATAGTACCGGAATTGGTATGATACTAGGACGATACAAAAAATTACACAAACAAAATATTTCCGTTGGTGTAAGAAATGCAAATAGTCAAATTGACAAAGTGCTTCGTGCAAGTGGTATGTACGAACTTTTTTTAAGTGATTAGTGAGGTAAATATGCTTAATTATATGAAAATTACAGTTCCTGCAAAGTCGAAAAATGAGGCTCTTGCAAGAGGAATAGTGGGAGCTTTTGCTGTGGAGTTACCATTTACATTAGAGGATATTAATGATATAAAAACAGCCGTAAGTGAGGCAGTAACTAATTGTATCGTACATGGATATAATATGGACGAAAATAATGAAATTACAATAGAGTGTTCTCTATTTGATAATTATTTAGAAGTAAAGATATCTGATAATGGCTGTGGCATACAAAATATTAACGAAGCAATGCAACCATTTTATACTACAAAACCAAATGATGAAAGAAGTGGCATGGGCTTTACCATAATGTCTACTTTTATGGATAATCTAACAGTTAGTTCAAGTGTAGGTAAAGGAACTGAAATAATTTTTACAAAAAGTCCTAAAAATGTATGACCACAATAAAACCCTTGAACTAATTAAAAAAGCTCAAAATGGTGATGAAAATGCAAAAACTGAACTTGTAACTGAAAATTTACCACTTGTAAAATCAATTTTAAGAAGATATCTTAATAGTCATATAGAATACGATGATTTATTCCAAATTGGTTCGTTGGGCTTGGTAAAAGCTATAAATAATTTCGACCCATCTTACAATGTTCGATTTTCTACCTATGCAGTTCCTATGATTATGGGGGAGATTAAACGATACATTCGAGATGATGGAGCTATAAAGGTCAGTAGAGCTATAAAATTGCAGTACATTGAGATAAATAAGTTTATTGAGCAATATCAACTTGAGCATGGGGTTTCGCCATCAATAGAACAAATTGCAAAGGATATTGATGTAGATACAAGAGAAGTTGTATTTATTATGGATAGTGGCAAATTTCCATTATCATTATATGAAAAAATTGATGATGAATCTCAGGTTGAACTGATTGATAAAATAGAAAGCGATAATACTGATGACAAAATGATTGATAAAATAATGCTGAATGAAATAATTGAAACATTAGATGAGCGAGACAAAAAAATCATAATGTTGCGATACTTTAGAGATAAAACTCAAACTGAAATCGCAGAAGAACTTGGAGTTTCGCAAGTGCAAATATCAAGACTTGAAAATAAAATACTAGAAAATTTAAGAAAAAAATTACAATAAGTATAAAATTTGTTCGTTTGTACAACAATTATATTATGAAAACTATTGATAATACAAAAAATGTAGAAGATAATGAAACATTTATCAAAAGTAAAAATAATTGTGAGGAACGAAAATGAATAATTATTTAAAAATGGTAGAAAAATCTTCACCTAAAACTAAAATGTTACCTACTCTTATTATGGCATTTCTTGTAGGGGGCATTATTTGTTGTATAGGTGAAGGTTTTTTAGATATGTACAAAACATATTTTCCTATGCTAACAGAAGTAGAACTAAGGAATGCAACATCTATGACTATGATATTTTTAGGTGTTACACTTACAGCTTTTGGCTTGTATGACAAAATCGGATATTACGCTGGTGCAGGCTCAATTATTCCAATTACTGGCTTTGCAAACTCTGTTATGAGTCCAGCAATGGAGTTTAATCGTGAGGGTGTAATTTATGGTGTTTGCTCAAAGATGTTTGTTATCGCAGGACCAATTATTGTATTCGGCGTAACAGCAAGCGTAATTATAGGTTTAGTAGGTATGATGCTATGAGAATAGATAAAAATACAATTTATTTTGATAATCCAGTATCAATTTATAGTACATCTTCAATAGTAGGTCCAATTGAATCTAAATCAAAATATCGCAATTACTTTGACGAAAGAGTAGATGACGATATGTTTGGTGAAAAATCATACGAAAAAGCTGAATGTAAGTTCCAAATTCGTGCTATACAGCAATTATTGAATAATGCAGGTCTTTATATTGATAATATTGATTTGTCGATTTCAGGTGATTTAATCAACCAAATTGCCGTATCTAGCTTTGCAACTAGAAGTCTTAATTTACCATTTATTGGGGTATATAATGCTTGTGCTAGCTTAGGCGAGGCTTTATTTCTTGGAGCAAGTTTAATTGATAGTGGCAATTATAATAATATCACATGTACTACAAGTAGCCATTTTGCAAGTGCAGAAAGACAATATCGCTTTCCACTTGAACTAGGTAACCAAAAAACACCTACAAGTCAATGGACAGTAACTGGTGCAGGTAGTATATTGTTGTCAACTATGAATAATAAGACAAAGATTAAAGGTGCAACCCTTGGCACAATAACCGATTACGGAGTAATTGATGTAAATAATATGGGAGCAGCAATGGCTCCAGCAGTTTACACCACATTGTTAAAACACTTTGAAGAAACAGGTAGAGATGCAGATTATTATGATTGCATTATAACAGGCGATTTAGGTAAATTTGGTAGTAGTTTATTAAAACAACTTTTATCAAAAGATAATATCCAATTATCTAACCATTTTGATTGTGGTGCAATGATATATGGAGATAATAAAAAAGCAATTCAAGGTGGAAGTGGTGCTGGTTGTTGTTCCGTAATGTTTGGAGGATATTTTTACAAACTATTACAAAAAAAACAAATTAATAAAGTACTTTTTATGCCAACAGGTGCTTTATTAAGTAAGGATACATCTTTACAAGGAGAGACTATCCCTAGCATTTCGCATGCAATTATTATTGAAAACGACGAGGAATAATATGGAAGTATTTATTAGATATTTACAAGTATTTGTAACAGGTGGTTTAATATGTTTTGTAGGTCAAGTATTAATAAATAAAACGAATATGACTTCAGCAAGAATATTAGTTTTATTTATGTTAATTGGTGTTGTATTAGAAATAACTGGAGCATATTCATATATAGTTGATTTTGGAAGCAGTGGTGCAACTATTCCAATTTGTGGATTTGGTAGCAATCTAGCTAGAGGTGCATTAAAAGGACTTGAAGAAAATGGTTTTTTAGGTGCAATCAGTGGAGGTTTAAGTTCTGTTGCTGGAGGATTAAGTACAGTTATTGTATCAAGTTTTATATATGCACTAATATTTAAGTCACACAGTAAAAAATTTTAATATATTGTCAAATAAAATAACCTTTTAGCATATACTTAAAATATATGTCAAAAGGGTTTTTTAATAAAAAATCTACAAAAGTACTATGCATTTTACTAATTATTATAATAATAGTTATATCAATGTTAATTTATTTTAGTAAAAATGTAAAACCAGTAGTACTAGATTATTCTATGGCAGAAGTTCGTGGAATTGGTGTGAATGCAGTCAATCAAGCTGCAATTATAGTAATTAATGATGAACTAAAATACGACGATTTATTTAATATCGAGTATGACCAAAATAAAAAAGTTTCTATGATTAAAGCAAACTCTCCAAATATCAATATGCTAGCAAGAAATATGTCAATAGTTACACAAAATAACCTTAATAAAATTGATGTAACCGAACTAAATATTCCAATTGGCACATTTACCGGCATTAACTTATTCTCTGGTCATGGTCCAGATGTTACAATTAAAATAAAACCTGTTGGAAATGTGTTATGTGATTTTAAGTCGCAATTTATTCAAGCAGGCATTAACCAAACTTTACACAAATTATATATTGATGTACTTGTTGATATCAGTATTATTTTACCTATTGATGATATTAATGTTTCGGTTGATACAGAGATATTGGTATGTGAAAATTTAATTATTGGCGAAATTCCAGAGATTTATCTCAATATGAATGACAAGTTTTTCGACTTAATACCTAGTTAATTATAAAATTGCTTGACTTTTTTATTTTTAGATTATATATTTAATATATAGTAAAACGATGATAAAGAGTAGTAACAACAAAATGGACTGACAGAGAAAATATCTCACCGGCTGAAAGGATATTAAGTTACAGTGTTGCGAATTCACTTTGGAGTGTCCTATCAAAAGTAGGAACGGTGGTTCCGTTATAACCTTAATTAAGTGGCTAATTTTATTAGCAATATAGGTGGTACCGTGTAAAATTGCACCCTATAAGTAGTAATACTTGTAGGGTTTTTTGTTATAAAGGAGAATTTATGCAAACAATTATTCAAAAAATTAAAGAAGAATGCAGTAATTTGATTGAAAATTCTACCCTTACTAAAGAACTAAATGATATTAGAATCAAATTCTTTGGTAAAAGTGGCGAATTTACAAATCTTATGAAAGGTTTGAAAGATGTTCCAAAAGAGGACAAGCCAGCAGTTGGTAAAATGCTAAATGACTGCAAAAAGAATCTTGAAGCAAAACTTGAGGAAAAAATCAAGGAACTTGAACTTAAGGAAAAAGACAAAAAACTTAAGGAAGAGGAACTTGATATTACACTTAGTGGCAAAAGGGAAGATGTTGGAGGACTACATGTTTTAAGCCTTGTTCGTAACGAAATTGTAGATATCTTTACTGGGCTTGGTTTTACTGTTTCTGATGGTCCTGAAATTGAGACAGATTACTTCTGTTTCCAAATGTTAAACATTCCTAAAGACCACCCAGCAAGAGATATGCAAGACTCATTCTTTATTAACGATAATTTAATTTTAAGAACTCAAACTTCTTCAATGCAAGTTAGAACTATGCTTAAACAACAACCTCCAATAAGGATTGTTAATCCAGGCAAAGTATATAGAGTAGATAGCGATGCTACTCACTCTCCAATGTTCCAACAAATTGAAGGACTTGTTGTAGATAAAAACGTAACTCTTTGCGACCTAAAAGGTGCTTTGGAGTTATTTGCAAAAACATTGTTTGATAAAAATACTGAGGTTAGATTTAGACCTTCATATTTCCCATTTACCGAGCCTAGTGTTGAGGTTGATGTAAGCTGTCCATTCTGTGGTGGCAAAGGTTGTAACCTATGTAAAGGCACTGGTTGGATAGAGATTCTTGGTGCTGGTATTGTAAACCCTGTTGTACTAGAAAATTGTGGTATTGATAGCAAGGAGTACTCTGGATTTGCATTTGGTATGGGTGTTGAAAGAATAGCTATGATTAAGTACGGTATTCCTGATATGAGAATATTGTTCTCTAACGATATGCGTTTCTTAAAACAATATAAATAGGAGGTTAAATATGAAAGTACCTTATAGTTGGTTAAAAGATTTTGTAGAAATAGATGTTACACCAGAAGTACTTGCAGATAAACTTGTAAAAGCAGGTTTTGAAGTTGATTCAATAATTTATGATGGTGAACAATGTAAAAATGTAGTAACAGGTAGAATAGAGGAGCTTGTTCCACACCCTGACTCTGACCATATGGTTATTTGCCAAATGAATGTTGGTCAAGATGAGCTTATTCAAATTGTTACAGGTGCAAGCAATGTTGCAGTTGGCGATGTTGTACCAACAGCACTTCATAATTCTCATTTACCTAATGGTGTAAATATCAAAAAAGGTAAGCTTAGAGGTGTACCTTCAAATGGTATGCTTTGCTCTGGCGAAGAACTAAATCTTACCGAAGAGGAGTTTCCAGGAGCAGGTGTGTATGGCATTTTACAACTAGACAAAAACCTACCACTTGGAATGGATATAAACGAAGTTATTGGCAAAAACGATGTAATACTTGATGTTGAAATTACTGCAAATAGACCAGATTGCAATAGTATTATCGGTATTGCACGTGAGGTTGCAGCTGTTCTTAACAAACCTCTAAAGAACCTTGATATTGATTACAAAGAAGATGAAACAGATAGCATTGAAAACTATGTTGATGTTGATGTAAGAACTGAAAATTGCAATCACTATATTGCAAAAGCTGTTAAAAATGTAGTAATTAAAGATTCTCCTAGCTATATTCAAAAGAGATTGATTTCTTGTGGCATTAGACCAATCAACAACATTGTTGATATTACTAACTATGTACTACTTGAAGTTGGTCAACCTACTCATGCATTCGATAAAAACGAGCTTAAAGATGGTATTATCGTTGTAAGACAAGCTGAAAATGGTGAAGTAATCGTTACTCTTGATGAGCAAGAAAACAAACTTAAAGATAGCATGATTGTAATTGCAGATAAGTCAAACCCTATTGCTGTTGCTGGTATTATGGGTGGTCTTGGTTCTGGTATTAAAGAAAATACAAATACCGTTGTTTTTGAATCAGCCAAATTTGCAAGAGACTATATTAGAAGAACTTCAAGAGAATTAAAACTTTATAGCGACAGTAGCCAAAGATTTGAAAAAGGTATCGACTATATCTCTCAAAATCTTGCAATGGACAGAATCTTAACCCTTATTTACCAAACAAATAGTGGTACAATTGTTAGTGGTAAGAGAGAGTATATCGACAAACCAAACAATGTTAGATTTGTTGACTTTACATCTAAGGATATTACAAAGATTTTGGGTATTGTAATCAGCGATGAGCAAATTACTGAAATCCTTGAAAGTTTACAATTTAAAATTACAGAAAATAATGATATATTTACAGCAGAAATCCCTCTTTATAGAGAAGATATAATCAATGCAAACGACATCAGTGAGGAACTAATTAGAATGTATGGTTACGACCATATTCAATCTACATTATTTACAAATCCTGCTCAAACTCAAGGTGGTAAAACAAAATATCAACAATTTGAAGATAAACTAAAGAAAACACTTTGTGGTATGGGAATATTTGAGGGTATTAACTACTCATTTATCACTCCAAAAGCATTTGATATGCTAAATCTTGCAAGTGATGACAGTAGAAGAAATGCAATTAAACTTATCAACCCACTTGGCGAAGATTTGTCTGTAATGAGAACTACTTTAGCTCATAGCATGATTCAATCAATCGGCAACAACCTTGCAAAGAGCGTTCCAGCTGGTAGAATATTCGAAGTAGCAAGAACTTATATTCCAAAGGAAATGCCTATTGTTAACCAACCAAACGAAGTCGAAAATCTTATTATCGGTACATTTGGCGAAAACGAAGACTTCTACACAATTAAAGGTATTATCGAAAACTTGCTTGATGTATTCTGTATTGATGCAAAATATACAAGAGCAACCGAAACATATCTTCACGATGGTAGAAGTGCAAATATTGTTGTTGGTAAAAATATTATCGGTAAATTCGGCGAAGTTCACCCAAGAGTACTAGAAAACTATGGCATCAATCAAAGAATATATATTGCAGAAATCGAGCTAGAAAAGCTATTTAAGCTTGCAAAAGAATTTAGACCATATGTAAATATTCCTAAATACCCAGCTGTTGATAGAGATATTGCTATACTTGTAGACAAATCTGTTACTGCTGATGATATTCTATCTACAATTAAAAAGACTGGTGGAAAAATTCTTGAAAGTGAAAAAATATTCGATATTTACACATCAAATTTAATTGGTGCAAACAACAAGAGTGTAGCTATTTCTATGACATTTAGAGCTGAAGATAGAACATTGAAAGAAGAAGAAATCAATAGCCAAATTGAAAGAATCTTAAAATCTTTAGAAATTAGATTAGGTGCAAAATTAAGATAATGAAAATGGAACTATTATCTCCATCTGGCGATATTGAATCATTAAAGTATGCAATTAATAACGGAGCAGATGCAGTTTATCTTGGATTACAAAATTTTAATGCAAGAAGAAGTGCCAACAACTTTAATGAGGAAAATATCAAAGATTATGTAAAATATTGTCATTTGTTTAATGTAAAAGTTTATGTTACATTAAATACAAATATTAAAGATAATGAAATAGATGAATTAAAAAGCACTATTCTAGCATGTAAAAATGCTAGAATAGATGCTTTTATTATTACTGATTTTTTAACTGCAAAATTAGTTAAAGAACTTACAAATATACCACTACATGCAAGTACTCAACTTGGTGTGAACAACTTGTATGGTGCAAAATATCTTGAAAAATTAGGTTTTACAAGGGTTGTCCTTGCAAGAGAAACTAAACTAGAAGATATTAAAGCAATAAAAGAAAATACAAACCTTGAAATAGAGTATTTTGTGCACGGTGCATTGTGTGTAAGCTACTCAGGACAATGCCTATTTTCTTCTATGGTTGGTGGAGATAGTGCAAATAGAGGATTATGCAAACAACCTTGTAGACAATTATACAAAAACCTTAAAAATAACGAAGATTATTCATATTTATTATCAACAAAAGATTTATGCTTAATTGACAAATTGTCTCTCCTTGAAAAAATAGGTATTGATAGTTTGAAAATTGAAGGAAGACTAAAAAGAGCAGAATATGTAGGAATTGTTACAAATGCTTATCGAAAAGCTCTTGATAATATTAATAATGAAAAACTTAATTATGGAATATTAAAAACTGAACTTAAAAAAATATATAATCGTGGCGAATTTACAAAAGGATACTTATTCAATGAAAATGTGATGTACAACAAAACACAAAATCATATAGGTGAGTATTCTGGTAAAATTATTGAAATAAAAGGGAATAACTCTGTATTAAATTGCAAAGATTTCAACGAAAAAAATGGTTATAAAATTTTTAGAAATAATAAAGAAATTGCCGGTGGTAATTTTAAAATAATTAAAAAATTAAACAATGATAATGTTTTAATTAATTATAAAGGTAAAATAAATGATATATTTAGAGTAACCACCGATATTAATCAAATCGAAAAAATTAGTAATGTAAGAAAATTATTAAATATTGAAATTTTTGCAAAATTAAAGAAAAATCAAAAAATTGAAATTATTGCAAAATATAAAAATATTTGTATAAATATACAATCAGAAGAAATTGTAGAAAAAGCAAAAAATACTCCAATTAATGAAGATGATGTAAAG
>JAHHUG010000053.1 GCA_020024085.1 Christensenellaceae bacterium | reverse complement strand
ATATATAATATATAAATCAATTGCAAGATAACATAAAAAATGCAATAATATTAGTATGGATAAATCTACGGCAGATAAAATTTTAGATAATTTGGAAGTGCAATTTCCCGATGCAAAGTGTGAGCTTGATTACACAACACCTTTTGAGTTGCTTGTTGCAGTTATACTTTCTGCTCAATGTACTGACAAAAGGGTAAATAAAGTTACTTCAGAGTTATTCAAAATCTACAATACTCCCGAGCAGTTTTCAGTGCTTTCAGTGGAGGAACTTTCATTTTACATATATTCTTGTGGTTTTTACATAAATAAAGCTACATCAATAATTGAAACAAGCAAAATTTTGCTTGAAAAGTACAATGGAGAAGTTCCACAAACTATGGAGGAATTAACAGGTCTTGTAGGAGTTGGTAGAAAGACAGCAAATGTTATGCTTAGTGAGGCATTTCACAAGCCTGCAATTGCAGTAGATACTCATGTTTTAAGGGTTTCAAATAGGCTTGGTTTTGTAGATACAAAAGTTCCCGATGTGTGCGAAAAAGCACTAATGAATACCATTGACAAAAGCCGTTGGAGTAGAGCCCATCATTTATTCATTTTTTTGGGTAGATATTGTTGCAAATCGCAAAATCCAAACTGTGAAGTTTGTTCAGTTAAAAATTATTGTAAATATAGAGAGATTTAGTTATGTTTGAATTATTAAGTGTTAATGAATTATCGACAAATGTAAAAGAGTATGTTTTCAAGGCAGAAAAGGTTGTTCGTCACGCAAAGCCTGGTCAATTTGTTATTTTAAGGGTAGATGAAGAGGGCGAAAGAGTACCTTTTACCTTGTGTGATATGGATAAAGAAGCTGGTACAATTACCTTGCTTATCCAAACTATTGGTGCATCTACAATGAAACTTGCAAAACTTAAGGCTGGGGATAAAATTGCTGATATAGTTGGTCCACTAGGCAATCCTACCGACCTATTATTCGCAAATAAAATATTGCTTGTTTCAGGTGGTATTGGTGGAGCAGTTACCTATCCACAAGTCAAGTTTTTAGCTTCACAAAACAAGATTGTAGATAATATTATGGGTGCAAGAACCAAGGAATTGTTGATTTACAAGGACAATTTTGACAAATATTCTAGGCATAATTATGTAATGACTGATGATGGCAGTTACGGCGAGAAAGGCTTTGTTACTCAAAAACTAGAGGAACTACTAAAGGTTGAGGACTATGATGTCGTATTTGCAGTTGGTCCACTTCGTATGATGCAAGCAGTATGCAATGTTACAAAACAGTTTGGCGTAAAGACAATAGTCAGTATGAATAGTATTATGGTTGATGGAACAGGAATGTGTGGTGGTTGCAGACTTACCGTTGGTGGCGAAACTAAATATGCTTGTGTTGATGGTCCAGAGTTTGATGGTCATCTTGTTGATTTTGATGAGGCAATTAGTAGGTCAGGTATTTATAGAGAACAAGAACAAAATCACATTTGTAGGTTAACAGGTAAAAGATAATGGAAAAGTTAAATAGAATTTTACAAAATGAGCAACCAGCAGAGGTTAGAAGAAGCAATTTTGAAGAGGTTTGCAGTGGCTACACCCTAGAGCAAGTAACAGCCGAGGCAAACAGATGTTTAGGGTGCAAAAATCCTCAATGTATGAAGGGTTGTCCTGTTGGAGTTAATATCCCAAGATTTATTACCGAGGTAAAAAACGGCAATCTTGATAAGGCTTCAGTTTATCTAAAAATGGATAACAATCTTCCTTCAATTTGTGGTAGAGTATGCCCACAAGAACAACAATGCGAAAAGTATTGTGTTAGAAACAAAATTGATGAGGCAGTTTGTATCGGTGGTATTGAGAGGTTTGTAGGCGACTATGCACTAGCTCAAAAATCTAAAAAACTTGATGTAGAAAAGAACGGCAGAAGGGTAGCTATTGTAGGCTCTGGACCTGCTGGATTATCTTGTGCAAGTGAGCTTGCAAGAGCAGGTTTTGAAGTTACCGTATTTGAAGCATTCCATAAACTTGGTGGTGTATTATCTTATGGTATTCCAGAGTTTAGGCTTCCAAAGAGATTAGTTAAAGCCGAAATTAGCAAGTTCGAGGAGCTTGGAGTAAAGTTTGAGCTTGATACCGTAATTGGTAAAACTATCTATGTAGAAGAGCTACTTGAGGAGTACGATGCAGTGTTCCTTGGAACAGGTGCAGGACTACCAAAGTTTATGAATATATCAGGCGAAAACCTTAATGGTGTATGTTCAGCAAACGAGTACTTAACGAGGGTAAACCTTATGGGTGCATACCTAGAAAACAGTGATACGCCTGTTGTTACTGGCAAAAAAGTTGTAGTAGTTGGCGCAGGTAATGTTGCAATGGACACTTGTAGAACAGCACTTCGACTTGGTGGCGAAGTACATCTAGTTTATCGTAGAAGTAGAGAGGAAATGCCAGCAAGAAATGCTGAAATCTTACACGCAGAGGAAGAGGGTATCAATTTTAATTTACTTACAAATCCGGTAGAAATTGTTGGAGAAAACGGCAAGGTTACTGGTGTAAAATGTGTTAAAATGGAGCTTGGAGAACCTGATGAAAGTGGTAGAAGAAGACCAGTTGAAATCAAGGGTAGCGAATTTATACTTGATTGCGACCAAGTAATTATGGCACTAGGAACTAGCCCAAATCCACTTATCAAAAAGAGTTTAGATAGTTTAGAGTGTTCAAATCGTGGAACAATTATTATTAACGAAAACGGCGAAACAAGCATTGAAAATGTGTTTGCAGGTGGCGATGCAGTTACTGGTTCAGCAACTGTTATTAAAGCAATGGGAGCTGGCAAACTAGCAAGTAAATCAATTATTGAGAGGTTCAAATAATGTTTTTAGACATAGCAAAAATATATATAAAAGCTGGTAATGGTGGCGATGGTGCTACATCATTTCATAGGGAGAAGTTTGTTGCGAATGGTGGTCCCGATGGTGGCGATGGTGGAAATGGTGGAAGTATCATTTTTGTTGCTGATAAAAACCTAAACACCCTTATAGATTTTAAGTATAAGGTGCATTATCGTGCAGAAAATGGCGAAAATGGTAACAAAAAGAGACAAGCTGGCAAGTGTGGACAAGATATGATTATCAAAGTGCCTTGTGGTACACTACTAAAGGATATTGAAACTGACCAAATTATTGCAGACTTTTTCAATGATGGAGAAATGAAAGTTGTTCTTCCTGGTGGAAGAGGTGGCAAGGGTAATGCCAAGTTTGTTACAAGCCAACGAAAAGCACCAAGTTTTTCTCAAAAGGGCGAAAAAACAATAGAATACCATGTAAAACTAGAGCTTAAAACTATTGCCGATGTTGGACTTGTAGGTTTCCCAAATGTTGGCAAGTCGACCTTGCTTTCAGTTTTAACAAGTGCAAAGCCAAAGATTGCAAATTACCACTTTACAACCCTAAATCCAAACCTTGGTGTAGTTAATTTGTACGATAACAGTTTCGTAATTGCAGATATTCCGGGACTAATCGAGGGTGCAAGTGAGGGACTTGGACTAGGACACGAGTTTTTAAGACATATCGAGAGGGTTAGACTAATAGTTCATTTAGTAGATATTTCGGAGATTGAGGGTAGAAATGCAGTTGAGGATTACGAAAAAATCAATAGCGAGCTTGCAAATTATTCTAGTAAAGTTGCAGAAACTCCACAAATCGTAGTACTAAATAAAACCGACCTATTATATGAAAATAAAGAGGAGAAGATTGCAGAATTTGAAAAGGCAATTGGTAAAAAGGTATTTACAATATCAGCAATTACTCATGATGGTACAAAGGAACTATTAGACGAAATTTACAATGTGCTTCAAACATTACCAAAGTTAGAGCCATTTGAGACAGACTACTACGAGTTCGAAAAGCCTGACGAAAATAGATACGAAATCACACAACTTGATGACCATACTTATGAGGTTCAAGGTGGATTTATTGATAAATTAGCAAGAAATGTTGTACTTGACGATATTGATTCGTTCAACTACTTCCAAAAGGTGCTTAGAGAAAAGGGCATTATTAAGGAACTTTATCGTAGAGGTGCAGTTGAGGGTGATACAATTTATGTATCAGATATAGAATTTGAGTTAATAGATTAGTAGGTGAAAGATGTTAAACAGTAAACAAAGAAGTAATTTAAGAGGAAAAGCAATGGTAATTGACCCAATTTTCCAAGTTGGAAAGGGTGGAATTACTGACAATATGGTAGAGGATATCTCAAAGGCACTAGAGTGCAGAGAGCTTATCAAAATTACCGTACTTAAAAACAATATGGATAGCCCAGCAGGTGTTTTGCAAGAGCTTGCAGAGAAACTTAAAGCAGAGCCAGTATGTGCAATCGGCAATAAAATTGTACTTTATAGAAAAAGTAAAAAGAAAGATTTTGACCATATTGAGTTTTAATTATTTAGAAAAATAATATATAAATCTAGGCAGTTTTTGTACTGCCTTTTTTTATTTTAAAATTTTCAAAACATATACAAAAATCAGTATTTTTATATTTTTATTTACAATTTTCGCATAATATAAAATGTATATTAATTTATAATATTGTCGAAAATTAAGTAAAAATAAGTAATATTTAATAATAAATCAATAAATATGCACAAAATATCACTTATTAGCATATTTATGCAAAATCAATTTTTTTGTAATTTTCTCAAAACTATTCAATATTTTGAAATATTGTCGTTCTAAATTCAAATAAAACTGAATAAATGCTGATAAATCCCGTTGCTGAATAAATTATTTGTATTAAAATAGCCTTAATTTGATACGGAAGTTAAGAGAAAAAAGATTTTTAAATTTATGAGATGAGGGAGATTATTATGTCATCAAAGGACTTAAAATTAAGAGCAAATGAGGCAAAGAAAAGATTAGCAAGTGGATATTTCCAAAAGAACGAATGTATTATCAACAAACAAGTTTATCATACCAGTGGAGTTGACTATCTTGATGAGGAACGAATGTACAAAATAGTTATGGAAATTGTGGATAGCGATGAGGTTGTAATTAACCCACTTGGTAGATTAATGAACAAGGATTATTTTGAGAGTTTAGATTATGCAAGTAGACAAAGATACATATTTAAGCTATCGGAAATTTATATAAAATTGAAGAAAAGATACCTTAGAGAAAAAGTAGGTGAAATGTAAAAAAATATCCGTAAAGGGTTATTACAAGATTGAAAAAAAAGGCTTGCTATGATATACTAATAATTAGGAGTATATTATGCAATTAAACGAGCAACAAATTTTACCAGTAGAACATACTGAAGGACCAGTGCTAGTACTTGCAGGTGCAGGCAGTGGTAAAACTAGAGTACTTACAGCAAGAGTTTCACACCTAATTAAAGATTTAGGCGTGTTGCCATACCAAATTTTAGCTATTACTTTTACCAACAAAGCTGCAATGGAAATGAAGGAAAGAATAGCAAAGGAGTGCGATGGAGAGGGTGTTTGGATATCGACATTCCACTCATTTTGTGCTAAAGTTTTACGAGTTGATGGTTCAGGTATAGGTCTTGGGGATAATTTTTCTATCCTTGATGCCGACGATACTAAAAAGATTTTAAAGAGGATTTGCAAGGAAAAAGCATTTGACAAAAGCCTTGTAAAAGCCGTTATAGATGTTATATATTATGCCAAAAATTTTGGTATAGGACCTCATAATATTGAGGAAAAATTGAAATTTGACTTTGATGCAGAGGTTTTATTTCAAGCAAAACTTGTGTACGATGAGTACGAGGAATACAAAAAGGTTAGCAATGCAGTCGATTTTGACGATTTAATTGTAGATACTATTAAGTTATTTACAATTTGTCCTAATGTGCTTGAAAAGTACCAAAAAAGGTTTAGATATATCCATATCGACGAGTTCCAAGACACAAATGGTATGCAATATTTGCTTGTAAAAATGCTATCAAGTTACCACAATAATATTTTCGTTGTTGGTGATGAGGACCAAGGTATTTATAGCTGGCGAGGTGCAGATATTAGGAATATCATAAGCTTTAAAAAGGACTACAAAAATGTTGCAGTTTACAAGCTTGAACAAAATTATCGTAGTACTGCAAATATCCTTAGGGTTGCAAATGCCGTTATCAAAAACAACACCGAAAGAATTGACAAAACCTTATGGACAAATGCTCCAAATGGTCCAAATGTAGAGATTGTGCCTTGTAGGTCGGATAAATCCGAGGCAGAGTATGTAATTAACAATGTGTATAAACTAGTACAAAATGGCTATAAATACAGTGATATTGCAGTACTTTATCGTACCAGTGCAATCAGTAGGCTGTTTGAAGAAAAGCTAAATTTGTATAATATGCCATACAAAATTTATGGTGGTTACAAGTTCTTTGAAAGAGAGGAAATCAAAACAATTAATGCTTATTTTAGAGCAAGTTGTAATCCAAAAGACCAAGATGCAATTGTTAGAATTATCAACTTCCCAGCTAGGCAAATTGGCGACACAACCATTCAAAAACTTGTCGATTATGCAAAAAATAACAATATTGATTTGATAGATGTTATCCTTAATATCGACAATAACGACTCTTTTACAAGTTCAGTCAAAATGAAAGTTGGTGCATTTAGAGATGTTCTTATTAAACTTATTGATAAGAGCTTAACGGCTACACCTATCGAATTTGCAGAGTACTTGCTTCAAGTTGTTCCAATCGAAGATGCCTATAAGCAATTACAAGAAAAGCAGGAATCCAACGACAAACTTGAAAATATTGCTACATATATTGCAAGTATTAGCGACTTTACAAAGGATAATAAGGATACAACCATTATCAATTATTTGCAATCGGTTGCATTACTTACTGATACCGATAATGTCGAAGATGATAATTATATCCGTCTAGCTACAATTCACGCAGTAAAGGGACTAGAGTTCAAGGTGGTATTTGTAGTAGGTCTTGAGGAAGGCACTTTCCCTTCATCATTAAGTGTTGAAGAGGGTAGACTTGAGGAAGAGAGAAGGCTAATGTATGTTGCAGTTACTCGTGCAATGCAAAAGTTAGTTCTTACCTATTGTGCTACAAGATTTCGCTTTAATTCAATAAAGTATTATCAAAAAAGCTGTTTTATAGAGGAGATTTTGGAAGGTCTTAATGTTAAGCAACCTCCTAAAAAGCAAGTTGTACAAGCTAAAAAGGTGGATACCAACAAGTATAGCATCAACAATGTTTCTAGTGCATCTAGTGTTGAGGGTGTAGTACAGGCTCCTAAAAAGGAGAAAGATTTGTCAGTATTCAAGGCTGGTACAAAGGTTAAACATAAGGCGTTTGGTATTGGTACAATTATTTCAGTCACAAGTAGTGGCGTTGCATCAATAGCTTTTGATGGATTAGGTATTAAAAAGTTCTCACTAGAGATAGCACCAGTGGAGGTATATAATGGATAGAATGCAAGAGCTTGTAGAGATACTTAACAAGCATTGTTACAATTATTATGTTCTTGATAATCCCACCATTAGTGATGGTGAATTTGATAAATTATATGATGAGCTTGTTGCTCTTGAAAAGGAGACAGGTGTAGTTTTACAAAACTCTCCAACCAAAAGAGTTGGTGGAGAACCTATAAAGGAGTTTGGCACATATGTCCACAAAAAGAGACTTTATAGCCTTGGTAAATGCCAAAGTTTAGAGGAGTTTTCAGCTTGGTTAGATAGGGTAGAAAAGGCAATCGGTTATGTTCCAAAACTTACTACCGAGTACAAATTTGATGGTCTTACAATCAATCTTTACTATAAAGGTGGCAAGCTTGAAAAAGCATCAACTAGAGGTAATGGTATTGAGGGCGAAGATGTTACCGAGCAGGTAAAAACTATTAGAACTGTTCCACTTGCGATAGATTTCGATGGTGAAATTGAGATTCAAGGCGAGGGAATAATGCGATTATCAAGCCTAGAACAATACAATGAAACAGCCGATATTCCACTTAAAAATGCAAGGAATGCAGCAGCTGGAGCTATTAGAAACCTTAATCCAAAGGTTACAGCAAGCAGAAAACTTGATGTTGTCGCATACAATATTGGATATACAAAAGGTATTGAATTTGCTACCCAAACAGATATGTTCAATTTCTTAAAAGCACAAGGTTTTAAGGTTGGAGACCATTTTGAAAATCAAAATTCCTATAATGGTGTAAAAGAAGATATTGACAAAATCACAGAGGAAAGGGATAGTTTGGACTTCTTGATTGATGGAGTTGTTATTAAGGTTGACGACCTAGAATTAAGAGAGCAAATTGGTTATACAGAAAAGTTTCCAAAGTGGGCTATTGCATACAAGTTCAAAGCTGATGAGGCAACAACCGTACTTAAAGATGTTATTTGGCAGGTTAGTAGAACGGGTAAACTTAATCCACTTGCTATACTTGAGCCGGTTGACCTTGCAGGAGTTACTGTTCAAAGGGCAACACTTAATAATTATGATGATATTCTAAAAAAAGATATCAAAATTGGTTCAACGGTATTTATTCGTAGGTCAAACGATGTAATACCCGAGATTACAGGTATTGCAGAGCATAACGAAAATTCGATTGATGTTGTGCCACCAACAATATGTCCAGCTTGTAAAAGCCCCGTTGAAAAAAGAGGAGTATTTTATTACTGCACAAATGAAGTAGATTGTGCCCCTCAAATTGTTCGAACACTTACGCACTTTGCAAAAAAATCTTGTATGAACATTGATGGTTTTTCTGATAAAACAGCAGAGCTACTTTATAATGAAAGAGGAGTAAAAACCCCACTTGATTTATATAGTCTAACCGAGGAAGACCTTGAGGGATTAGATAGCTTTAAGGATAAAAAAATTAGCAATCTAATCACTGCAATAGATAATAGTAGACACACAACTCTTGCAAGATTTATAGCAAGTCTTGGTATTGATAATATTGGTGATAAGGCTGCCAAAACTCTTGCAGATAGGTTTGTAACCTTGGAAAACTTGTATAATGTTTGCTATGAAAAAGTAATGAATATAGAGGACTTTGGCGAGATTATGGCTAAAACCGTTGAAGATTACTTTGGAAATAAGCAAAATTTAGAATACTTGGAGAAGTTTAGAAAAATTTTGATTTTTGAAAAATCTGATGAGCTTCTTAGTCAAAAATTGGTTGGAAAAACATTCGTTTTAACAGGTACACTTGATAATTATTCGCGTGATGAAATGAAAAAAATTATTGAATCTCACGGTGGAAAGGTAACAGGTTCAGTATCTAAAAAGACAAGTTTTGTGCTTGCAGGAGCCGATGCTGGTAGCAAACCTCAAAAGGCAGAAAGTTTGGGTGTAAAGATAATTAATGAACAAGAAATTTTGAAAATGATTGAGGAGTAGTTTATTTAGTATAGTGTTTCATTAATGCAACAATAAATTATTCAAAACCAAAGCAAAATAATGTTATAATTTGATATTTTTATTATTAAAAGCAAGATTGATTTCTTGCTTTTATTTTTTTATTTGTTTCAATATTGTTTGATTGATTGCTTTAGGGGTTTTTATAAAATTTTTAATGTATTTTATC
>JAHHUG010000052.1 GCA_020024085.1 Christensenellaceae bacterium | reverse complement strand
TATTAAACAATGTAAAATTTTTTTACAAATAAATATAGGCTGATAGTAGTTTGGTATTTTGGTAAATAATTATTGTATAATATAAAGTGTCTATAACAAACTGAAAAAATTTATTATTACTTAAGTTATCAAATTATTAAGGTTTGTTGTCAAAATTTAATTGTTTGTTGTATAATAAAAATATGATAAAAGAAATTAAAAATCACGATGATTTAACAACATTTTATTTTGGGTATGAGTTTGAAATTGATATGGACTGGATTAATACAAATAATCCGGTTTATTCCATTGCTGAAGTGGAGGATAATCAAATTGTCTCTGCTTGCACCGTAAGTTATAGATTAGGACATTATATCCTTGATTATATCGCCGTTAAGGTATGCAAGTTCAAAAAAGGGTATGGCACAAAACTTATCAATAATGTACTTTCGTGGGCAAAACAGAACGAAATTAAAGAGATTTATCTTATTGCAAAAGAGCCAAAGTTTTTTGAAAAAACTGGTGCAATCTATATTGATGATGAGATAGGATATTTAAATGAATGTAAAAAATGCGAGTACTACGATGTTTATTGTAGTCCAAAAGCAATGAAATATGAGGTTTTATAATGACAGTAGAGCAAGAAATTTTAATTAAATCTGAGTTGCTTATTTATGGTGTAACTGTTGAAAAATCGGCAAAGGAAAAGCTACTTAAAGTGTATCCTGACTTTTTTAATAAAGGCTTTATTCACGCCGTAAATATTGCATTTTCAAATACAAATGTAAATGTGAGTGTTGCAGAACATTTTTCTAAAAGCTCACCTTATGTGCTTTACGAAAAAGAAGGCAAATTTTTTATAAAAAGTGATAATTTTGATTTTGATATAAGCTTTTTTGGTTCATTGCCAAAAACAAATACAATGCTAGATGATATGGCAAGATTGCATAGTACGGATTGTATAAATATTTGGCCTAGTACAAATTGTTGCTATGATAAAGAGGGTATAAAGTGCAAGTTTTGCTCAATACAAAAGGAAACAGAAAAGCCTATTGATGTGGAAATTTTAGCACCAGCTATCAAAAAATTGCTTGAAAAAACCCCAACTGGTATGCTTAATTTTTCTGGTGCGACCTACCAAAATCCCGATGTAATGACAGATTATTGGATAGCACTTGTTAAAAAAATAAGGGAGTTTTCAAATTGCAAAATAGCAATAGAATTTGCTCCACCGAAGGATTTGAACAAGCTTGTAGAGCTAAAAAATGCAGGGCTTGATGTAGCTATAATGAACCTAGAAATTGCAAACCCAACACTTCGTAAACAAATTTGCCCAGGTAAGTCAGGCATCAGTTACGAGCATTACCACGAAGCATTCAAAAAGGCTGTCGAGGTGTTTGGATATAACAGAGTAAGTAGTGTGTTAATAGGTGGTTTGCAACCCAAAGAGGATATACTAATTGAGTGCGAAAAAATGGCAAAAATAGGAGTGTTTCCAACAATTATGCCATATAGACCACTAGATAATTGTACCGAGAAAAAGGAGTATTTATGTTCACCAGAGGAGCTTCGAGAGATGTCAATTGAGCTAGGTAAAATACTTGTAAAGTACCACCTTGATTCAAGTAAGCAGGAGGGTTGTACCAAGTGTGGTGGTTGCTCAATAGAGAACGATTGTTATAGATTATGTAAACAAAAAGAATGCTAAAATTAGCATTCTTTTTTTGTGTATATATTTTGGATAGGAAAAATATCTAACAATTACTGGAACTAATATTTAGTATCATACTTGCATAATCGGTATTTTATATGCTCATATTGTTGTATAAACAGCCGATTTATACATATCTTCTTGCAGAAATATAATAGCTCCACCTTTTACTTGAAATAGGTTCTATTATTGCGTAGTCGCTTGCAGTGTGTAACATCAAGTTATCTCCAAGGTAAATTCCAACATGTCCAACCCTTTCAATACCGGTGTTGTTTTGACGGCTAGAGTTGGTAAAGAATAATAAATCTCCACGCGAAATATTAGATTTTTTAATTACTTTTCCCTCTGTTGATTGTATTCTTGAGTTAGCTCCTATTACAACATTAGCACCCACAAAATAGGCATATTGTGTAAGAGATGAGCAGTCGAAATATAACTTATTAAAGTTGTAATTTCTTTTGCCATTGTAGTGGTATCTTTCTGCTCCATAAACATATTTTGTGCCTATTGTTTTTTTAGCAGTTTCAATTACCTTTTCAATTTTACTACTAGATTTTGGTAGCTTTTTTATACCAACTTGTCCGTTTTTTTCGATGTAAACTGGGTTGTAATTAAAGGTTGTTATGTAGTAGTTAGATGTTTCATCAATAAGTGGTAGTAGGTCGTTCTTATATACCGTTCCAACAACTTTTTTGTTTGAGTATAGTACCAAACTAGTTGCTTTAATCTCTATTAGTCGGTCAAAACTTTGACTAGGATTAAGGGGTATAAGTGGGCTTTGTACTACGGGTGGCTTATTTTCATTTTCAGAGTTTTCATTATTTGGCAAACTTGGTTCAGGTGTTTGGCTTGGTGGAGTTTCTATTTCAGTGGTTCCTCCTTCTAAACCGGAAATATTTGTACCAGCACAAGCAACTAAAATGAATGGTAAAATTAAAATAAGCAATAAAAATTTGTATCGAATCATAATAATGAGAGTATAATCTATTCGATATTTTGAGTAAATAGCTTTTTATAATTTTGTGTATAAAATAGTTGTTATTTATACTAAAATCTATAATATAAATACATAAATTACCAAAATTAATAAAACTAATTGACAAAAATTAAATTTATGATTTATAATTAACATATGTTAAATATTATTTCGGGTGAATATGAAAGAAAAGTATAATGTAACAGGTATGAGTTGTGCAGCCTGTCAGGCTCATGTTCAAAAATCTGTTGAAAAAGTAAATGGAGTAAAAAAAGTAAATGTCAACCTTTTATCCAATACTATGGTGGTGGAATTTGATGACAAAGTAACATCAAACGAAAAAATAATTGATGCCGTAGTTAAGGCAGGTTATGGGGCATATGTAGAAGGTGGAAAGGTTGCAGTAAAAACAAATAATGAAGTTAAAAGTCAAAGGATTAAGTTGATATTTTCAATTTTATTTTCAATACCTTTGATGTATATTTCTATGGGGCATATGTTTGGAGCACCCCTACCAAGTGGGCTAGTAGGTACAAGAAATGCTGTTCAGTTTGCATTTACCCAGCTACTACTTACTTTGCCAATTATTGCAATTAATTACAATTATTTTACAAGTGGTTTTACAAAACTTGTTAAACTCAAACCAAATATGGATAGTTTGATTGCAGTAGGTGCATCTGCATCGTTGTTTTACGGAATATTTGCAATCTATCAAATGGCTCACGGTATGTCGGTAAATGATATGGAGCTTGTTGCAAGTTATAGAACAGACTTGTATTTTGAATCTGCTGGAATGATACTTACCCTTGTGAGACTGGGCAAATTTATGGAGTCAAAGTCAAAGGCAAAGACAACAAATGCTATCAAAAAAATGGTGGAGCTTATTCCCAAAACTGCTTTAGTTAGGGAAAATGGTGTAGATATTGAAAAAAAGGTTGAGGATATTCGTAGTGGCGATATCCTTGTTGTAAAAGCAGGTAGCCTAATTGCTGTTGATGGCGAAATTGTAGAGGGCAGTGCTTCTATTGACCAAGCAAATATTACAGGAGAGAGTGTACCTGTATTCAAAGAAGTAGGCGAAAAGGTTATTTCTTCTACCCTTGTTAAAAGTGGTATGATTTTAATTAAAGCCGAAAAAGTTGGTAAAGATACCACAATTAATACGATTATTAGTCTTGTTGAGGAGGCAGGCAACTCAAAAGCACCTATCTCTAGGCTTGCCGATAAGGTTAGTGGAGTGTTTGTCCCAGTGGTAATGACAATCTCTTTAATCTGCTTTATTGTCTGGATAAGTTTGGGTATGGGATTTGAATTTGCAATAAGCATTGCTGTTGCAGTACTTGTAATTGCTTGCCCTTGTGCACTTGGTCTTGCGACACCTGTTGCGATAATGGTAGGTACTGGTAAAGGTGCAGAAAATGGGCTACTTATAAAGTCAGCAGAAAGCCTAGAGCAAGCACACAAAATCAAGGTTGTTGCACTTGACAAAACTGGTACAATTACCGAGGGCAAACCAACGGTTAATGATATAATTGTGCTTAAAAATGGATTAAGCGAAAACGAATTTTTAACCCTATTATATTCGTTGGAAAACAACTCCGAACACCCTCTTGCATTCTCTATTATAGAGGAGGCAAAAGCTAGAAATCTTGCACCATTTGAGGTTGTTGATTATAAGGCACTTCAAGGTAAAGGCTTGTCGGGTAATGTGAATGGAATAGAGTATTATGCAGGTAATCTTAAACTAATAAAAGAGGTTGGAGTTGCTGATTTAGAGCTAGAAAATAGACTAACAGCTCTTGCAAAAAATGGTAGTACACCACTTGTACTTGCTACAAATAATGAAGTTATAGGTATCATTACTGTTAAGGATAAAATTAAAAATAGTAGTAAAAAAGCTATTAAGGAATTGCAGAATTTAGGTATAGATGTAGTAATGCTAACAGGGGATAATAAGGTAACAGCAGAGGCTATTGCAAGCGAAGTTGGTATTACTCATGTAATTAGTGATGTATTGCCTATGGATAAACAATCGGTAGTTAATAGCTTAAAAACGAACGATAAAAGCCTTGTTGCAATGGTTGGCGATGGTGTAAACGATGCTTTAGCATTAACCTCAAGCGATGTTGGAATAGCTATTGGTGCAGGTACAGATATTGCAATTGATTCGGCTGATATAGTACTTGTAAGAAATGATTTGAGTGATGTTGCTAATGTAATTAGACTTTCAAAAAGGGTAATCAACAATATCAAATTGAGTTTGTTTTGGGCATTTTTCTACAATGCGATTGGCATACTTCTTGCAACCGGTGCATTCTATTCTTTTGGTGTAAAACTAAATCCAATGATTGGTGCACTATGTATGAGTTTGAGTAGTTTCTTTGTTGTAACTAATGCTTTAACAATTAATTTCTTCAAGGTAAAAAGAGATAATATCGATGAAAAAATTGATGCTTGTAGTATAGATAATCCAAATTGTATTAGAGCAAAACAAGCATTAATTGATATGGAAAAAGAGGAAAAAACTAATAGTTTAACTCAAAATAAATTTGGAAATATTGAGGATAACTCAAACAAAACTAGCAAAACTTTTGAAACAATAATTAAGGTAAATGGCTTGAAATGTGTCAAGTGCGACAGCAGGGTAAATTCTGCAATCGGTAAGATTGAAGGTGTTGAATTGGTACAAGCTAATCACGAAACGGGACTTGTAAAAATAGTGTCTAGCAAAGTGATTGAAGATAGTGTTTTTGAAAATGTAATCAAAAATGAGGGTTACGAAGTAATTAAAGAAAAAGAGGTAAATATGGAACTAATTTTGAATGTAAATGGAATGATGTGTGGTCATTGCGAAGCAAGAGTTAATAAGGTTGTAGGTGCTATTGATGGTGTTGTATCTGTTGAGGCAAACCACGAAACTAACACCGTTAAAATTGTAATGAACAAAGAAATCGACAAAAAAGTATTTGTTGATGCAATTACAAACGAGGGCTATGAAGTAGTTGAATAATTAATATAATGTAATAACAAAATAGGAAAACCTTATGTAATAGGGTTTTCTTTTTTGTTGACAAAACTAGCATTATTATTTATTATTAACCTTAGAGGTACTTATGAAAAATAATTTAGTATGTGATTGCAATGTTATACATCAAAAAGCAGTGGATAATGCATTGAATAATATACCAAGTGTTGAGGAAAAGCAAAGGGTAGCAAATATTTTTAAGGTGCTAGGCAACGAAACAAGAATGAATATTATGTTTGCTTTACTTCAAGGGGAAATGTGCGTTTGCGATATATCGCATGTGCTTGGTATGACAAAATCTGCAATCTCTCATCAACTAAATATTTTGAGGGAATCAAAACTTGTTAAGTTTGAACGAAGAGGAAAGGAAGTATTTTATTCGGTCGATGATGACCATGTATATACAATAGTGGAAATTGCATTAGAGCATGTTCACCATAATTAATTTTAGGTAGGGTTTCCTACCTTTTTTTATTTTAAATTAAAATATGTATATATTATATATATTTTGATTATTATTTTATTGTAGTAAATACAATTTTATAATATTTCATTAAAAATAATTTTTCAATTTTTAACTAAATGGAATTTTGTACTAAAAAAATTGTAAAAACACTTGACAGTTGAACGAATATTCAATTATACTATAAATATAGTTGAACAATTATTCAACTATATAAAATTAAAAGTGAGGTAGTATTATGAAAAAAGTTTATTCACTTAGTGAAATTGATTGTGTAGTATGTGCAGGAAAACTTGAGGATAAAATAAAGAAACTTGATGGAGTTAATAGTGCAAGTCTTAATTTTTTTGCTGGCAAATTAGTAGTGGAAATTGATGATAATAATGCAGAAAATATATCAAATAATATTATTAAAACAATTAAAAAATTTGATAGAAATATTAAGGTAGAATATTAACAAAAATGAAGGATTTTGTTTATAAAAATAGGGATATTATATGTATTATTTTGTCAACTATTCTTGCGATAGTTGCAGTAATACTAGAGCATTTTTATCCAATAAATAAGTACGGCTTATTAGCTATTTTTGTGGTTTCATATGTGATTTGCGGGCATAAACCTATTTTTAAGGCAATAAATAACATTTTTCACCTAGAATTTTTTGATGAAAATTTTTTGATGACTATTGCAAGTATCGGTGCATTTGTTATCGGTAAACCACTTGAAGCAGTAAGCGTAATGGTGCTATATAATATAGGTGAATTATTCCAAAAAAATGCTATAAAAAGGTCGAAAAATAGCATTAAAGAAGTTGTTAATTTAAGGTCGGATTTTGCTGAAAAATTAGAGGGAGATATATACACAAAAACAGCCGTAGAAGATGTAAAAGTTGGCGATATTATCAGGATAAAAGCAGGAGAAAAAATACCTCTTGACGGAAAAATTATTAGTGGTAGTACAACAATTAATATGTCTATTTTAACGGGGGAATCATTGCCTCAAGATAAAACTGTTGGAGACAATGTTTTAAGTGGAAGCATTAATATTGGTGGTATTATAGATGTTGAGGTAACTAAACTTGTTGAAGATTCAACAGCTAGTAAAATTATCGAGTTAATCGAAAATGCAAGTGCTAGTAAATCAAAAAGTGAAAATTTTGTATCGAAATTTGCAAAAATATATACACCGATTGTAATTGTGTTAGCCTTTATTGTTGGTATTATTCCACCATTATTTGACAAAATGTGGAGCGTTTGGATTTATCGAGCAATGTCATTTCTTGTAATTAGCTGTCCTTGTTCGGTGGTAATTTCTGTTCCACTTGCTTATTTTTGTGCGATTGGTACAAGTGCGAAAAATGGAATACTTATTAAAGGTGGGGGATATCTTGACAAATTAAGGGAAATAGATACCTTTGTGTTTGACAAAACTGGAACACTTACAAAAGGTAATTTCGTAGTAAAAAATGTAGAAATATATGGAGATAAAGAGGAATTTTATTCACTTATCTCTACTATGGAAAGTGTTTCTAACCACCCAATAGCAAAGGTAATTGCAACAAAATATTCAAATTATGTAGATAAAAATAGCATAGACAATATTGAAGAAAAAGCAGGTAATGGGCTTGTAGGATTATGTAATAATGATAAAATAATTGTTGGAAAATATGATTTTCTTATAGAAAACAATGTTATTTTAGAAAAAGCAAATGAAGTAGGAAGTGTTGTTTATCTAGCAAAAAATAGTACTTGCTTGGGATATATTGTTGTTGTTGATGAACTTAAAAATGGTGCAAATAATGTAATAAATAAACTTAATAGTAACGGAAAAAATACCATTATGTTAACTGGCGACAACAAGGAAACTGCCCAGTTAATACAACAACAAACAAATATTAAATCAGCCTATTCAAACCTACTACCTCAAGACAAACTTGAAATTGTAGATAAGTTAATTGCAGATAAAAATAAGGTTTGCTATGTTGGCGATGGCATAAATGATGCACCAGTTTTGAGTAGGGCTGATGTATCAGTCGCAATGGGAAATGGTAGCGATATAGCAGTTGAGTTTGGCGATATAGTATTACTTAATGGGGATATAAACAAATTTGATTACCTAAATAAAATTGCAAGTAAAACAAATAGAATAGTACTTGAAAATATAATTTTTTCTATTTTAATAAAAATTGTTGTGATGATATTAAGTACTTTAGGTATTACTTCAATGTGGCTTGCAATATTTTCAGATGTTGGCGTAATGATGCTATGTGTACTTAATTCTATTAGATTATTAGTAAACAAACAAAATAAATAAAATTGAATAATCCTATCTTTATAATAAACAAAAGGCACTATAAAGTGCCTTTTTTGTTAGTTAATGATATAAGTTATAAATTATTTATAAAGTTTAGCTAGTCCACCTTCGCTAGTTTCACGATAAATTTTACTCATATCCTTGCCAGTTTGGTACATAGTTTCTACTACCATATCAAAACTAATTTTTCTTGTATGGGTTAAAAAGTTTGCAAGGCTTAGTGCATTAATTGCTCGCATTGCTGCAACAGCATTTCTCTCGATACAAGGAATTTGTACAAGTCCTTTGATTGGGTCGCAAGTAAGTCCTAGGTGGTGTTCCATAGCTACTTCAGCTGCATACTCAATTTGGTCTAGGTCCATTTCAAATAGTTCAGCAAGACCTGCTGCTGCCATACTACAAGCAGTACCAACTTCAGCTTGACAACCACATTCAGCACCAGAAACAGATGCGTTGGTTTTGACAATATTTCCTATAATTCCAGCTGTTGCTAGAGCTCGTACAATTTGTTCATCGGTAAATTTGTGACGAACTTGCATATATTTTAGTACAGCAGGAAGTATTCCACAACTACCACAAGTTGGAGCAGTAACGATTGTGCCACCACAAGCATTTTCTTCACTACAAGCATAGGCATACGAACAAACTAATCTATTTTCCCTTGTTTCTGGCGATTCATCAATATGGTGTTGAGAATATAGCAATTTTGCCTTTCTATTTAGTTGCAATCCTCCAGGAATTGTGCCTGTTGATTTTAAACCATTCTTTATAGTTTGTTGCATTTGTTCCCAAACGGTGTATAGGTAGTCCCAAATTTCTGGACCTTCACATTCATTCACATAATCAGGAATACGGATTTCCTTTTCGGTGCAATATTTGAAAATATCGCTATAAGTTGTTAGTGAGTATACATCTTCTGCAACAACGGGTGGTTTGCCTACTATTTCAATATCGCCACCACCGATTGAAAGCACTGTCCAACTGCCTAGTAAAGTATCTTCGTTAAATGCCTCTAGTAGCATAGTGTTTTCGTGTGGAATGTTTGTTGACTCTTTATCAAAAAACACTTCTGTTGGTTTATTAAGGGTTGATTTGATGATTTTATCAGTGCCGTGACCTTCGCCTGTCATTGCAAGTGAGCCAAATAGTGTAACTACAAATCTTGTAGCATTAGTAAATTCATTGTTGAATAATTTGCAGGCTTTTTCTGGTCCCATTGTATGAGAGCTAGAAGGACCTGCACCTATTTTATATAGTTCTCTTAGTGATTTCATAATTACCTCGTAAATATTATATTGTAAAAAGAAATTAAAGTCTAGCCTATAACAAAATCTAATTGCTAATTTTATGTAAAATATTTACTTTAATAAAGTTTTTAATTATTTTATAATAAAAATTATAGGAAATACTGTTAAAATATTA
>JAHHUG010000051.1 GCA_020024085.1 Christensenellaceae bacterium | reverse complement strand
GTTTAGCATTATTTTATAATCAAAAAAACATACTTAAAAAAGTATGTTTTTATTATCAATATTTTAATTAAATTTTATTTTTTTAACAGCAAAAATATTCGTCTACAAGCTCTTTTTTACCCTCTTTAACCAATTTACCTTTATTGAATACTAACGAGTAATCAGTAAGAGCTTTTGCACATCTTACATCGTGAGTAATTGTAATAATAGAAATATTGTTTTTTCGATTAAGTTCATTCAATATTTTTATCATTTTTTGAAGACCATTATAATCTTGACCGACAGTTGGCTCATCAAGAAGTAATACATCTGGACTTGTAGCAACTACAGCAGCAATTGATACCCTCCTTTTTTGTCCTTCGGATAAAGATTGAGGGTGACAATCCAATAAATTATCAATTTCAAACATTTTTGCAACCTCATTAGCATATTCTTTTGATTTTGCACCAAATTCAAGCTCTTTTCTGACAGTTGGCATAAATAATTGATAGTCGGGATTTTGATATACTACACCAACTTTTTTGAACCATTTTTTATTTGCTCTTTTATTTAAGCTTTCGTCCACATATTGAGTAATTTTCCCATTTGTTGGCTTATTTAATCGAGCAATTAAACTGATTAAAGTTGTTTTGCCACAACCATTTTCGCCCAAAATAACAGTCCTTGCACCTTTTTTGATTGTACAATTAATGTTAGTCAAAATCTTTTTATCTTTTATCGAATAATCTACATTATCAAAAATAAAAAGTGGTTCGTTAAATACTTTATCTTCGCAAGTATCCAAAATTTTCTTCGATTGACTAACTAGATATTCTTGTTTATTATCAACTTTTGTAATCTTTTTATTTTCCACATTCCATACATTATCTACATAAGGCAAAACCATATCCAATCTATGTTCAACAATAATGATGCAATATCCCTCTTTTTTTAATGTTTTACATATTTCCATTAACATTACTGCACTTTCTTTATCAAGATTTGCAAGAGGCTCATCAAAAAGTATAATTTTTTGTCCCATAGCTATTGTTGAAGCAGTAATAAGCCTTTGTTTACCACCACCAGACAATGTTTTTGTTTTGTCTTTTTTATCAAGATTCATCAACTTGCAAACAATATCAATTTGTTTTGCTATTTTGTCACTAGGATAAGCAAAATTTTCTAGTCCAAAGGCAATTTCGTCTTCAACTAGATTATTTACAATTTGTTCGTCAGCATTTTGCAATACCATACCTACCGACCTGCAAATCTCACCTAGCTTTTTACCTTTAATATTATTCCCGTCAATAAGCACATCGCCTTCAAGTGAACCATTTACAACATTAGGGATAATGCCACTAATAATTGAAAGTATTGTACTTTTTCCTTTACCAGAGTATCCAGCAATCAAATCAATCTCGCCATAGTTTGCACAAAAATCAATGTTTTCTAATACATTTTCCTTATCTTTATATGAAAAACTAACATGTTTTAACTCTACAGCTATCATAAAACCACCACCAAAATCATACCTACAATTAATGCAAGTATATATATAATATCCTTAAAATTAAGTGCTTCTTTCTTGTATACAGTATAGTCACTTTTATCAATAGTAAAGCCTCTTAACTCAACCGAAAGTGATAATGTGTCAGAAATATTAATTAACCTCATTACAAAAGGAATCAAAAAAGCACGATAAAAAATCCTTGGATTAAGTATACTTCCAGCACCTCTAGTTTTCATAGCTTCTCTTACCCTTTTTACCTCAATTTTTAATGTAGGAACAAATGATAAAGCAATCAACATACCCAAAGTAATTACCCTTGGAGTATGTATTTGAGAGAGATTTCTTGTCATTCTAACTGGCTCAATTCCAATACCTGGAACTATTGCTAAAAATATCGCACCGAACCGATTCGCCATTTTAAGTGCTGAAAATGAATCGTTAGATATTATATATGTAATTAATACGAATATTCCACCTACAATTACATACAATGGCAACACTCTAAAACACTCCTTGTAATAGCCAAATAACATAAGATATAAAAATACAGCAATAAGGAAATAACTACCCTCAACTCTTGTTGCAGTTACTAGTCCAAAAACCATAATTAAAACACCCGAAAGTAGTGCTATTAATGGATTAATTTTTCTATTATATAAACTCATTTTTTCATTACTCCTGCTCTTTCCATTTCCATTGCAATCTTCATACCAATCAAAGAACCCACAAAACAAATTGCAACTACAGCAAGCGTAATTAAGCAAATAAATGTTGGGTCAGCCCCCACAAAAGCTTGCACTGCTTTTCCGTCGTCCGATTTAATTGTGTAAATTACATTGTACCAAAGATACAAGAATGGTAATGTTAGTGGCATATAGATAGTACCAGCAAACACACATGCACTATTTTTGTCGTATCCTCTAAAAATTAATAGTGTAAGCAATTCAACAATAACAGCACAAAGCATCAAACATGCAAACATTGGTAAAAACATAAATGCAAGCAACAAACCACAGAATAAAGATATCAGTATCATAGCACCTGGCTTTCGTACCTTCATTAACCCTATTACTGGAAATATTGAAAATTGCAAGCCTAAAGCAATCTCTATTATTCCAAAAATTGGCACCTGTGTAATAAGAGGCATAATAGCACCTGTAATAAGCATACAACCCGAAATTATTGCAAGGAATACTATATCTTTTATTTTGTATTTTTGGAATATATTTCGTTTTTTTGGTTTATCTTCAACGGTATCTATCTTCCTATTATCCATAACCGAACTACTATTTTCTATCAATTGTTTTACTAACTCTTCCATATCTCTCCTATATTAATATCGTTACAAATAACTTATTTTGCTAGTAATACTGCATTAGCTAAGTCTAAATTAACTGTAAATTTTACATGCCTAAACTTCTCGAAAGGTGCTTTAGGTACATATCCATGAATCTCTATTACACCATCAGTTACTTTAGGTAATTCTATGTCAACAGAATATGGAACATATGTTAAGCCATCTTTTGTAAACACTGCACCTTTTGTTCCTTTAACTCCTTCAATATTAAGCCAATCCATAACATCTTCCTTAATAAAGAATGTTACTTTAGCTTTATCATTATTTACTAAAAGTTCGATATTTGAATGGCAATATTGTGCTATCTTTTTGTTACCAATATCAAAAGCATTACTTGACAAAATTTCTTTTAATGTCCAATTAACTTTGTAAGTACCATTTTTATACAAACTAGGATTATATTTTTCTCCAACTACTCTATTATCTTTTGTAATAATTTTAATATTTATTGTGTTATCTGTTAATTTAAGCATATCCTCAGTTACAATCAAGTCTTTTGCTTCCACTCCGTTAACAAATACTACAATATCAATACCTGTTGGGAAATTGTTTGTAATAGATATTTTTTCACCAAGTTTGATACTTGAATTATTTATGCTATACTTAGCCTTGTATATTTCATCTGAAACATCATTTATCAAGTATGTAATCTTTTCAAATTCACAAGTTAATACAACATCTTCACTAGGCATAATAAATTCCATTTGATTTAGCTTTTTGCCATTTAACATAATAGAATCAGTTATAAGCATATAGCCAGTATTTGCATTTATTTCAAAGGTAACCTTTGAACCATATTGACTTTTACTAACAACATTGATTGTTCCATTACTTATGTTAGTTGTTATTGAGTAATCAATTTTTTCAAATTTACAATTCAACTCTACATTACTATTAGGCATTTTAAAACTTAATGAACTTAATATTTGTCCGTTTATAGTAAGAGAATTTTCTACATATTTTGAACCTTTACTTGCATCAAGTGTAATTGAAATATCGTCGTTGTAATGTGCAGTTTGTTTGTTAACAACAATCTTTCCATTAGCAATATCTTTTACAATAATTTGATATTCAATAGGTTCAAATTGGCAAGTTATTTCAACATTTTCACTTGGCATTTCAAAGGTATTAGCTATTTTTTTACCATTAGCCATAAGTGAACCTTCAACTAATTTATATCCTATATTTGGGACAATATTTAATGAAACCAAATCTCCATAGCAATAGTTATCCTTTTCTATTTCAACATTTCCATTTGTACCAGCAAAAGATACTTTGTATTCTACTTTTTCAAATTTGCATTCTATTTGTACTTCGTGGTTAGGCATAACAAATTGCATATTTTTTACAATTTCATTATTTACTTTCAAGCTGTTTTCTACATATCTGTATCCTTTATTTGCAACTACTTCTAACTTAACTACATCATTATATTTTGCTGTTGCAGGAGCTAAGATAATTCCATTAATGTTAATACAACTAATCTTAAACTCATTACTTGGTATCAACTCAAATTCGCACTCTACACTGACATTTTCGTTTGGCATAATAAACTTATACTCATAAATAATATTGCCATTTACTTTAAGAGAATTTTCTTTTATTCTATAGCCGTCATTAGGTAAAACATTAACAACAACTTCTTCTTGATACTTTGCATTTTTAACAACTTCAATTTTGCCATTTACAAGATTGCCTACAATGATATCATAAGTTTTCTTTTCAAATTCGCATACAACGACTATATCTTTATCTGGCATAATAAATTGATTATCCATTATATCTACTTTATTTACTTGACCATTTTCAAGATACGAATAGTACAATCTCTTAATTTGATAACCTGTATCTGCAGTAACCAAAACAGAAATAGTATCCCCACTTACTGCATTTTCTTTATTAACTTTAATTACACCATTAACTGCATTAGTACCTACTATGTATTTTTGTTCTTCAATCTTCTTAAAGGTTGCAAAAATTTCGACATTTCCTTTTGGCATAACAAAGATATTATTTTCAATAGTATATTTGTTCAATTGATTGTTATCAACAATAAAATACATACTGCCAGATACAAACTCATAGTCCTTGTTTTCAACAATATCAAGTTCAACGATATCTCCCTCTTTAGCAGTAGTTTTATTAGCAGAAATTTTACCACCTACAAACTCCTTAAGTGTAATATTATACTCCTGCTCTTTTGTAAAGTTAATAGTAATATTGACATCACTATTTGGCATAATAAATTCACTGTTTACAAGTTCAATTTTGTTACCTAGACTATCAAATATTTTAATATCCTTTTCATCGTATTTATAACCTATAAATGGCTTTACACTAAGCTTTACCTTTTCGCCTTTTACTGCTAAGTTTTTGTCAATAATTACATTTCCATTCTTGATATCTTTTAACAAAATACTATACTTTATTTGTTCAAATTGACATTTAATATATGTATTTTGACTATTTAACTTAATTTTTACTTCACTAGGATTTCCTTCAATAACCTTATCATTAATTACTAAAGAATTAGCTTTTAGGGTATATCCTTCATTTGCTATAATCTTTAATACTACCTCATCACCTAGTTTATAGTTTTTTTTATCAAATTCTACTATACCATTGTCAATATTTTGAATTACAATTTTTGCACTACTATCTACATTCTTGCTACAAGCAGAAATAGTAAATAATGTTACAATCAACAATGCAATTACTAAAGCTATATATAATCCTTTACCATAGTTTTTCTTCATTCAAACTCTCCTATAATCTCTATATATCTTGTTAAATATAATAACTAATTAAGTTAAAAAAGTATATAATCGGTTCGACAGTGCGAACTGAATGCTTTTAATAAAAGGAGTTTTGCCTCCTCTTATTAAATATATGTATCAAAATTACCTAAAATATAAAATTCTATATTATATGTAACTATGCTATACTTGGACAATTTGTTTCTTCCATTTTGCCATTTTCCATTTTGTATATTCTATCAGCAAGCATCATTGTTGACTCTCGATGTGAAACCAATATGATACTTTTTTTACTTTTTTGCTCTGCAAGAGACCTTAAAATAATACCCTCATTGATGCTATCAACATTACTTGTTGGCTCATCAAGTAGAATAAGTTCGCTACCCTTCAAGAAAGCTCTAGCAAGACCTAACCTTTGTTTTTCGCCTGCTGACAAGTTATCTCCAAGTGCACCAACTCTTGTTTTATATCCTTCGGGTAAACTCATAATAAAATTATGTATTGAAGCCTTTTTGCAAGCATCTACAATTTCTTCCATAGTTGCATCTTGCTTTGCTATTCTTAAGTTTTCCTCAATAGTTTCGTCAAACAAATAAGTATTTTGTGATACCATTGTTACATTATCAAGTAGATTTGAAGTATTAATATTATCTATGTCAATACCATTATAGTTTAGCAAACCACTATTTCTATCAAAGAATCTTAATAGCAATTTAAGTAATGTAGATTTTCCACAACCAGACTCACCAACAATACCTATAATTTCACCTTTTTCTGCATGCAATTTGATATCTTTAAGTACCTCAATATTGTTATCATAACTAAAGCTTAAATTGTCAATATCCAAGTTTTGATATTCAATATTTTCGCCGTTAGTAACTTCTTCAACAACTGGTTTTTCCTCTAATAAATCTAGTATTCTATCCCCTGCAGCAAATGTTTGAGTAAGGTTACTAGGTAGATTTGAAATTGCAATAACTGGACCAAAACTACCAAAAACTGCAACCACGCCAACTATCATTAAGCCGATAGATAAATTACCAGTATAAACTAGTGTGATGCCAACAATAAGGGTTAATGCTATAAATATAGACACTAAAGCCTCTGTTATGCAACCAGCTACACAAGATTTGTGCCTTGTAATTTTGGTTTGCTCAAGCAATTTACCCGACCTTTTGTCCACCTCTTGCTCTCTGCAAATTTCGTTATTATTAAGTACAATATCCTTAATACCCTTGATGCTATCAAGAAAATATGCATTAAATGATGCAAACTGTTTTCTATACTCTACACCTGAATTTTTAAGTAGTTTTGAGGTAATAGGTGGCAATATTAAACCTATTGTAATATAACCAACTGCAGCAACAATAGCAAGTATCCAACTTGATACAAAACCAACAAATAGAAACACAAACAATGAAACTAATATTGCAATACAAATTGGCGAAATAGTATGAGCATAAAATACTTCCAAAGCCTCAATATCAGAGGTTATCATTGCTATCAAATTACCCTTTTGCTTGTTTTCTAATTTTGCAGGGCAAAGCACACGAAGGGCTCCAAAGATTTTGTCTCTTAATGTTGCAAGCAATCTAAATGCAATATAATGATTAGAATATTGTTCAAAATACCTTAATGCTCCTCGAACAACGCCACAACCTACAGCAAGCCCAATCAACAAGCCGTACGACATTGGTATTGCCTCTCCAAGAGCTTTAGCAACAGCAAAAGCACCAAACAAGGATACACCAAGTGCAGTTAAATGTCCAAGCAAACCATTGACAATTGCAAGCAACATAATATATGCAAGGCTACCCAACAAAACTATTAAGGAAGCCATTATTTTGCCACCATTTCTACGAGTTACCTTAGCCATTTACAATCTCCTTTTTTAGATATGTTTTGTATCCCTCTTCAAGTTCCTTTTGTGTATTATATAGTTTTGCATAACTACCATTTTGACAAAGAAGTTCCTGATGTGTGCCTGACTCTTTTGTAACACCATTCTCTAAATAATAAATATTATCTGCATTTACAACATTTGCAAGTCTATGAGAAATAACAATTACATTCTTTGTTTTGCTCATTTCCTTTACATTATCCATAATAATAGCTTCACTTTCCACATCAATATTACTGGTTGCCTCATCAAAAATGTAAATATTTTTGTCAGCAATAAGATTGATTGCAAGTGCAAGCCTTTGTCTTTGTCCACCAGAAATATTGTTTGCATCTTCTGTAATAACCTTACTAAATCCACCATTATCCTTGATAAATTTATCTAGGTTCACTTTCTTTAATGCTTGCCATATTTCATCCTCAGTAACATCATATTTTGCAAGTTTAAAGTTGTTGTAAACTGTATCGTTAAAGATATATGTATTATATGATACTGATGCAATATTTGAATAGTAATCTCTCCTATCCAAACTTTCAATTGGCTTACCTCCAACCAAAACTTCACCTTGATTTTGCCTAATTGCACCAATCAATAGATTTACAATAGTTGATTTACCCGAACCAGATTCGCCTACAATAGCAGTTAAACCATGGTCGCTAAACTTCATATTAACATCATTAAGTACATCTCTTTTGCCGTCATAACTAAAGCTAACATCTTTTAGTTCAAGGTCGGTTGCTTCCACCTTTTCTTTACCCCAAGTTTGTCCTTTAGCATTAAGCAAATTGATAATCTTTTTACCAGCACTTGCACCATTCATAGCAATATGAAATGCAGAACCAAGTGCACGAAGTGGTAGGAAAAATTCAACAGCAACAAGCATCAAAAATATTGCAACTTGAGGTGTAATGTTACCATTTACCATATCGACAATTGCAACAGCAGTACCTGTTCCTGCACCGGCAAAAGCTACAAGGTCCATTATTGTAACACTTGCAAGTTGCATTACAAGTACTTTCATTGTAATCTTTCTAAATTCCTCAGATTTCTCATTGATTTTTTCATGTTTTTGCTTATCTGCTTTAAAAATCTTTAATTCTTTTAAGCCTTGTACACTATCAAGGAAACTATCGCCCATTGATGTATATATACCCCAATATTTGTTAAATATTTTTTTTGCATACTTAGAAACAGCAACTATTGACATAGGAATAAGAGGTACACAACAAAGCAAAACTAGGGCAAATTTCCAATCGAAAATTGCAGTAACTATAAATAAAATAATAGGTGCAATTAGTGAGAAGAAAAACTGTGGCAAATAATTTGAATAATACATATCAAGTTGCTCTATTCCCTCAACAGAAACTTGGGTTAAACCTGCCATACTCATTTCGTCAGTACTATTTACACCTAATTCCAAAATTTTGTTATAAGTTTTATTTCTTAAATCTCTTTTTACATTTCTACCTAGCCTATCTTTTAGTTTACCTGTTATATAAGAGGCTACAAACCTTATAACTATTGCAATTAAAAAAGTTATAACTGGGTATATAAAGTTAATTGCTGGCTCACTTTTTATTGCAATAGCTATGCCCCAACAAATACTTGATGTAATACCTAAATTAGCAATCAAACCTAAAACCATACTAAGTACTGTATATACTACATACTTTTTATTTGGTCCTAATAATTTTAATAAATCTTTATCTAACATCCTATTTACCCTTTTTATTTAATCTTTTAACTTTGATACTTTCTACTACATGTTTTGTTGCAATAACTGGATGAATAAAAAATATTCGTGGTCCAGAATATCTCATAACCTTTCTAATTCTTTCCCTCATCTCTGGCTTATAACAATGAACCTTGCAGTTGGAACAAAATGTTTTGTTGTCACCAAAGGGACATTTTGACCTTCTAAACTTTACATACTCTAGTAGTTCATTACATTCATCACATAATTCACCTTTTGTATGGTGATAGTGTTTGCAATACATTTTAATCATTACCGACACTATTGCAATTTCTTTGTCCTGTTCCATAATCCCTCCAAGTAACAATATAAATACCTTATTAATTGCATATAAAAATACAATCTACTAAGTATTTATAAAGTTAGTCTATGCGAACTAAACTCGTAAAAAATATGAAGTTTATTTCACCTTCGTTGGTATTATATAATTAAATACAAAAGTTTGTCAAATTATTTTCTTATATTTATAAAAATTTTATATAATTTTAATTTGAACATTCTATGATACAAGATGATTTTAATACAAAATTTACTATAATTGTCACCCAATGAGAACAAAACAGCATTATATAATACTCATAACTATATTTATATTAGACACATCATATCTAATAGAAATAAAATTACTAAATTCTGCCAAATTATCTTACTCGCTTTGAATAT
>JAHHUG010000050.1 GCA_020024085.1 Christensenellaceae bacterium | reverse complement strand
TTATTATTGACATTGAGTTATTTAAGTTATAAAATTAAGTTATAAAATATATGTACAAAATATTGTACTATAGGAGGAGATTATGAACAAAAAAAATAGAAAAAAAGGTTTTACACTTGTTGAGTTAATCGTTGTTATTGCTATCATCGCAATTTTGGCAGCCGTTGCAGTTCCTACAACAATGCACTTTGTAGATAAAGCAAATGTTTCAAATACAGAGACTGAAATTGGTATCCATTCTCAAATTAGTGATGCTATTGGTGTAATGTTGGTAGATGGAAATCTTGCAATTGATGCTACTGCTAATAACAAGTTAACTGCAGCATTAAATGCCGATACAGCTTTACTTCCAAACTTAAAGAAGATTGCAACTATTGAATTGAAGTTTGTTCAACAAGATGGTAAGGATGCATATGTAATTAATTGTGTAATTACAGCTGGAAATGATGTTAAAAAACCTGGTCTTGTAAGGGAAAAAACACTTAGTGGTGCATTTACTGCTAGCCAATTATTTGAAGGTGGTGCAACAACAAATGCTGCAAAAACTGTTAAATTTGTTGTTACTAATGGTGTAGTTGCAGAACCTACTGTTGCATAGTTCTTGTTGAATTATAAGGCATAAAGATTAAGTTTTGAATATAAATACTAAAGGCTAACTTAGGTTAGCCTTTTTTAATACAAAATAGTTTACTAATCTATCATTATATTGTATAATATTTATAGAGGTGAATTATGTTCAAAATGTTTAAAGAATGTCCACTATCTGCTAAAATTGTGGTAATAGTAGCATTTGTTTCTATGGCAGCTGCATTTATTGTTCCAACTGCGATTTTCCTTGTAGAGAGGTTTGCTTAAAGTCTAGTAGTACTAGGCTTTTTTAAATATTATTTTATTAATTGTCTATTTTTTAACTATTATTTTATTTATTATTTACTATTGCTTATTTATATATTATAATAAGGCTATAAAGATTGAGAGGGATTTTATGAGTAAGTGTAGGAAAAAGGGCTTTACCCTTGTTGAATTAATAGTTGTAATGGCAATTATCGCAATACTTGCTGCTGTTGCTGTACCAACTACTATGCATTTTGTAGAAAAAGCTAAAGAGTCTAACGATAGTGTATTTTTGGATATATCGGGGCAATTAGGGAACTATGTGCTTGACCTAAATATGACCGAAAATATCGTTAACCTTGCTGAAAAAGATACTACAAAAAATGTATATATATATGAAATTAATAACGACATTGACACGATTCAATCACGAAAGTATATCACACAAATTGTGTTTAATTTGACTAATACTACTAAAGATTACTATAATGTTGAGGTGGTAATTATCGGTAAAAAAGATGCATCTAGTTTGCAATATATCAAAAAAACTGTCCCTGGTGGTTTCCGTAAAAATGATATACTTAATGGTGTGTTGGAGGCTGATATCCCTACAAGTATCACATATACATTTGGTAATGGCGTGGTAACTAAAGTTGATGTTGCATAAGAGGGATTTTATGATTAAAAAGAAAAAAGGTTTTACGCTTGTAGAATTAATTGTTGTAATGGCTATTATTGCCATACTTGCTGCTGTAACTGTGCCTACTAGTATTCACTTTGTAAACAAGGCAAATGACAAACAAAAACTTGCCATTATGGAGGACTGTTCTACAAGGCTTGTTGAAATAGGGCATAACCTAGACCAAAAAGGTCAACTTGACCCAAATGATGCAAATTGTGTTTCTAATTTGATTACAAAACTTAGCGAGGAAAACCCTGATATTTCCAATGGATACAAGGTGTTAGCTGCTAAAGGTTTTAACGACAATACTACTTTTAACTACACAGAATTTGCCGATGTTCAATGGAATGCATACAAGTCGGGCGAGGCTATTATTATAAGTTTTTATGAGCAATTTGATGAAAATAATAGAAGTCAATGGTATTTTACATTGAAATTTTATGATAAAGGTGTTTATACCGGTCTTTCTGTTACAAAATGGATTAGGTCAAATTAAAACAAAAATTTTTAACTTAATTTTTTATTTGTCAAAAATTTAATAATATGCTAATATATTATATAATATATATTGTTCTATCTGGAGTTAATTTATGAGAATTTTTGATGTAGCAGTTATAGGTGGAGGAGCTAGTGGTTTAGCTGCCGCTATTGCTGCTAGTAAGGGTGGCAGAAGGGTTGTTATTGTTGAAAAAAATGACCGTATCGGTAAAAAAATTATGGCTTCCGGTAATGGTAGGTGTAATCTTTCCAACAAAAACCTTGTGACTGATACCTCTTATCAAATGTATAATAATAGAAAATTTGTTACTTATGCTCTTAATAGTGTGGACAACGCTATTCTTAGAAGCTTCCTCGAAAGTATTGGACTTTTGTCTAGCTACGAGGGGGATAGAATGTACCCTTATAGCTTCTCTAGTCATCAAGTTATTGATGTGTTTAGACATGCTCTTGAGTATAATAACATCGTTCTTAAACTTGGTACCGAGGTTACTGGTGTTTCAAAGGCTAATAATGTGTTTACTATTAAAACTCACGACGGTAAGGAGATTATGGCTAATGCTGTAATTGTGGCTACTGGCTCTGGTGCTAATATGGAAAAACCATTAAATTACTTCCTTAAGGACCATAATGTAATTGAGCCTATTCCTTCACTTCTTCCTATAAAAACCGATATGACCTACCTAAAAGGTCTTAATGGTATTCGTTCAAGAGTGATGATTTCGCTTTATCACGATGGAGAAAAACTTTATCATGAATACGGCGAAGTATTGTTTAAGAATTTCGGTGTATCGGGTGTGTGTGCTTTTAGCTGTTCTAGTTACATTGCTCGTAATATCCGTCACTCAAATTACAACTGCTTTAAACTTGTGCTTGACTTTATGCCAGAGTATAAGGAGAGGGAAGTTCTTGAAAAATTGCTTTCTCGTAACAATATAGTTAAGGATTCCGACAACCTTGAAAATATCTTTGTTGGCTTGTTCCACAAAAATATTGCACTTAACATTATCGCTCAAGCTGGCTACAATGTACATACTCATGCCGACTATGAGGTAATGAAAAATATCGCTCATACTATCAAAAACTTTGAGTTGCAAGTTACAGGTCTTCCACCTATGTCTGTTGCTCAAGTTGCTAGTGGTGGTTATGATGTAAAAAATTTCTCAAAACATACCTTTGAATCTCGTGTAGTTTCTGGACTATTCGTTGTTGGAGAAGCTCTTGATATTGACGGTATTTGTGGTGGCTATAATATGCACTTTGCTATGGCTTCAGGTCTTGTTGCTGGTAGAAAAGTGGGAGAATACCTTGATAAATAGGTGATTTATGTACAAAATTACAGTTAATTTACCGATAGGCTTTGATACTAACTCTATCAAAGAATCTATCGGTTCTTTTTTATCAATTAGCCCTTGTTTAGTGGCTAATTTTAGGCTACTTAAGTTGTCACTTGATAGTCGAAAAAAACAAATCCATTACCTTGCTACTATCGTTTTTGACCTAGTAGACAGGGATTTTTTGCTTCGTCGTAATACCAGTGCGAAAGTTGCACCAACAAGTATCAGCAAAAAGCATAGTACACTAGAAATTAGTGTAGACAATACGAATGAAAGTGTGACCGATATAGTAAATAAAAGTACAACCGATAAAAAGTGTATTGCGACTGACAGTCTAACTGAACAAGCCTTGATAAATGAGCTTAAAAAGGCTAAAAATACTATAAGTAAATATATCGCCCGTGGCAAAATTGAGCTTTACGAGGAAAAACCTAGCTATATTATGCCCGTATGTAATAATATCCCAATAGTTCAACCTATCATTGTTGGTAGTGGACCAGCAGGACTATTTGCAGGACTGATTTTAGCATCGGCAGGGCTTAAACCGATTATCCTTGAAAGAGGGGATTCGGCTGAAATTAGATACCAAAAAGTACTAAATTTTAGGAAAAACCGTGTACTTGATGCTGATAGTAATATTCAATTTGGCGAGGGTGGTGCAGGTACATTCAGCGATGGCAAGCTAAACACATTGACAAAGGATTATCGAAACAATTTTGTAAAAGAGGTGTTCCATAAGTTCGGTGCGACCGAGGATATACTTTACCTTAATAAGCCACATATTGGAACGGATAAACTGCTTGAAATAATACCGAATATTCGTAACGAGATTATTAGACTTGGTGGAAAAGTGCTTTTTAACCACAAAGTAACCGATTTTATCCTTGAAGATGGCAAAATTACTGCCTTAAAGGTGGATAATAACGGCAATGAGTTGATGTTGCAAGCAAGTGATGTTATCCTTGCTACTGGTCATTCTGCAAGGGATATTTTTTATACTCTTGATAGCATTGGTGCAAATATGGAGCAAAAACCTTTTTCAATCGGTATCCGTATTGAGCACCCAAGAGAATTTATTAATGCTATTCAGTATGGAGAGGATTTGGTAAAAAAATACAGCAGTTTAACTGGTAATTTAGCTAATAATTATTGCGAAAATAACGAAATTTTGCCTACTGCCGACTACAAACTTAGCTGTCATTTGGATAATGGTAGAAGTGTGTACACATTTTGTATGTGTCCTGGTGGCGAAGTGGTAAATGCTAGTAGTGAGCAAGGTTATCTTGTTACAAATGGTATGAGTAATTATTCCAGAATGAGTAGAAATTCTAACTCGGCAGTACTTGTAAATGTTGTTCCTAGCGATTTCCATTCAAACGATGTTCTTGCTGGTGTTGAGTTTCAACGAAAGTATGAGAAATTAGCTTATGAACTTACTGATAATTTTCTTGTGCCTTGCCAACTTGTAGGAGATTTTATTATGGATAAGCCTACTACAAAACTTGGTGAAGTTATCCCTACCCCCGAGTATCAATTTGCAGAATTAAAAAATTGTTTGCCAGATTTTGCAACCAAAAGTCTAAAGCAAGGAATACTAGAGTTCGACAAAAAAATGAAAGGCTTTTCAAGGGCTGATGCAGTAATGCTAGGTGTGGAAACAAGGACAAGTTCTCCCGTTCGAATTGTCCGTAATTGCGACTACGAAAGTAATATTTTGGGCTTGTATCCTTGTGGAGAGGGTGCAGGTTATGCTGGGGGTATTATGTCGGCAGCTGTTGATGGTATTAAGGTTGCAGAAAAACTTATTGAAAAATACAATAATCAAAACTATCAAAAGTAAACAAAATAATTTTATTGTTTTGTGTTATAATATAAATTAGATATAAAAAATATTGGTAAGATATATTGTATATAAAACAAAGAATATATAAAATAAATATATAAAAGATATTGCTGTAAACGAGCTATTTAGCTCGATTGACAACTTTTTTAATATGATAATGTTTTATATAAATTTAACTAAATGTATCTATTTTTTATTTTATGATATTCAATAGAATAAATGTGCAATATTTTATGTAAAAATTGCTGTAAACGAACTATTTAGCTCGATTGACAGTTTCTTACTAGATGTAAATATTACTATTGTAATAGAGGTATATATGGAAGAATTTAACAAAAATCAATTTGCAAATCCTAATGGAGAAGAAGGCGAAAGATTAACTACTCACATGAATACTCATCACAAGGAATTGACTGAATGGGGACTTGATAACCTTAATATTTGTTGTAGCGATGTTGCTCTTGATATCGGCTGTGGTGGTGGACTTACAATAAGTATGCTAGGTAAAATGGCAAGGTTTGTAAAAGGTGTTGATATTTCTCCCGTTTCAGTTAAGGCTAGCAAAAATTTCAACTACGAAATGTACAATTCGGGTAGACTTGAGGTGGTTGAGGCTGATGCAAGAAGTCTTCCATTTGATAATAACCAGTTTAACATTGTAACAGCTGTTGAAACAGTTTATTTTTGGCACGATATACTTGCTTGCTTCCATGAGATACACAGAGTACTTAAAAAGGGTGGTACTTTTTGCATTATTGTTGAGACATATGCTTGTGAGGAGAGGAGAGAGTATAACGACAACCTAAAGACATTGTTTGATGTAGACTTCAACATATATTCTCCAGAGCAACTTGAAATATACCTTAATGATTGTGGCTTTAGTGATGTATTTGTAATGATGCACCCAACAAATTATTGGCTTACAATTTATGCAACTAAATAGGTTTTTATCCTTTTGTGTTAAGTATCTATTTGATAAAACAGTATTAGTTTTGTAAACAATTTAGTAAATATAATTTAATATATAATATTATAAGCACTGGCTATTTTTTTTTATATTTAGCTAGTGTTTTTTTATTTTTGAGAAACTTATAAATTTACTAATTTAACCGAATATATTATTTTAAGTATTAAAATGATTGTATAAACTAGCGTTTATGTTAATATTTACTTTATTATTGTATTTGTAAAATTTATAATTAAAAATTGCAATTAAAAAAAGAGGTATTTCTACCTCTTTTTTTAATGCATTTTAGTGATTAACCATTAATCTTTTTGAGAAATAATCTCTTTGTTACATCTTTTGTTTGTTTTGTTTCGCCAAGCTCTTCCATAGCTGATTTTACAATGTAATCATGGCTAGAGTTTTCCATACATTTTAGTGTATTAAAAGCAGTTTCCATATCTTCGCCACAAGAAACAGCACCGTGGTGAGCAAGTAAAGATCCGTTTCTGTCCTTTAGTGCAACCATTGTATTATTTGCCATAGTTTTTGTACCTGGGATACCGTACTCGGCAGTTTTGATAGAACCACCAACAAGCTCTCTCATTTCTTCACTCATTACAGGAACAATCTCCTTTGCACAAGCAATAACAGAGCAGTTTAGTGGGTGGCTATGTAAAACAGCAGTTACATTTGGTCTTTCTTTATAAATTGCAGCGTGTAGCTTCTTTTCACTGGTTGGCTTTTTTCCACCTGTCCACTCTAAAGTATTGATATAAACTACGGGAATATCCTCTGGAGTTAAGTCCTTGTAGTCTAGTCCACTTGGAGTGCATAGCATATGTGTTTCATCTATTCTCATTGAGATGTTGCCCCAAGTACCTTGTACTAGGTTTTCCTCAAGCATTCTAATACCAGTAGCAATTATAAGTTCTCTTTTTTCTTGTTCTGTCATATTAGTCCTCCTTTTCTTGAGAAAGTTTGTTAGCTTGGTTTGCCTTAGAGTATTTCTTTAGGTAAACGATGTGCATAATAGCAGCTTCCCAAGTTGGTAATGCTTTTGGTGTACCGATTGCATAGCCCTCAATAAAGCATTTTCCAGCTTTTTCTAGTACTAGGCAAGCAGTTACGCACTCATTAAGAGTTCTTGTTGTTGCGATAATACCATCATTTTGGATTAAGCAACAATTTCTTCTTTTAAGTGCTTTTTTAACATCGCTATAATTTGTAGATTTTGCAACCTTTGCACTAGGACCAACGATTTGTGCCATATCATCAAGGATAGGTGGTATTTTTTTGCCTGTTTCACTGATGGTATCGCAGTAAAATGGGTGAGTGTGGCAAATTGCATTACAATTTGGATTATGAGTGTAAATTTCAGAATGTAATTTTACCTCGTTATTTGTAGAATTTACATCAATAGTTACCTTTTGGATATCGTTTTCGGTAATATCCTTAAAATCTACACCCGATTTAGTGATGTACATCTCGCTATCGCTAATCCTATGACTTAGAGTGTCCCTGCCTTGCTCGGTAAGATTTTCTCTTACCAAGTTTTCAAGGGCATCTAACATAGATTTAATTTGATTATTCATTTTTTATACCTTATTTCTTCTTTGCTCTTTCAGGAGTAACTGTAAGACCTGTATCAACAACATGTTTGAATACATTGTCAAATCTCTCTAATGCACCGTCGATGATTTCATCGGTATCAGCCATAGAAGTGTATAGTCTTGAACCTGCAAGAGTAATAATACCATTTGCCATATAAGCAGCACCCATTCTCTCCATAACATCTTTTCTTGAAAGCATAATAGGCTCTTTCTTAAGCATTGGGATAACACTGCTTAAAATGTGCATAGATGAGAAGTCGTAACTCATTGCACCAGTACACTCCAAGTGAACGATAGAACCTTGGTTGTATGCAACGAATGGTAGTTCGTATTTGTCGATAAGTTGTTGTAAACCAGCCTTAAGTCTATCACCAGCTTTACCAGCTTTCTCGCAAGCATTTGTCTTTTCGATTTCCTTAATTGTGCAGTATCCAGCATAAGCAGATAATGGGTTAGCAGCAAGTGTACCACCAACATATGCTTTCTTTGCCATACCAGCAACACCAGCAGCCATTAGGTTGATTAGGTCAGCTCTACCACCAACACCACCAGCAGCAGGGTATCCACCAGCAATAATTTTACCAAAGATTGTAAGGTCTGGTTTAACATTGAAGAAACCTTGAGCACCGTGTAAGCCAACTCTAAAGCCTGTAACAACCTCATCGAATACGAATAATGCACCATATTTATGAGCAAGCTCTAGTGCCTTTGTATTATAGTCGAAGTCAACAGGTCTTGTACCTGATTCTGGACCAACTGGCTCTACGATAACGCAAGCTGTGCCACCCTTAAGTTTGTTCTTCTTTAGCATTTTTTCAAGCATATTTAGGTCGTTTGGTTTAACCTCATCAGTTGTACCAAAACAGCCATTAGGAATACCATGAGACTCAAGGAAGAATCTTGAACCTGGAATCTTAAGTCCGTATACCATTTGGTCTGACCAACCATGATAGCCACCACCAATTTTGATAACTCTCTTGTTGTGAGTGTAGCATCTTGAGATACGGATTGCAGCCATAACTGACTCTGTACCAGAACCTAACATTCTAAACTTTTCACAAGCAGGCATTTGGTTGTGGATTTCTCTTGCAAGCATTAACTCTGCCTCGTGGAATAGACCTGTAACTGGACCACAAGTTTCGATAAGCTCTCTTACTGCATCTTTAACAGCAGGGTAGTTAGAACCTAAAATTGTAGGACCACCAGCTTGTAGAAAGTCGTAGTATCTATTGCCATCTTTATCCCACATAAATGCACCTTCAGCTTTTTGAATACAAATAGGGAAAGGTTTGTTGAATGCAAGGTTGTGTTGAACACCACCTGGGATATACTTTTCAGCCTCTTCGTGAAGTGCTTTTGATGTTGCACATTTGTTGTTGAAGTAATCCATTACTTCGTTATCATAATAGTTCTTATCAATGTCGTAGATAGTAGTATTTCTTAATTTCTCTAATCTCTCATTAATAGGACCAGCTTCTTCGTATGTTTCTCTTGTCATAGAATAATTGTCAGCCATTTTCTTTCTCCTCCAAATTAAATAATTTCAAAATTTTACAAATTGTTTGTTTTTGTTGTTCTATATCATTAAAGGGTGTACCTTTAATAAATTTTTGATAAAGTAGTCCAAATACTGAGCCAAGCAAAAGTCCAGTTAGTTCATCAAGGTCGAAGTTTTTGAACTTTTCCATTCCCTCAAATATTAGGTCTTGTCGAATAATTTCTACTATTTGTTTGCAAGACTCGTTTTTCTTATTTAGGATATTGTTTGTAAGTAGGAACATTGACAAACTAGGGTAGTTGTAAATATCTTCAATTAGGGTGTTTAACAGTAATTCGATGTTTTCTAGTCCCGACTTTTTTTCTTTTTTTACAATATCAATTAAGTCCTCAATTTCTTGATTTGCAATTTCAAACAGTAGGTCGTCTATTGAGTTAAAGTGATTGAAAAATGTGCTTCTTGAAATATCAGCTTGTTCACTAATTTCATCAGCAGTAACATTGCCAATGCCTTTTTTATCAAATAAGGTTTTAGCAGCGTGCATAATGCTTTTGTGGGTTTTATTTTTCTTTCGCTTTTGTCTTGTGATATTTTCTTCCATATTTAACCTAAAAAATATTTTACTATTTTAATTTTAACACCGTTTATGCATCAAGTCAATAGAAAATTGAATAAAAGTCCAAAATTGGACTAAAGTACAATTATCTATAGATTATATTATAAAATTTTTGCATAATAT
>JAHHUG010000049.1 GCA_020024085.1 Christensenellaceae bacterium | reverse complement strand
AAAACTATTTTAGGATATGACCAAAATGTTGCAGTGGAACTTGGCCTACAAATTGTTGATTTACATTTTTTGATATGGCTTCGAGATTTTGCACCGTTTATGATTACGTTAAAAGATGGCAATGACATCTATTACTGGGTAAATGGTGGCAAATTTATCAATGATTATAAAATACTTAATATCAAGCCAGAGCAGTTTAGAAAATCAATTATAAGGCGTTTAGTTGATGCCGAAGTATTAGTTCATAAAAAAGTAAATAACTGCGAGGAGCTGAAAGGTAAACAAAAGGGCTTCGCTTCATTTTATGCATATGGCCCAAACTATGAAAAACTACTAGGCGAGAAAAATCAAGGGTATAAAAGTACCGTTGATAATACAGTGAAAAATCAGAAGGATAAAAATCAAGCTGAAAATACGGCAACAAAGCAAGAAAATATCAAAAAAACAATTAATTTAGCACAAAATCAACGGGATAAAACTACCGCTGAAATTAAAAAAAGCGAGGATTTAAGTCCTCAAAATTTTTTACCAAATCCACGGGAGAAAAATCCACGGGAGAAAAATCCACGGGATAAAACTCCCGTGAATAATAAATATATAATTAATAATAAAGATATAAATATTATAAAAAGAGAGAATAGAGAAGGTTGGGAACCCCTCAAAACTATTCTGCCCTCGCTAGTTATTGATTGTGCTTTTAACAGCACTCTATCATTAGAAAAGCTGATAAAAGCATATCAGCAAAGTGAATTCTTATGTCAAACTGTTTTTCACACATCAAAGATTATTTCTCTTTACGATAAAATCGTATCGGGATATTATAACAATTTTAACCCAAATAAATCTAAAGATAATATTTTTACACGAACCTATTCTTCAGGGGAGATTGAAAATATTTTATCTGATATGGATTCGTTTGATTTTTATTAAAGGGGTGTAGTTATGTTCGTTTATAAACTTTATTTTGAAAATTTATCATTGAATATTTTACTTCAAAATCAATCATGGCAGAAAGCATATGATAGTGGTTTAAGTTTTTGTTCCGGCGAAACCGGGAAGCTAAATAGAATTGATTTAATTAGGAGGATTTAATATGAAGAAAAATGAAACAACAGAACTTGAGCAAAAAGTAAATGAGGAGTTAGAAAACTCTGCAAACAGTATGTGTGAATCGGTGGAGTCGATTCGTTCAGAATTAAAAGCTTTTTGCGAAATACATTCAATAAATAGTGCAAACTCAATGAAAAGTATCTTGCTACATACTCAAGCTAGTAAAATTGATAAAGAACTTATCAGAGTTTACGAAATGTTGCAAAAATTGATTGATAACATTTACGACAAAAAAAGAAAATACAGGTGATAAAATGTCAGAGTTTGAAAAGAAACAAAACATTATACTTATAAGCCTTGCAGCTATCTTGATTGTACTTTTGATAACTGGTGGGTTTGTAATTGGCTTTGTTGAACATTCTGAGGCCCAAAGGCCAGTTATAGAATCAGAACTAGCTGAAGCTTCAATAAGTAATAAGTTAGTTACATCAGCAGCAGCCGATTATTATTATATAACTTTTAATGTCGAATCCAGTACTAATAAGCTTGCAGTTGTAAAAGGTGCCACCGTTGATTTTACTCAAGTAGGTACAACCTACAAGTACAATGGTACCGTTTATAACATCGAAGGCTGGACTACCGAAGAAGTGATATACCCTTGGCAAGCTAGTTATGTAAAAGGCTATAAGTATTCGGCAATTAACCAGGATAACTTTATTCCAACAGGAGATATTACCCTAAATGCTATCATTACTGATACATCAATCGTAACTTTACCTGAAGGAGAGGACCCAAGTGTTAGATTAAGCGGTTGGGATATGTTCAAAATAAATATTGTCAACTGGTTTACATCAACACAAGCTGGTAGTACATTGCTTCAATTATTAACCATAGTTGGTTGGGTAATTGTCGGCTTACTTTGTTTAGTTGCATTTGTCATTATATGTTACTTTGTGGCTAAAGGAATTAAGATGTTTAGAAATTGAGGTGCTTATGATAGATTTAATTATGAAAAATAAAACAAACAAAAAACAAAAGCTTATTATATCAATAATGACTATCTTAATGATAATCACACTTTGTGTATGCTTTGTATATCCAACTAGAACTACTGCTTCTGCTAAAACGATACAACATAATTTTGAAAATGTTTTTACAAAACCGAGTAAGGATAGTATGAGTTATGAATTTAAGGTATGTATTTCATTGCCAAATAATGAAGTTCATTATATAAATTATAAGGAAAACTTAACTCCTTGTGTGGATTCTGATTTTAGGTACAATTGTTTTAAACTAGATTTAAATCTTGATTTAGTTGAAGATTCTATAGCAAAAATAGTAAATCTACCAAAACATATGAAGTTATCTTCACTACTTAGAATCAATATGGGTAATGATAATTGTGAATTGAAATATAGAGATAATTATGGTGTTGACCAGAATGTTTTTACAGAATCACGCGATTTAAACATAAAAGATAGCACATATAATGGGCGATTATTGCATTTATCTGCTGGTTCTGGCTCTAGCAAATATTATCATGGCTACGTGAAGTCTTTTTACGATGAAAATACAAATATCAATAATATAATTTTGGGATTGGAGAACAGTTCTAGTAGTAGCTTACCTTATGGCTTAACTTATTTTTATAATGCTACTTACGATATTCCACAAGTTGAATATAACGAAAGCCAATTGAAAAATAGTGTATACGGTTTAGCGGAGTTATTCCCAAATTTTGATACCAACAGCTTTTGTGATTGGTATTGCTGCTATATGAACGAAAATGGAATAATGTCTGCGGCAGAGATCAATGCTCCTTATTCTTATCAAGTTCGCGACCAGGAGCACGATAAATGGGATTGGAAAAGTTTTTCATATATCCCGGCTTACAAAACTCTAAAATGGGATAGTTATAGAGCATATTTGAAGTATATTGAAAAAAGATATAACCCAACTTTCCAAATGCTTGAGTCTTGGGGACAAGTTGAGCTTGCACGATATTTTTATAATAAAATGATGAGCTATACTGCTTATGCTGATAAATACGATGAATTGGTTCCTCAAAAATTAGCCGAGAAAAAAACAATTAATTTAACAATAAATGTGGCGGTTAAGGGTTCTAACTATCCGGTGGATAAGCAAATTAAAATCCCGCTCAATGTTTATAAAATCAAAACTATGAACGAAGATGATAGGTATTATCGCTTGATTTTGTCAAGAAATGATATGGACTTCTTAATCAACGACTTGAACTTGCGATGTGTCGATATTACTCATAAAAGTTTTGGCGAATCAAATGTACCATTTGAAAATGATAGCTATGTTACCAAATACTACAAAAAGGTTAATGCAAGTAATGGCGATGTTATTTTAGACGAGCTCATTTCTTTTTGCATTCCTTTCGAAAATAGCATTTTAGAAAACGGCACTGACACAGACTTTACAATCAATGCTGTTTGTGAAGCTAATAAAGATTATACTAATAGTTTTTATCCCGACCACAAAATCGAGCACAACCAAGTTGCAGAGTATAACAAGAGTGCTTGTATTCGAGTGTTTTTAGCTGAAGATACAATTTTTAATAACCTATCTACATCTGAAATAATTAAACGAATTGAAGAAGGCAAAACACCACCTAGATATAACATGATATCGTACATGCCATGTAGCTTAATAACTGAAAAAGTATTAGCTGGCATCGAGAAAATGTATAACGAAGATTATGGTGGAAGTTGTAGGTTTTTAGGGGTGTCGAAAGAAAGAAATAACACAACATTACTTCAAGCTCCTACAAGCTTGCTAAAAAACAGTACTAATGATTTATACATTGTTACTGAAAAAAATCAAAGTAGAATTGTTGTAAAAACAAATAAAAGTCAAACTCTTTTATATTCTGATTATGGTCAAACCTTAGACTCCTCTGTACTACCAAAGACTTTGGAGTTCCAAGGTAAAAGCTATGATATCATAGGTTGGACCGAGGAAAAGGTATTGTATCCTTGGGACCTAGGCTATGGCCCAGGCAGAACATATAACATGATTGACTTTACTACATGGACTGTTTCAAAAAATCAGCATTACTTAAGCCCGGTGTTAAAAGCTGATTTACCAGTGGTTATACCTGACCCAGAAGCACCTGATGTTATTCCTGAACCCGAACCTTCTCCTATTGTAAAAAACTGGAACAACTTCTGCAAATGGTGGCAAGATTTAGGGTTGAAAATTACAAATCATTTTAGTCAGAATAATAAAGAATGGAAGATATTTGCAATAGTTTTGGCAAGTGTAGTCGGTGCAGGTTTTGTTATAGGATTAACCCTTCGATTTATTCGATGGGTAAAAGGTAAATAGAGGTGTACTATGGCTGATATTAATAATCTAAAAATTGGTCAAAAATATATCATTAATTTTGTTAGCTATGTTGAAAATAAAATACCAATTCTTGATGAAAATGGAAAAATTCTAAAAGATATAAATGGCAAGGATATATACTCTCGTAGTTACGATGTATATATCAAGTCAATTGTTGGTATTCTTGAAAAAGTAACAGATAAATATCTGTTTTTCGATAAACGAAAAATTCTAAAAAAGAATGTTAGAAAGCTAAAGGTAGCATAATGATTAAGAATTTTTTATATGTTTTTAAAGAAACATATTTGTACTATTTTACACCATTTATTATATCGATACTAAATATAGTGCTATTTGTAATCATGTACTTCACATTAGACTTAATACAACCAATTTCAATAGCACTTATGGTATCGGTTAGTATAATTGCTTTGTATCAGCTATTTAAACATCTTCGTATATTCCCAAAGTTTATTAAGGTTATACGAAGCGTTAGAGCCGTAGGCAAAGACGACTATTTAACCATAACATGCGGTGTGCCAGGAACGGGTAAGACAAGAACAGAGGTGTACCTTTGTTCGTTTTTATCAATTCTTCGGTGGCAAGAACTGCAATACGAATATTGGCTAAAGAAGATTGTATCGAAGTTCTACGACGATGATAGTGACAAAATGCTTCGCTGGAAGAAAGTAGAGTCGGCATATAACTTTTATAAAGAAAATGAAAATGAATATATACCATGTTTGTTTTCAAACATTAAAATCAAAGATAGATACGGTAGAATTTGCTATCATTTAACTAATAATCATATAGAACAAAAATTACCTTTGCCGATTTATTCGATTCTTTTGAAGGACGAGATTGGAAAAGACTACGGTGTCGACTGGTCGCACACATCTGAGAAAACTAAGCCTATTGATTTAATTGCGCGACTCGAAAGGCAGTGGTCCTTCGATATTCATGCAACAGAGCAGGATTGTAATCAAGTATCGATATTGTGGCGAAGGCGAGTTCATTTTAATAAACAAATATCGAAGAAATCAGAAACCTGTAAGCCTTTTTTGATTGACAAGTTATATCGATTCTATAAGTTTTATTATCAAATAAAGTATCCTAACGGTTGTCCACTAAAAGCATTTGACAAATTAAGCCGTCTAAATCGATTAAATAACACTATTGGGTTTATTACCTTTAAGTGTTATGTAACTGGCTCTACTGAAGCAATAGAAGGTTCTACAAGGGTAATGAGGTTTACTATCTCAAGGAAAATGTTATTTTACTATGATACTTATGCTTGTAGTGAACTTTCTCCGGTTGTAAACAAAGATATAATGTTAAAAGATTGTTGCTGGGCAAATACTAAGTCAATGAAAACTGAAGTTAATGATTTAATTAATGAAGAAAATACATTGACATTACAATCATAAACTCTGAAAGGGGGAATAGGGGAAAACTCAGTTGAGTTGTCCCCAATTCGCACATTTCAAAGTTTAATTCTAACCTCATTTTCTCCTAAACAAATATATTTATAATTTTTTTACATATTTAATAAAATAAACAATATGATAAAACATGTTGCTCCAGCAACAATAAAAGGCCCGGTTCTCCGGGCCTTCGTTTTTTGGCACGATAGTATCCTATATCATTGCATTATATAGAATACTTGTAAAAAGATATAGCAATATTTAATAAAGAATTAAGTCAGTGTTTAGTGATGTTAAGATACTTGGCCAAGTGTTCTTAAGGAAAGCCAGGCTTTGCATTATGTGATAAATTATTTTGTATTTAACTATATTAATATTTTTGTGATTATAAAAAAAGGTTGTTTCGCTTTGGTTAATGTCCGCCCTCCGGCACCAAAAGGATAAGATTAAGTCTTATCCTTTTTTTTATTAGATTTTTAGATTTTATTGTAAAAAATAAATTTTGTTGTATAATAAGTAGAGGAGTATTATGCTAACAGAGAACAATTTTAATTTGCTACTTGGTAAAACCATTACGCTTTGCCAACAAATAGAAAATGATGTCAAAATAATGTACGCTTGTATGCTTGAGGGCAATTTTGATAAGAATTATGATTATATCAAAGAGGAAACCTTAGGTCATGTTCTAGCTGAACTTGAAAGGCTGGATAATAGCGATAGGAAACCGTTTTTATCCAAAAAAGATTACGATTTGTTGTTTATGCTAAACGACCTTCGTGTGTACTGGGTGCATAAAGGCTCTTTATGTTTTTGCTATGAAAATTGTTTTAAGTATCACTCAAAATTGAAGAAACAATACTTAAGATTAAAGGAAAATTACGACACTTTTGTTGAATTATCCAAAGAAGTTAATAATATCAAATATGAAATGTTAAAGTATTTCGGTAGATAAAGTACATTTATGCAACAATTTTTGTATATTTTGTATTTTTAAGTTATAATAGAATTAAATATTTTGTAATAAACGGATTAAAATATCCGTTTTCCTATTTTAAAGTAGTTTGTATGATATAATGTTGTAGAGGTTAATATGTTAGGTTCTGAAGTTCGCAAATATTTATTTAGTATAGCTGATGAGGGGTATCGAGATTTTACCTCAAGTTTAGTCAATAATGTTGATAAAAAATATTTTATAGGTGTTCGAGTTCCAATTCTTAGGCAACTTGCAAAAAAACTCTCTAATGATGTGGAATATTTTCAAACAAAATTACTTGAATATCGAGAGGAGATTTTGCTATACGGTTTTGCAATAGGTTATTCAAAAAATACAATTACGAATAAACTTGATTTGTACTTCGACTATCTTCAATATGCAAATAGTTGGGAAACTGTTGACACCGTGTTCCAAGGGGTAAAGGATTTTAATAATATTAACAATAAAAGTGTAGTTTTTGATGCATTTACGGGCAAAATTGATTACAATAATGAGTATTTAACTAGGGCAGTGTTGGTTGTTTTAATGAGGTATTTTCTTACCGATGAGTACATAGATAAGGTTGTGTTAATTGCCCAAAATATCCACTCTGACAAGTACTATATCAATATGGCTTTATCGTGGCTGATTGCAGAGATTTTAGCAAAGTATTATACTAAAGGAGTAGAGCTTTTAACGAGTGGTAAGCTATCAAATTTTGTTGTAAATAAGGCTATCCAAAAGGCTCAAGAAAGCTATAAAATACCAAAGGAAACAAAGAAATATTTATTAACATTAAAAGTATAATATCTATTATTTATATATTGATGTATATACATTAATAAATTATTTGCCAAAAAATATGTAATATTATATAATCAAATTATGGATAAAACAAAGAAAAAACAAATAACAGTAATAGCAGTAACGATAGTTATACTTGCAGTAATATTAGGTTTATATTTGGGATTGCCGGTAGACAAAAGGTACACAAATATTATATTTGGTGGTTTGTCAATGCAAACGGTAATCAATACAAATATTACCAATCAAACACCAGTAGGCAATAAGCTATACGAGGCTGTTACAAAAGTGGACAAACTTGTCAATCCAAAGATGGAAACAAGCGACATTTACCTAATTAATCACTCTAAAGTAAATCAACCTATCAAGGTGGATAGCCTTACGATTGAGCTACTTGAAATAAGCAAAGATGTGTTTGATAGAACAGGTGGTTTATACAATCCAGCATCATATACTTTGGTTGATATTTGGGGCTTTTCAGCAGAAAAGTTTAACCCTCAAATAGAGCATACTGTTCCAAGTGATAAGGATATTGAACTAGGTAAACAGCTTGCACAAAAATTTGCTGATATTCAATTTATAGATAAAACTACTTCAGCTGAGCAAATTGCACAATATAAGGCTAATGCTACATTTTTAGTAGATAAAGTAAACAATACGGTCACAAGAACGGATAATTGTTTTATTAATAACCCATATGCCGATGAAAAACTAGGTGCTATGATAGACCTTGGAGGTATCGCAAAGGGTTATGCTTCAGAGCTTTGCTACAATGTTTTTAAGGGTTCAGTTGCAAAAAATGGACTTGTAAATATAGGTGGCAATGTTTACTCTTACAACAAGGATTGGAAGGTTGGAATTGAAAATCCTTTCAAAAATAATAAACTTGACAATGGCGAACAAGAGACTAATATCTTTGGTGTAATCACATTAAATAATCTTAGCGTTTCTTGTAGTGGAGTATATGAAAGAAATTACAAAATAGGCAATGATTTCTATCATCATATTATCAATACTTCAACAGGTAAACCACAAGAAATACAAGATAATAGCATTGTAATGGCTGGTGTTATCGGTAAAAATGGTGCGATTTGCGATGCTGTTGCAACTAGTCTTGTTTTAATGGGTTCGGTAGAAAAAGTTGAGCAATTTATAAGCACAAATTATACCGAGGAAATCCAAGCTGTCATACTTGTTACAAATAGCAAACAATACAAAATCATAGGCAATATTCCATTTATCTTAAATGATACTGAACTTGTAGGATTTAGCGAGATTAAATAAAAATGAAATATGATAATACTAACATTATAGAAAATATTAAAGCCTCAAAGTATTTTAGAAAGGCTGATATTTTGATTGTAATTTTTATGCTATTTATGTTTGTTGGTATGATGATGCTTATCTTTATGCCTAGTGGCGAAAAGGTAATTATAAAGGTTAATGGCACTGTTAAATATACCTATAATCTAAACGAAAATAGGGTAATTAATCTTGAGATTAATGGTGAAAAAAATGCAAATGTTGTTGTCATTGAAAACGGCTATGTGTATATGAAATCTGCAACTTGCAAAAATGAAGTATGCGTAAATACAGGCAAAATCCATCGAGTTGGCGAAACTATTGCTTGTTTGCCACACAATGTTGTTGTGGAAATAGTTGGCAAGGGGGGTATGGATACAGTAGTATGAAAAAATTAAGTTCAAGAAAAATTGCATACATTTCACTAATGTTAGCTGTTGCTTTGATTATCAGTATTGTCGAAAGCCTTATCCCACCAGTTATCCCGATGTTACCTATGGTAAAGTTAGGTTTAAGTAATGTTGTAATCCTATTTACATACATTGTTTTTGGTGGAAAAATTGCCACGCTTGTACTTACTCTTAGGTGCTTTTTGGTAGCAGTTTTTTCAGGAAATTTCTTTTCTTTAGCATTCAGCTTGCCAGCAGGTATTTTTAGCTTGATGGTAGGTATTATGCTTATTAGAACGGGTAAAAATAGCTTAACTATGATATCTTGTGTATCTGCTATATTTCACAATATAGTACAAATTTTTGTGGCATCACTTATTACAAATTCTGCAAGTGTGTTTATTTATCTTCCATATCTTTTTGTTATAGGTGGTATGTCGGGTATGCTTACTGGATTTATTACAATGCTTATTATTAAAAAGATGCCAACAAGTATGTTTTTGAAATTAAATGATTAGTTAAATCCGTAAGTAAATAGTAGCTTTTCATAAAAAACGGTATTTTCTGCTTTTTTAATTTTGCATAAAATAATGTATTTATGCATATTGATAATGTTAAAGCAATAAACTATTTGATATATATATAAATTTGTTTGTTTACTAACTTTTTAATTGTTTTGTAATTATTCGTGGTTAATAGGTATAATTGCTTCATATTTATTTCAAACATATTCATTAGTCGTACTAATAATATTTTTTTTATACAAATATAGTATATTGT
>JAHHUG010000005.1 GCA_020024085.1 Christensenellaceae bacterium | reverse complement strand
GATAGATATTTTTTCTAATATCATATATCGAATAATTGTCAAACATACTATTTAGTTCGTTTGAGAGAAATTTTCATAGTGGATAAAGTTAATAAATTGTGGATAAGTAAATATTTTGTAAATTAATGTTTTTTTATAAGGGAAAAATTCGTTAATCGAGCTATTTAGTTCGTTTAACGAATATAATAAGGTCGAAAAATGGCAGAAATTAGAGAAATTTGTAAAGCCGATAAAGATAGGCTAGAATATATTGTAGTAGAAACTGCAAGTGGTATATATAAGAATAAGCCAGAAGTTACAAAATTATTGTTTTGCGACTACTATATTGATAATGGTATAGGCTATGCTTTAGTTGAAAATGATATTGTGGTGGGTTACATTTTATGTAGTGAAGACTACAAAAAATATGTCGATATTTTTACAAAAGATTATTTACCAAAGGTTAAACAAATTGACAAAAAGGAATATATACTAAAAAGATTAGAAATGCTACTTGATAGGGTGCTTGGTAAATTTTATCCTGCACATTTACATATTGATATTCTTGAAGAGTATTGTGGAGGTGGCAATGGTACGAAGCTAATGGAAGCTTTACTTTATAGGCTTAAAGAGGATAATATTAAGGGTGTTTGGCTTGGAGTAGATAAAAATAATACTAGAGCAATTAGCTTTTACAAAAAAATGGGATTTAAGACTAACCTTTTGGCTAAATCGTTTGGCATATACAAAAAAAGGATATAATTAGCAATTTTATAGTAAAAATAAAACTTGACAATACATATATTTATTGTATAATAATAATACAAAAGCGTAATTAGTAAGAGTAAATAGGGAGTTTGTATAGAGAGAGCAGGTTTGGTGGAACTGCTACAAACCACTATTGAAAGTGCGACTAACTAGCTGGATTGAGGAAATGCTATCCCGTTGACTGCCGTAAAAGTTTTAATGAGAAAAAATTAAGGTGGAACCACGATTTACTCGTCCTTATAGGGCGAGTTTTTTTATATAAAGGAGAGAAAATGCTAAATCTTTACAACACGCTTACAAGAAAAAAAGAAGAATTTGTACCACTTAATGAAAAAAAGGTCACAATGTATTCTTGTGGACCAACAGTATATAGTTACGCTCATATCGGTAATATGAGAACCTATATATTTATGGACTTACTTCGCAGAGTACTTAAGTACGACGGATTTAAAATTAAGGGTGTAATGAATATCACCGATGTTGGACATCTTCAATCTGATGCCGATGAGGGTGAGGATAAAATGGAAAAGGCAGCTAAAAAGGAGAAAAAAACTCCTTGGGAAATAGCTGAATACTATACAAATGTATTTTTTGACGACTTGCAAAAGTTGAATATCGGCAAGCCAGAAATTATTGCAAAGGCTACCGAACATATCGACGATATGATTAAGTATGTAGAAAAACTTATTGAGCTTGGTTATGCTTATGAAACAAGTGATGGTATCTACTACGACATTTCAAAGTTCAAAAACTACGGTCAATTATCAAGACTAAATCTTGATGAGCAAATCGCTGGTGCAAGAGTAGAGGTAAACCCAGAAAAGAGAAACCCTTACGACTTCGCAGTATGGAAAAAAGCTCCAAAGGAGCATATTATGCAATGGCCATCTCCTTGGGGAATGGGTTATCCAGGTTGGCATATCGAGTGTTCTACAATGAGTATTAAGTATCTTGGACAACACTTTGATATTCATACTGGTGGTGTAGACCATATTCCAGTTCACCACGAAAACGAAATTGCTCAAAATGAGGCAATCACGGGCAAAAAGAGTGTAAACTACTGGTGCCACGGCGAATTTATGCTTGTTAATAATGGCAAAATGAGTAAATCTTTGGGCAATGTTTATACTGTTTCTGACCTAGAGAAGAAAGGCTATGAACCACTTGTTTATAGATATTTCTGCTTGAATGCTCATTATAGAAACAAACTTAACTTTACTTTTGAGGGTATGGACGGTGCTAAAACCTCATACAACAGATTGCTTCAACAAGTTTATGCACACAAAAATAGCAATGCTGTAACCGATAAGGAAGTAATTGATGGATACTTAAACGAGTTTAGGGAGGCTATTGATGACGACCTAAATTTACCACTTGCTTTGGGTGTACTTTGGAAGGCAGTTAAGGAGCCAAAGAGCAAGGATATTTATAATCTTGCTATTGAAATGGATAAGGTATTTGGATTAAGACTTGATGAATACAAGCCAGCTCCACAAACACTTGCAGATGTTCCAGAGGAAGTTCAAAAACTCATTGAGTTAAGAAAAGAGGCAAAGGCTAATAAAGATTGGGCAAATGCCGACAAATATAGAAATGAAATTACTGCTTTAGGCTATCAAATTAAGGATACTAAAGAGGGAGTAGAGGTAACAAAAATATAGCATATTTATAATTGAGATAAGATTAAACTAGGAGGAGTATGAAGGATTATTCAGAAATAACACCATATATCAAAAAACTAGCTAGCATTTCAGATAGTAGCAACTTAATTGACCAGTCGCTTTATGCAGTTCACGATGTAAAAAAGGGACTTCGTGATGTGAACGGTAACGGAGTTGTAGCTGGACTTACGGAAATATCTTATATCAAGGCAAAAGAAGTTGATGAGTTTGGAAACAAAATCCCTTGCAATGGAGAACTATATTATAGAGGTGTTAATATTAACGACATTGTATCGGGTTTTGTAAGTGAAAATAGACATGGTTTTGAGGAGGTTGTTTACTTGCTTTTAGTGGGTAAACTTCCAACCAAGGCTGAACTTGAGGAGTTCAAAAAGGAGCTATTTGAGTATCGTGGATTACCAAAGGCTTTTGTTAGAGATATTATTCTTAAAGCACCAGCTCAAAATCTTATGAACTCTATAAGCAGATGTGTGCTTGCTATGTATTCGTACGATGACAATCCCGATGATACTAGCACCGAAAATGTAATGAGACAATGCTTAAAACTTATTGCACAATTCCCATTGTTTGGAGTGTATGCGTACCATTCATACGAGCATTACAATAATGAAAAAAGTTTGATTATCCACTATCCAAAACCAGAGTATGATACGGCAGAAAATATTTTATATATGCTTCGTGATGATGGCGAATTTACCGAGCTTGAAGCAACTGTTCTTGATGTGGCGCTTGTACTTCATGCAGAGCATGGTGGTGGTAACAATTCAACATTTACTACCCATGTAGTTAGCTCTTCAGGAACCGATACATATTCTGCTATTGCTGCTGCACTAGGTTCGCTAAAAGGACCAAAACACGGTGGTGCAAACATCAAAGTTGTACAAATGTTTGAGGATATGAAAAAGAGTATAGATACCACTAATGTAGCAGAAATCGAGGTTTATCTTGAGAAATTGTTAGATAAACAGGCTTTTGATAATGCTGGACTAATTTATGGTATGGGACATGCAGTATATTCTACAAGCGACCCAAGGGCAGAAATACTTAAAACTTATGTTAAAAAGTTAGCCGATGCAAAGGGTATGCAAGAGGACTACAAGCTATATCAAACCGTTGCAGAGCTTGCACCAAAGGTTATAGCTAAAAAAAGGAAAATGTACAAGGGTGTCAGTGCGAATGTTGACTTCTATTCAGGACTTGTGTATAAAATACTTGACCTTCCTGATAAACTTTACACACCAATTTTTGCAATCGCCCGTATAGCAGGTTGGTCTGCTCATAGAATAGAGGAATTGCAAAACGCAGGCAAAATTATTCGTCCTGCTTATGTAAGTGTTAAGGAAAAGGAAAAGTATGTTCCTATTGATGAAAGATAAATATAAAGATTAGCAATTATAAAAGGATAGATTTTTGGAATTTCCCAAATTTCTATCCTTTATTTTATATAATGTATAGAACATTTAAGTTAATATCTTGAAATTGCTAACTGCAAAATGCAATCATTCAACAATCAAGAATAGTTAATACATTATATAAGGAAATAATAAGTTATATTATTTTCTAGTTTATTAAACCTAATTTATAGGTCGTCCGAATCCTGTGTTGGTTCGTTAAACATTGTGGAGTTTCCTTGGTAGCTACCTAGTGGAGACTTTATTTTTTTGTATTCATTAATTACTGCTTTAACTCGTTTATTCATATTCACCTCAAATGTAGTTTGTGTAATAAATTAGAATAAATGTAAGATATCCAAATTTTAATTAATTTAATAAAGCAAAAAAACTATAAAGAGAAATTTTATTAACTAAAGGTGGGAAAATTTATTGGCAAATAATGTAATTATATTAGATATACTATATTAATTTGTCTGTAAACATCAATAAATGAGAGTTTTATGGCAAAAATTTTAATATTGATATAACTATTAGTTATGCAATATTGAAATAGTATATTATTAAGTAATAGCAAAAAGATAAATAGTTTATTATTTGCTAATATAATATTAATTTGTTATAATATAAATATGTTTATTTTATTATATTAAAGGAGTTTTTTATTATGAAGTTTTCACAAAAGTTGGACAATTTCTTTGAGATTTCTGCAAGAAATTCAACAATCAAAGCTGAAATAATGGGCGGCTTAACAACATTCTTCGCTATGTGCTACATAATGCTTGTTAACCCTAGCCAAATGGTTGGCTTTACTCAATTTGACCCTACAATTACAGGTGCTCAACAAGTATGGAATGCAGTTTACATCTCAACAGCAATAGGTGCTATTATTGGTACATTACTTATGGCACTATATGCAAAAATGCCATTTGCTCAAGCATCAGGAATGGGCTTAAACTCATTCTTCTTTGTTTCATTTATGGTAAATGGTTTTGGTACAGCTGGTTCTATTTTTGCTGAAGGTGGCGACATCAAAGCAAGCTATGCAGCTGGTCTATCAATCATTTTTGTTGCTGGTCTTGTATTTATGTTCTTGTCAGTAACAGGTCTTAGAAAGAAGATTACCGAAGCTCTTCCAACATGCTTAAAGAAGGCTATTCCAGCTGGTATCGGTTTATTTATCGCATTTATCGGCTTAAAGAATGCAGGTCTTGTTGAGGCTAACAAATATACATTTGTTCAACTTATTAACCTAAATGTATTTAGTGGTGGTGTTACATGGTATAAGATTGCTCCAGCTGTTGCAGCATTCTTTGGTTTCCTTGTAATCGCAGCACTTTCAAAAACAAAGTTAGCAAAAGGTAATATCATTATTGGTATTATTGCTACAACATGTTTATATTATTTATTCAACATCGGTAACGATGCAGCATTCCAAGTTTCAATGATTAACCCTGGTGACACATTCAGAGACTTTGGTGAACTTGGTGTTCAAGGTTGGTTCAAAGGTTTCCAATATTGGACAGGTGGTGCAGTATTACAAGCTATCTTACTAGTTATCACATTCTGCCTTGTAGATATGTTTGATACACTTGGAACACTTCAAGGTACTGCTGCTGAAGCTGGTATGCTAGATGAAAATGGCAACCCTCGTAACCTAAATAAATGCTTAATGGCTGACTCTACTGCAACAGTTGTTGGTGCTATGATGGGTACATCTACTGTTACAACATTCGTTGAGTCTGCTGCAGGTGTTTCTGCTGGTGCTAGAACTGGTCTTTCTTCTTTAGTAGTTGCACTAATGTTCTTTATTGCAATGTTCCTATCTCCAGTTGCATCTGTTATTCCAGGTTGTGCTACTGCTCCAGCTCTAATTTATGTTGGTGTTCTTATGATGAAGAACTTTAAAGAAGTTGATTTCAGCGATTTAACAACTGCTGTTCCTGCTTTCTTAACATTACTTATGATGCCTTTGACATATAGTATCTCTAACGGTATTGCTGTTGGTATGATTTCTTATATGACACTTAAATTATTCAAAGTATTCTTCACAAAAGAGTATTCTATCAAAGAGTACTTCGCAATTGGCAAGGGTGCTACTGGCGAATTCTTCTCTAAGGATATTGTAATCTTTATTATTGGTGCATTATTCCTAGTTAGATTCTTTATGGTAACAATGTAATAAGTGTTAAATTAAATAAAATAAGAGTGGTATTTTTACCACTCTTTTTTAATGCAAAAAATCAGTTAATAGGGGAGTTTAATTGTAAATATTAATATTAGTATCAAGTTACTGATTAACACGATAATAATTTGTGGATACAATATATTTAGTAATAGATTATATTGATTATGTTAATATTAACAATCCATATATTAAATACACCAAATGACCTTATAGCGTTGTATATAACATATTGGATAAGTAATAACAAATATTTTTAAGGTGATTTACGGGGAGAAATATAAGGGTTAAATAGTGTATAGAAGTAGAAAAGTAAGACTAAAGCAAATTAAAAATGGTACAAAAAAAGGAGCTACAGATGTAACTCCTTAATTTTTTAATAATTATTTTGTGATTTTGTCTACTGGCATATATTTTCTTAATACCTCTGGGATAGTAACTGTACCATCTGCATTTTGGTAATTTTCTAATATTGCAGCAGTTGTTCTACCGATTGCAAGACCACTACCATTTAGGGTGTGAACTAACTTCAATTTGCCGTCGTCATCTCTAAACTTAATATTTGCACGCCTTGCTTGGAAATCTTCAAAGTTAGAGCAAGAGCTAATTTCTACATATCTACCATAACTTGGCATCCAAACCTCGATATCGTATGTTTTAGCACTAGAGAATCCTACATCGCCACTACAAAGTGTTACAACACGATATGGTAGCTTTAGTTGTTGCAAAATGTATTCTGCATCGTTAGTTAGTTTTTCTAGTTCCTCGTAGCTGTTTTCAGGGTTTGCAAACTTAACTAGCTCTACCTTGTTGAATTGGTGTTGACGAATAAGTCCTCTTGTATCTCTACCAGCTGAACCAGCCTCACCTCTAAAGCAAGCAGTGTAAGCACAATACTTGATTGGTAAATCCTTTTTGTCTAGGATATCATCACGGTGTAGGTTAGTAACTGGAACTTCGGCAGTTGGTATAAGATAGTAGTCAGTATTTTCAATATGGTACATATCTTCTGCGAACTTTGGTAATTGACCAGTACCTTTCATTGATGCAGTGTTTACCATAAATGGTGGGAAAATCTCGGTATAGCCGTGTTCATAGTGGCAATCTAGCATAAAGTTCATAATGGCTCTTTCTAGTTTTGCACCAAGTCCCTTGTAAACGGTAAATCTAGCACCAGTAATTTTACTAGCTCTTGGCCAGTCAAATAAATCTAGGTCTACACCTAAATCCCAGTGTGCTTTTGGCTCAAAGTCAAATTTTGTAGGCTCAAGAAATCTTCTTTCTTCTCTATTTTCTGTGTCATCCTTGCCGTAAGGAACAGAGTCGTCAAAAACATTAGGTATAGAGTACATAACATCTTGAAGTTTTTCCTCTACTTCGGACAACTGATTGTCTAGGCTAGTAATTTTGTCGCCTAGAGATTTTGTTTCAGCAATAACCTCGGTAGCATCTTTCTTTTCTTTTTTTAGTACTGCGATTTGAGCTGAAACAGCATTTTTTTGTGCTTTAAGTGCTTCAACTTCCTTTATGATGTCCTTTCTTTTTAGGGCAAGTTCTTTTGCCTCTCGTACTGGGAATGGTCCACCACTACGGTGAGAAAGTTTTTCATAAACTTCATCATTGTGTTCAGTTAAATACTTTAAATCTAACATTTTTATCTCCTTATTAAGCTATAACAATATTAATTAATCTTTTTGGTATAGCGATTATTTTTTTGATAGTTTTGCCTGCGATTAACTCTTGAACCTTTTCATCTTCTAGTACAACTTTTTCAAGTTCCTCACGAGATATGCTAGAAGAAACAACTATCTTAGTTTTAACCTTGCTGTTGATTTGAACTGCAAGCTCAATTTCATCAAGAACTAGGCAATTTTTGTTGTACTCTGGGTATTTTTGGTTAAATACTGAACCATTGTAGAACTTCATTTCATCGTTTAGTTCTTCTGCAAAGTGTGGTGTAATAGGTGCAAGCAATAGGATTAAATCCTTGATAGTATCTTGATATACAACATTTTTATCTTCTACATCGTTATCATATTTAGAAATAGCATTTGTAAGCTCCATAATTTTTGCGATAGCAGTGTTGAATGAGAATGTATCCATATCAGCAATACAACTTTTAATTGTGTTATGGCGAACAAAGTTAAGTTCTTTTTCAGCCTTTCCTAGTGGGTTATTGTTGTATTTGTAATCTTTTGATGCAAGAACAATCCTTTCTACTTTTTCTAGGTATTTATTGATAGCTTTGATGCCGTCCTCATTCCAAGGGCCACCATCTACATAGCTAAATCCAAACATCAAGTACATTCTAAATACATCGGCACCGTACATCTTTACGAATTTATCAGGAGAAACAACATTTCCCTTTGATTTACTCATTTTGTTACCATCAGGTCCTAGAATTGTACCTTGGTGAACAAGGCTCTTAAATGGTTCATCAAAGTCAAGATATCCCATATCACGAAGTGCCTTTGTAAAGAAACGGGCATATAGTAAGTGCATACAAGCGTGTTCAGCACCACCGATATATTTATCAACTGGTAACATCTTGTTTACAATGTCACGGTTGAATGCTTCTTTGTCGTTGTGTGGGTCGCAATATCTTAGGTAGTACCAGCTTGAACATACGAATGTATCAAGGGTATCAACCTCTCTTCTTGCAGGTCTACCACAAATTGGGCAAACGGTGTTTACAAACTCATCGCATTTTGCAAGAGGTGATTTTCCGTCAGGCTTAAACTCTACATTGTAAGGTAATTCAACAGGTAGTTGCTCCTCTGGAACAGGAACGATACCACAGTGGTCGCAATATACTACTGGAATTGGACAACCCCAATATCTTTGACGAGAAACAAGCCAGTCACGAAGTCTATAATTTGTAACAAGTTTGCCGTTTCCGTCTTCTTCAAGCTTTTTGGTGATAGCCTCTTTTGCTTCTTCGGTTGTCATACCATCAAAACCTGGAGTATTGCATACAATACCTGGTTCGCAGTATGGTAGCTCATCATTGCCGTTTTCGCTTTTGATTACTCTAACAATAGGTAAATCGTGTTTCTTTGCAAAGATGTAGTCACGGTCATCGTGAGCAGCAACACCCATAACAGCACCTGTACCATAACTTGCAAGTACATAGTCTGCTACAAGTACTGGAACTTTGTCGCCGTTGATTGGGTTAATAGCGTAAGCACCAGTAAATACACCAGTTTTTTCACGAGATGTTGACAATCTTTCAATCTCATTGATTTTTGAGCAATTAACCTTGTATTCTTCTACTTCTTGTTTGTGTTCAGGTGTAGTGATTTTGTCTACAAGCTTATTTTCTGGAGCAAGTACAACATAGGTAACACCATTAAGTGTATCTACACGGGTGGTAAATACATTGAACTTTTCGCCAGTGGTAAGGGTAAATGTTACTTCAGTACCAGTAGATTTACCAATCCAGTGCTTTTGCATAAGTATTGTTTTCTTTGGCCAATCAAGAGTATCAAGCCCTTGAAGTAACTCCTCAGAGTAGTCAGTAATCTTAAAGAACCATTGTGTTAAATTTTTTCTAACAACTTCAGTACCACATCTCTCGCACTTGCCATCAACAACTTGTTCGTTAGCAAGAACGGTATTACAGCTTGGACACCAGTTTACTGGAGCTTCCTTTCTATAAGCAAGACCGTGCTTGTATAATTGAAGGAAAATCCATTGAGTCCACTTGTAGTAGTCGGGATTACAGGTAATTACCTCGTTTTCCCAGTTGAAAGTTGCACCCATTTCACGAAGTGTTTCTTCCATAGTTGAGATATTTTGTAAGGTGCTATCCTTAGGGTGAACACCTGTTTTGATTGCGTAGTTTTCAGCAGGAAGACCAAATGCGTCAAAGCCCATAGGTTGAAAAACCTCATAACCTTGCATTCTCTTGAATCTTGCATAACTATCACTTGGACCGTAGTTGTACCAATGACCTACATGCAGTTTAGCAGCAGATGGATATGAAAACATTTCGAGGACATACCATTTTTTGTCGATATTATCCTTGTTGAACTTATAAAGTTCTTCTTCTTCCCATTTTTTTTGCCACTTTTTTTCAGTTTCAATTAAATTCATTTCTAATCTCCATTTTGCTTTCATTATATTTTAATTTTAGATAAAATATATTTTAAATATTAATACTAATACTCTATAATGTCAAACTAAATATTATCTTAATGCAATAAGTTAAACTATTTTATCAAAAAACAGATAAAAATCTGTTGTTTTAATAGCATAATTAACAAAACGATGTTAGAATATAACTTGAATACAGAAAGTATTGTTGTTTTAAGGAGGAATTGTATGAGTAATCGCAACAAGACTTGCCCTTTTTGTTATTTGAAAAATATGTTCAAAAAACCACTTGTAGAAAGGGAAGAAGAAGTTTTTAATAATGGGGTTTTGCTTACACCCCCAATGGGTTGGAGCAGTTGGAACTGTTTTAGAAATAAAATAAGTGAAGAAAAAATATTAGAAGTTGCCCGTGCGTATCAAAAAAGTGGACTTATTGATGCTGGATATAAATATATCAATCTTGATGATGACTGGCATTCTTCTTTAAGGGACGAAAATGGAGAGCTTCAAGGAGATTTATCTAAGTTCCCTAGAAATATTGCACCACTTGTTAAGGACCTTAATGATATGGGACTAAAGGTGGGTATTTATTCATCAAATGGTACACTTACTTGTGAAGATTTACCAGCAAGTGAGGGTAATGAGGACAGAGATGCATATACTTTTGCAAAATGGGGAATCGAGTATTTCAAGTACGATTTCTGCCACAATGAGCCAATCAGCCCTTATGCACCACTTGTTTCGTTAATGAGCCTTGCTCCACTAGGAGAAAAGGAGAAGTATGTATTTTCAGCCGATACTGCACATCTTGAGGGTAGTGCAAGGGTTATGAAGGATAAAAAAATGCCAAATGGTATTTATGTATCGGGACTTGACAAAAATAAAGGTTCAATGACCTTTGAAAATGTCAATGTTGAAGAAGCTGGCAAATATGCACTTACATTGATTGTAAAAAAATATGGCTTAAAATTTGATAAATATGCTAGCATTCTAGTAAATGACAAAAATTATTACGAAATTTATACTCCAGGTTGCCATCAATTTAATGATTATACAAGATGTCAAACAATTGTTGAGCTTGAAAAGGGTGCAAATACCATCAAGATTTACAATCCTATTGGAACCAGAATAGATAGTGCACATATTTTGTATAAGCGAATGAGTGATGCACTTATTAGACAAACAAATCGCTATGCAAAGGAAAACAATACTGAAGTAAAACCAATAGGCTATTCAATTTGTGAATGGGGTAAAAATGCACCATATAAATGGGGTAAATTTACGGGCAATTTGTGGAGAACTACACCTGATATTAGACCTTGGTTCTTTTATATCAAGATGTTATATCGTCACACCGTAAAACTATACAAGTATGCTGGAGTTGGTACATATAACGACCCAGATATGCTAGAGGTTGGAAACGGAAAACTTACACCTACTCAAAATAGAGCACATTTCTCTTTGTGGTGTATGATGGCATCTCCACTTATTTTGGGAAATGACCTTAGAAAGTTCCTTCTTCCAAATGGCGAAGTCGATACAAATAACGAAACATTAAAGATTGTTACCAACAAAAACTTGATTGCAATCGACCAAGATAAACTTTGTATGCCAGCAAAACCATTCAAGCTTGGATTTGTGGATATTCTTGCAAGACCACTTGAAAATGATAGGCTTGCAGTTGCAGTATTCAATGGTTATGGACTAGGCAACAAAAAGGTAAAAATTGACCTAAATAAGTTTGTAAAGGATAGCTATACTCATCTAGTTGACACAAAAGAATACGAGGTAGTAGAGCAATGGACAAATGAAAAAGTTGACCTACAAGGTTCAACAAAATTTGTAGTTGATGTCGATAGATGCGAAGCAAAAGTATTTGTCGTATCACCTAAAAAGGAGAATTAAAAATGTATAATTTACTTACCCCCTTTGGTAAGGAAATTGACAAAGTTTGTCCATTATCCGAGTATCCAAGGCCTCAATTAGTTAGGGATAACTATACTATGCTTAATGGTGTTTGGCAGTATGCTATAAAAAATATTAACCTTACATTTAATGGCGAATACAAAGGCGAAATTTTAGTGCCATTTTCTCCAGAAACAAGGCTTTCTGGCGTAGAGGAAATGGTAGGACCTGATGATGTGTTATATTACAAAAGAGAGTTTTATTACACCAAATCGGTAGATAAAGCCCGTGTTCTGTTGCATTTTGATGCAGTTGACTATATCGCAGAGGTTACTCTTAACGGTAAGGTAATTGCAAAACATAAAGGTGGATATTTGCCATTTGTAATTGATGTTACTGATGTAATCGAGGACAAAAACACCTTGCTTGTAAAGGTTACTGACCCTACCGATACACTCCCTCAACAACGAGGAAAACAACGACTAAAAAGGGGTGGTATCTTCTATACTGCTCAAAGTGGAATTTGGCAATCCGTTTGGCTTGAAGATGTGGCAAACAACTATGTTGAAAGGCTAAAAATGACACCAAATATTGATAGCAAAACACTTGCTATTGAGCTATTTACAAATAGAGAAATTACATATGGAAATGTAAAAGTTAGCCTAAATGGTAAAAAGATTCAGTCAAAGGATTTTACAGGCAATGAGCTTGTAATTGAATTTGATGATATTGAACTTTGGTCACCGGAGTCACCAACATTATATGATATTGAGTTTTCTTGCGATGGCGATAAGTTTACAAGCTATTTTGCAATGAGAAAGTTTAGCATTGCAATTGATAAAAACGGCTATCCAAGAATTAACCTAAATAATGAACCATATTTTAACAATGGACTACTTGACCAAGGTTATTGGTCAGATGGTTTACTTACTCCACCTAGTGATGAGGCAATGATTTACGACATCAAAACAATGAAGGAAATGGGCTTTAATATGCTTAGAAAACATATCAAAATTGAGCCACTTCGTTGGTATTATCATTGCGATAGACTAGGTATGATAGTATGGCAAGACTTCGTAAATGGTGGTGGTAATTACGATATGGTTAGAATGGGTGCAGCAGGACTTGTTCACCTAAAAGTTAACGATAATAAGTATTGGTTTTATAGCAGAACAAACTCTGCTGGTAGAACAGAATATCTACACGATATTGAACCAACTATAAACCACTTATACAATATTCCTTCCATTGCAGTATGGGTACCTTTTAATGAGGGTTGGGGACAGTTTGATAGCGAACTTGTTGTGGATAAAATTAAAGCCTACGATAATACAAGACTTATCGACCACGCTAGTGGTTGGGTAGACCAAGGAATAGCAGATTTTAGAAGTTTGCATATTTATTGGCGAAAGGTTAATTTGCCAAAAGACCATAGGTGTATCATTTTGTCGGAGTTTGGTGGATACTCACTACCTATCGAAAAGCATTATGTTCCACACAAAAAGGCATTTGGATATAAGTTCCTTAAGAGTAAGGAGCAACTACTAGAGAATTTGAAAAAACTTTATAAACGAGATATTGAGGATAATATTAAAAAAGGTTTGTCTGCTGCAGTATATACTCAAGTAAGTGATGTTGAAGATGAAATCAATGGATTGCTAACATTTGATAGAGTTGTCGAAAAGGTTGATAAGCAAGATATGCAAAAAATCAACGATGCCGTATATAAAGAATTTGATAAGGTTGTAAAATAAATATTTAAAAAAATAAGGGCTACATAAGTAGTCCTTTTTTATTATTTTTGTAATGCTAATATAGATTATAGGGTGTTGTGTTTTTTGATATAAATGCTGTTAAACTTGCTATTTAGCACGAATGTAACAAATTTTGCTATCTAAAAAGTATATTGCTTGTCGAATTTTTGTGTATAATAATTTAAAAAATAAAAAACCTGCTATTGATGCTATAAAAGGGGGGATGATAGGCTATTCAATAACAGGGTTTTAGCAAAATTTATGTATAAACACAAATAACCAACAAAAAGTGTACAATATTAAAAAAATTAAGTCAAACAAAAAACCAAGAAAACTGCTATTTTTTGGTAAATTTAAGCGAATTAGATTAAAAAGTGTGGTTTTTTATGCGAAAAACATAATATTTGCTACAAAATAGTGTTATTCTGTTTAACATTATAGTTAATTGCTTTACCTAATAAACTAGCAATAATTTATGTAATAACACAATATATTAGTATATCTATACAACTTTTAATTGACTTAATAACCTATTTGATATTAAAATTACAAGTAAATAAGTAATAATAATTTTTATAAAGAGGACTAAAATGAAAAAACTATGTGTATTTGACCTTGACGGTACACTTACAGACACACTTGAAAATTTAGCTTATGTTACAAATATCGCACTTGCTACCGTTGGTGGCGAGCCTTGTGAGCCAGAATTATTCAAGTATTTTGCTGGCGATGGCGTAAAAATGTTGATACAAAGAGCTATGGAGTACAGACACCTAGATATGAAAGATTATGATGATGTACTTAATACATATATGGAGCATTTCAAAAAGGATTATTGCTACCTTGTAAAACCTTATAACCATATTGTTGAGCTTGTTAAGGAACTAAAAAATAGGGGACTTAAACTTTCTGTTTATTCAAACAAACCTCACGAGATGGCAGTAAATGTTGTTGAACAAGTGTTTGGAAAGGGTACTTTTGATTTGATTATCGGTCAAAGAGAGGGTTACAAAACTAAACCAGACCCAACAGGAGTTTTTGAGGCTATGGAAATGTTTGATGTAAAGAGCGAAGATGTGCTTTACATTGGCGACACAAATACCGATGTAAAAACTGGTAAAGGTGCAAATGCTTATGTAGTTGGTGTTTCTTGGGGATTTAGAACAAAAGAGGAACTTCAAGAAGCAGGTGCAGATGTTATTGTGGACGACCCACTAGAAATATTAAATTTGATTGAAAAATAAGGAGGAATCAAAAATGACATTAGAAGGTTTGAAAAAAGAGAAAATCGTTTATATGAAAGCAAAGGATAAAGATGCAGTAAATGCACTTAATGCACTTATTAATAAGGTAATGCTACAAACTATCGAAAAAAGAAAAGATGGTGCAGAGCTTACCGAAAGCGATATTGATGTACTTATCCAAAAGACAGAAAAAGAGCTACTAGAGGAGCAACTTGCATTCAAAAATGCTGGTAGAGATGAGCAAGTAGCAAGCCTAGAGACACAAATTAATGTTGTAAGAAAATATCTTCCAAAACTACTTAGCGATGATGAAATTGCAGAGATTATCGGAGGTCTTGAGGATAAATCAATGCCTACCGTTATGAAGTACTTTAAGGCTAACTACAACGGCAAAGTTGATATGAAAAGGGTTGGCGTCGTACTTAAAAAGATGTAATTTTCTACTTTAGTTTGAAATTATTAATTGCAAAATTAATTGCACTAGCTTAAATGGATAAGTGGTAATTTCAACAAAGTCATTAATAATGTAATAAGGTTGTACTTGCAATTTTTAGTACATCACTTATTATATTCATTAATTTAGGAGGAATTATGAATAAGATTTATACAGAGAAAGCACCTAAAGCAATAGGTCCATATTCACAAGCTATCGTTGTGGATAATTTTCTATTTACCTCTGGTCAAATACCTATTAATCCAAGCACAAGTGAAGTTGATGGAACTGATATTGTAACCCAAGCAGAAAGGGTATGCAAAAACTTACAAGAGGTGCTTTGTGAAGCTGGAACAGATTTTAGTGGTGTTGTAAAAACAACCTGTTTTTTAAGCGATATGGCAGACTTTAATGAGTTTAATAAGGTGTACGAAAAGTACTTTATTTCAAAACCTGCAAGAAGTTGTGTAGCTGTTAAAACCCTACCAAAAAATGTGCTTGTAGAGGTTGAGTTAATTGCAAAAATTGAAAAATAAATAATTTATATTTATATGTATGTTTTATATTTTTTCAACTAATTAAGAGGACAATTTTGTTCTCTTTTTTTGTATATAATTATCATTAAATAATGGATAATACTTGCTATGTATGGTATAATAATATTACAAATGCAGTTGATATTAAATATATAAATTTATAAACAAAATAACATAATCGCAAGTTAATATCTCAAAATATGCATATAAAACACAGATTATGTTAAGATAATAAATAAAAATATAATTATAAAGTAAAGGATATTTATGGAAAAAGTTGTAATATTTGATATGGACGGACTACTTGTCGATACCGAAAAATTGATGTTAAAATTTAGTACTAAAGCATTAAAAAAGTTCAAAGTTGCAGATGCTGAAAGTATTGCTTTAAATATTACAGGGCTAAATGGTAAGGACAAAATTGAATATATAGCAAAAGAAATTAACGATAGCAAAAAGGCAAAAAGGGTGTATAGTTTATTTTCATTTTACTATTTTACTTATGTTGCTACACACAAAATTCCTATCAAAAAAGGTGCAGTCGAACTATTAAAATACCTTAAGGAAAATGGGTACAAAATAGCTATTGCTTCAGCCTTAAAAATAAACTATCTTAAAGGTTATTTGCTTAAAACTGGATTAAAAAAATATATTTCCGTTGCAATAGGTGGCGACCAAGTTTCAGCACGAAAACCTAATCCAGAGGTGTACTTGACAGTATGCGAAAAACTTGCTGTTCAACCAAATAGTGTGTATGCCGTAGAGGATTCAATTGTAGGTGCTAGGTCGGCTATTGATGCAGGACTAAAGACAATAATAATACCCGACTTGCAACAACCAGATAGCTATAATAGTCAAAAGGCTTACAAGATTTTTAGTGACTTAACTGAATTTTTGAATTATTTGGTTGATAAACAAAGTAAATAAGACTAATAAATTACCGACATATTCATTATTTAGATTAGTATAGCACTTGATTAGTAGGTTGATTTTTGTGATTATGCAATTTATTTATATATTAAATATAGCTAGTTAAATCTACTTTATCAATGCAGTTAAATATGATGAAAATTGATATATTTACACGGCAGTAATGGTAGTCGGTTTGTTAAAAGGTTGACTATCGGCTATTTTTTAGTGATAAAAATAGGTATAAAAATACATAAAAACATAGAGGTTTTAGCGATTTGCTAAAGCCTTTTTTTGTTGTAAATATTGAGGGTAATTGTTCAAATAATATATATATTGAATACAAAATTCTATTATTACATTAGAAATCTACATTACTTAATTTACATATTAAAAGTGTGATTGTATATAAAAATGTCCACTTCTCCCCGTAAATTATCAATTTGGTTGGTATTTTAATGTAAAATAAAGCAAATATGTATTACATACGTCAACCGACCTTGTAAAAAAATTATTAAACTGGTGTGTTTTATCATTGTCAAATATTGCGATAGGATATCCATAAATTGTCGACTTTCAAAATAAACTAAAATATTGTTAAATAATTAGCAAATTGCTTGTTAAATACTTGACAATTCCAAAGGAAATATAGTATAGTGTACTTGTTAAAAAATTAACATCTTAATTTTGGAGAGAGTATATAGGTGTTTTTTTAATCAATAGTAAATAATTTTTAGGAGATAAATAATGAAAGATTTTATAGTAAACAGTGATGAAAGCTTACAAGAATTGCTTAGTAGAGTACGAGCTGCACAAAAGAAGTATGCAACATATACTCAAGAGCAAGTAGATAAGATTTTCTATGAGGCAGCACTTGCTGCTAATAAGCAAAGAATCCCTCTTGCAAAACTTGCAGTAGAAGAAACAGGTATGGGTATTGTAGAAGATAAGGTTATCAAAAACCACTTTGCTTCAGAATACATTTATAATGCATACAAAAATACAAAAACTTGTGGAGTACTAGAGGAAGATGATGGCTACGGTTATATGAAAATTGCAGAGCCTATTGGTGTAATTGCTGCAATCGTTCCTACAACCAACCCAACTTCAACAGCAATCTTCAAGGCACTTCTTGCATTAAAAACTAGAAATGGTCTTATTTTTTCACCACACCCAAGAGCTAAAAAATGCACAATCGCAGCAGCTAAAGTTGTACTTGATGCAGCAGTAAAGGCAGGTGCTCCAGAGGATATCATCGGTTGGATTGATGAGCCAAGTGTTGCCCTATCTAACGACATTATGAAAGAGGCAGATATTATCCTTGCTACTGGTGGTCCAGGTATGGTTAAGGCAGCATATAGTTCTGGTAAACCAGCAGTTGGTGTTGGTCCTGGTAACACTCCTGCAATTATTGATAGCACAGCAGATATCAAACTTGCTGTAAACTCTATAATTCATTCAAAGACATTCGATAATGGTATGATTTGTGCTTCAGAGCAATCTTGTATTGTTGATAAGTCAATCTACAAAGAGGTTAGACAAGAGTTTATCAAAAGGGGTGCATATATTCTTAAAGATGACGAGATTGATAAGGTTAGAAAGACAATCCTTATTAATGGTGCACTAAATGCAAAAATTGTTGGTCAATCTGCTCATACAATCGCAGCACTTGCTGGAGTAGATGTTCCAGAGGAAGCAAAAATACTTATTGGCGAAGTTGAAAGCGTAGAGCTTGATGAGGAATTTGCACACGAGAAACTTAGCCCAGTTCTTGCTATGTACAAGGCTAATGATTTTGAAGATGCAATCAACAAGGCTTCAAAACTTATTGCTGATGGTGGTTATGGTCATACATCTAGTATTTATCTTGACGAGTCAACACAAAATGAAAAGCTAGACAAGTTCTACCATACTATGAAAACTTGTAGAGTACTTGTAAATACTCCTTCTTCTCAAGGTGGTATTGGTGACTTGTACAACTTCAAGCTTACTCCAAGTTTAACACTTGGTTGTGGTAGCTGGGGTGGTAACAGCGTAAGTGAAAATGTTGGCGTAAAGCATTTGATTAATATCAAAACAGTTGCTAAAAGGAGAGAAAATATGTTGTGGTTTAGAGCACCGGAAAAGGTTTACTTCAAGAGAGGTTGCTTAAAGGTAGCCCTTGACGAATTAAAAAATGTTATGGGCAAAAAGAGAGCATTTGTTGTAACTGATAGATTCTTATACGAAAACGGCTACACAAAAGATATTACTGATAAGCTAGAGGAAATGGGTATTGCATACGAAGTATTTAGCAATGTTACCCCAGACCCTACACTAACTTGTGCAAAAGAGGGTGCAAAGATTATCGCTAACTTCAAACCAGATGTAATTATCTCTGTTGGTGGTGGTTCTCCTATGGACGCAGGTAAAATTATGTGGGTAATGTACGAGCATCCAGAAATCAAGTTTGAGGACCTTGCAATGAGATTTATGGATATTAGAAAGAGAGTTTATACTTTCCCTAAGATGGGCGAAAAGGCTTACTTTGTAGCTATCCCAACAACAGCAGGTACTGGTTCAGAGGTTACACCTTTTGCAGTTATTACTGATGATAGCACTGGTACAAAGTATCCACTTGCTGACTACCAACTAATGCCTAATATGGCAATTGTTGATGCTAACTTAATGAGGGATATTCCTCGTGGACTAACAAGTGCTTCTGGTATTGATGCTATGTCTCACGCACTTGAGGCAATCGCAAGTATGATGGCTACCGATTACACTGATGGTATCGCACTAAAGTCAATCAAACTAATATTTGAATATCTTCCAAGAGCTTACGAAAATGGTGGAAACGATATGGAAGCAAGGGAGAAAATGGCTAATGCAAGTACACTTGCTGGTATGGCTTTTGCAAATGCATTTTTAGGTGTTTGTCACTCAATGGCACATAAACTTGGTGCATACTTCCACATTCCACACGGTGTTGCTAATGCATTAATGCTTGATGAAGTAATTAGATTTAATGCAAGCGAAACACCAGTTAAAATGGGTACATTCCCTCAATATGCTTATCCAAATTGTAAGAGAAGATATGCTGAGATTGCAGAGAACTTGGGATTAACTGGAAAGAACGATGATGAAAAAGTTGAAAAATTAATTGCTAAACTTGACGAATTAAAGAGTATAATTAAATTACCAAAGACAATCAAAGAGTTTGGTATTGATGAAAAATTGTTCTTGGATAACCTTGACCAAATGACAGAAGATGCTTTCGATGACCAATGTACAGGTGCAAACCCAAGATATCCATTAATGAAAGAAATCAAACAAATGTATTTGAATGCTTATTATGGTAAATAAGGAGGGAACAATGGAACTAAAAAATGTTATTGCAAAAAGAAGCAACAAAACAATATACAAATCTAACGATAAATGCGTAAAGGTATTTAGTACTGATTTTAAGCACTCAGACATTCTTAACGAAGCACTTAATCATCAAAGAGCAGTGGAAACTGGACTACTTGTACCTGAAATCCTAGATGTAGGTGTAGTTGATGGCGATAAGTGGGGCATTGTAACAGAGTATGTTGAGGGCAAAACTCTTCAAGAGTTAATCAAGGAAAATCCAGATAAATTCGACGAGTATTTGGAAAAGTTTGTTGATTTGCAACTTGAAATACATTCAAAGAAGTCTCCATTACTTAATAAGTTAAAGGATAAAATGGCAAGAAAAATTGCAGAAACCAGCTTTGATGCTACAACAAGATACGAGCTTAATATGAGGCTTGATAGTATGCCAAAGCACAATAAGGTTTGTCACGGCGATTTTAAGCCTTCTAATATTATTGTTAATGATAATGGTTGGTATGTTATCGACTGGTCACACGCAACACAAGGTAATGCTAGTGCCGATGTTGCAAGAACCTACCTACTATTTATGCTTAATGATGGCGAGGAAGTAGCTAATAAGTATCTAAATTTATTCTGCAAGAAGAGTGATACAGCAAAACAATATGTACTAAAATGGTTGCCTATTGTTGCTGCTAGTCAATCTGTTAAAGCTATCGAAAGGGAAAGAGATTTCCTTACAAAATGGGTAGATGTAGTAGAGTACGAATAGAATAAAAATATATAAAATTAGTCCCTATTTTTAGGGACTTTTTTTATTGCAATTTTATGTATGATACTTGTAATTTTTAATGGGAAAATGCTAGAACTTAAATTGAGTGAAAAGAGCTAAAAAACCGTATTCTGCCCGTAAATTTATATTTTTACGGGCAGAATTATATAAAAAGATAAGTTTTACCTCTATTTTATAGATAAAATATAACTAGCATAATTTGTAATAATTGAACAAATATTTTGTGAAAATCAATGATAATTAATCGTATTTTTATATAAAATTTTCAAGTATATTTTTTAAGGAAAAAATACTTATTAGAAAGTGAAAATTAACAATTTTATTGATTTATTAATTTATTTTTTTTCTAGCTTTTCACCAATGAGTTTATCAATTTTTATGTAGATAAGTCCAAATAAAACGAAGATTAGTGCAAGCAATATTACTATACCAATCATTCCACCAATAGTTACAATTTGTGGGTCTAAAAATGGATATGGGTACATTAACTTGATTGTTTCGCCCTTAATTTTTATGGTGTAATAAGGTTCACTGATTATATTTGCAATAATTATTACCGATATCAAATAAACGATAGGATATGCAAGCCACTTAACTGAAGCTATTTTTTTAACCATTCCGTGTTTAGCAAATAGTAGGCTATCGAATATTGCAAGTAGAGGTGTAAATAGATGTAGAAATAGTGTGTTTGCAATAAGTATTGGTCTAACTGCAAAGCCTGTCATTGGGGTAAGTACTAGCCAATATACCACCATAGTAATGGTTATGTAGTATGTGCAAGCAAGGTGCAGAGTTGGATTGATATCGACAAGTTCTAATTTTTTTGATTTAACACTACAAATTATAATTTTTATTATCAACACCAAAAATACTAGGGTGGAAAAGATATTAGTTTGTACTGTGAAGTATGCAAATTCATGGTTTATCATAAATCCGTTGGTACTTAGTTTGTTTACAAGAACTTGTAATATTATAGCCGTTATTCCCGTAAGAAGTCCCAATATTCTAAATAGCAAAGCTAGTAGGGCTTTTTTGTTTGTGTTTTCCATAATTTACCTCTATAAACAAATTATATCACTTAATTTTTAGTTTTAATTATTTTCATTAATAAAAAAGTGAAATGTAAAAGGTGGATATTTTAGTGATATAATAAGTGTATGGATATTAACGAATTAAATCAATATGTAAAAAATTGTAGAAAATGTGAGCTTTGCAAGACAAGAACTAATACTGTTACGGGTGACGGCAATATTAATAGCAAGATTATGCTTATAGGCGAAGGACCTGGTTATCAAGAGGATATGACAGGAACGGCTTTTGTTGGTCCAGCAGGACAACTACTTGATAAAATGCTTGCTAGTATTGGGCTTGATAGAACAAAAGTTTATATTTGCAATGTTGTAAAGTGTAGACCTCCCAAAAATAGAAATCCAAAACCCGATGAGGTAAATGCTTGTATGGATTACCTTAGAATGCAGTATCTAATAATGAAGCCAAAGGCAGTATTATTACTTGGCAGTATTGCTTGCAAAAACATCTTTGATAAGGACTTTTCAATTATGAAAGAACACGGCAAAGAGAGGATACTAAAGGATACAATTTTTATGCCAACTTTCCACCCGTCAGCTTTGCTTAGAAACGAAGAATTAAAAAAACCAGCTTGGGAAGATTTGAAAAGATTTAGAGCGATATTAGAGGTAAACGGACTTTATGAGTGAAAATAGAAGGATAAAACACCCTTTTGGTGCAGTAATAGATAAAAATTGTAAAATAATTATTCTTGGAAGTGTCCCTAGTGTAAAGTCTGTTGAATATAATTTTTACTATATGCACAAGCAAAATAAGTTTTGGAAAGTAATGGGAAATCTGCTTGATTACGACCTATACAATGCCGATATCGAAACAAGAAAGCAAGTGCTACTTGCTAATCATATCGCCCTATACGATGCTGTTGAGGAGTGTGATATTGTGGGTAGTAGTGATAGCAAAATAAGTAATATTGTGCCTAGCGATATTAAGGGATTTATGAGTAAATCTAATATACAAACAATATTTTGTGCAGGTAACAAAAGCTATGAAATTACTACAAAATATAACCCAGATTTGCTAGATAAAATAATAAAACTTCCTTCAACTAGCCCAGCAAATGCAAAATATACAGTAGACAAACTTGTTGATGAGTGGAGCATTATATTAGATTATATAAGGTAGGGCAAACTGTTTGTCCTATTTTTATTTTAATTGCTTAATATTTTTGTTATTTAAAATAAATACAAAGTTTTTTTAATAATTATTTATTTACAATACTATTTTTGGTATTGCTATTGACAAGTATTAAGTCAAGTATTATAATTAAGTCGGTCGAGTGGCTGATAGGAGATAATTATGTTAAAACAAAATTTGATAATTAAATATCAGGAATTACAAAAAGATTTAGGTCTTTCCAAATTTACCCTAATAGCCAACGATAATGGTATTCTATATTTTACAAAAGATGGCAAATCTGCTGGTGAAAAAAGTTTCGAGGAGTACAAAACAAAGGGTTTTAGAGCAAAAATTGCAGTTGAACTTGCTAAAAAAGGCAAAAGGGTAATTGCAATTTTCAGTAGTCCAAACACTCTAAAATGTGGAGAGCTTGGTGGTATTCCTACTATGCTAGATGACTTTACTGAAATTTTTGGTGGTAGCATCAAAGCTGTTGAAAAGGACGAAAAAAAGATACTAAAGGCTATCAAAAAGAGAAATGCTGTAATAGTTAAAGGTAATTATGTTATCCTTTCGGCAAGGTCGCTTGATGAGGCTGGCACAATGTGTAGAATTATCGAAAAGAATGCCTTTGTTATGTTAAAAGCAGGTTGGTTTGTTACCATTAATCCATTTGTTAGTTGGTGTATGAATATCGGTTATACAAGTTACTATTCAAAGATTAACCAACAAAGAGTGTGGGAAAAAGAAAAAACCGAACCTATTGAAACAGTGAAAATTAACCCTATTTCTATTGAGGAAATAGAAGTTGCAGATAAAAAAACACAAGATTTACTTGTTGCAAAAAAACTTTATGCAGATAACTTTACTCAAGGTACTTGGGGTAATGTATCTATTAAGGTTGATGACAAAACCTTGTATTGCACACCAAAGGCAATCGGCTACAATTTGCTTAAGGAAGAGGATATTGTTACTATGGATTATATCCACAGAAAGCAACTTTCAACTGGAAATAAAGCAACAAGCGAAAAAGGTATTCATTGCAGAGTAATGAAAGAACGAAAGGATAGCTATGTTGTTGTTCACGCTCACCCAACCTATTCTTCAGTGTTTGCTGCAAGAAATCAAAATTTAGAAGTTTCAAAGGAGGGACAAGCTGTGCTTGGCGATATTGTATGTTGCAGTAAGCACGCTCTACCAATGACAAAGCGACTTGCAAATAATACTGTTGATTCTATGGAGAAAAATGCAGTATTTATGGGAAATCACGGTGTTGCAGTGTACGGAAAGGATATCAAAGAGGTATTCCTTGTACTTGAAACTCTTGAAGCAGAAGCTAAAAAAGCATTAACTAAATAATCAAGCAAGTAATTAATTTGTCCAAAATTAATTCACTTATATACTCTCTCTAAAAAGCCTACAAAATGTAGGCTTTTTAATATTATTGTCAAAATTTGTCAAAATAGGGTGTATTTTGTTAGGAAAAAAGAAAGGAAAATGCTAAAATATAGTTAGGAGAGAGGTATGAAAGTAAAATTTGAAATTGTTGAGGATAATATCCTAAATCAAGCAGAATGGGCAGATGCAATTGTAAATTGTGCAAATAACACCTTGATGCATGGTGGTGGAATTTGCAATGCAATTTTTGAGGCAGCTGGACCAGAACTAGAAAAAGCATGTAGCAAAATTGGACCAAGAAAAGCAACAGAATGTGTAATTACAGAGGGTTATGATATCCCTGCTAGAATTATTCATGCAGTTACTAAAAGATACGATTGGAACGAAACTGATAATGAAGTAATATTGAGAAAGACCTATCAAAATGCGATAGATATTGCTGAAAAAAACAATATCGAGAAATTAGTTTTTCCACTAATTGCAAGCAATATTTATAGTTATCCACTTCGTTATGCTAGCAAAATAGCTGTTAATTTTTTGAATAATGTTGAGTCGGATATTATCAAAGAAATCAGGTTGGTATTACTAGATAGGGTATATTATTTAGCTTGTAGAGAAGCTCTTTTCGAAGATAACAAAAAACAAAAATAATTAAATATAATACAAAAGCACCGTTTTAACGGTGCTTTTTTTGTACATAAAGTACGGATTTTGTTAACATAAAGTAATTTTACCTAAACTAGAAAATACAAAATTTGTAATAATAATTTTATAAGTCAGTAGGGAAAATATTGTCATCAAGTGCTCTTAACATAATTTCAGCACTCTTTTTATTTGTAGCAAGTGGTATGTTTTGTACATCACAAAGCCTTAGTAAAGCAGATACATCAGGTTCGTGTGGTTGGGCAGTAAGTGGGTCTCTTAAAAAGATAATTAAGTCGAGTTTGCCCTCTGCTACCATTGAGCCAATTTGTTGGTCGCCACCCAATGGACCACTCTTCATACGAATGATATTAAGCCCAGTTTCTCCCATAATTAATGTACCAGTAGTACCAGTTGCAAATAGTTCATGTTTTTGTAAAACATCTTTATACTTTATAGCAAGTTTAATGATGCTATCTTTTTTCTTATCATGTGCGATTAATGCAATTCTCATAAATTCACCTCTAAAAAATTATAACAAATTATATTGAATAGTGCAATAGAAGAAAATAATTTTTAAAAAATATTTTGATAGCAAAAAATGTTACTATATTTGAGTATAAATTAAAAATAACAATTAAGCATTAATAACTGTTTGACATAATAATATTTATAAATCTATTGATTATCTAGTTAAATTAATATATAATAGGAATAAGTTGAGAAGAAATATGAAGATTATTAAGAAAATATACTATAATATATGCAAATTAATAGCACGATTTATTTTCCCTAAACGGAAAATGGTATATAAAGTTATGCCGAAAGATGATGAGCCTAGTATATATTGTTGCAATCACTCTGGTGCGATTGGTCCTACTAATATGACATTGTGGTTTGATAGACCAGAAAGACCGTGGATTGTAAGCTATATCTTTGATAAAGAAGTGTCTACAAACTTTGTATTCCACGATTTCTTTTATGCAAGAGGAAGAAAGTGTAAGTGGTTTTGGAGGGGACTTGCAGCAGTAACAGCATTTTTTGTTCGCCCTATGCTTGAAATGCAAAATGCTATTCAAGTACATAAAGCGTCAGCTCGTGCAAAAGAGACCTTTGATGATACCGTAAAAGCTCTTGTAGAGGGAGATAATGTAGTAATTTTCCCAGAAAATCCAACAAAATTCAGTGAGTTTATTAATGATTTTTATGATGGATTTGTGCAAGTGGGTAAGTACTATTTTGAACAAACTGGTAAATGCTTAAAGTTTTATCCTACTTATGTTGGTGCTCATCTTAAAACAATTAATGTAGGTAATCCAATCAGCTATAATCCAGAAAAATCGCCAAAGGAAAATAGGCAAGTAATTAGCAAATATCTACGAGATGAAATAGATTTTATTGCAAGAAATTTGCCAAAGCACAAACCTGTTCCATTCTTAACGGAGGACTACTACAAGGCTTATGGCGAGTATGTGGATTGTCCAGAAAAGTATTGGGAAATCGTAAATCAACATCATTCAGATTAGTATTTTAGGATAACTTTGGTTATCCTTTTTTTATAATGTTTTGCTATTTACTTTTTTTGTTTTGGGTATATAATATAAATATATGCAATATTAAAGGGTGTGTACTTATCAAGTTAGTATGATATAAATACACATATTCTAATTTTAATCCGTAATAACATAATATTTATTAATGCACAAAACAAGGTGTTTATATGTGCAAAATAAACTATAAACTATGGATTATGTAATAATAAAGAAATTTTTAAGGGGAAATAAAAATGAGTAGACAGTACGCAAAGCTTCAAAATGTAGTAGATGAAATAAGAAGAGTAACGGATTTTGTGCCAACTGTTGCAGTAGTGCTTGGCTCTGGACTTGGTGACTTTGCAAAGGAAATTGACAAGGTCGCAGAGGTAAAATATACTAGCTTATCCGACTTTCCTGTATCGACAGTAAGTGGACACGAGGGTAAATTTATATTTGGCAAAGTGGGTAAAACTAATGTAGTATGTATGCAAGGCAGGGTTCATTTTTATGAGGGCTACACCACAAAAGAGGTGGTAATGCCAATAAGAATAATGAAGATGTTAGGTGCAAAAACTTTGGTTCTAACCAACGCAGCAGGTGGACTAAATAGCTCTTTTAAAGTGGGCGATTTTATGCAAATAACAGGACATATCAGTAGTTTTGTACCCTCTCCACTAATTGGAGAAAATGTTGATGAACTAGGGGAAAGATTTCCGGATATGACCGAGGTGTATGACAAAAATTTGATAACATACATTAATGATATTGCTTCAAATCTTGATATTGAGATAAAGCAAGGTGTGTATCTACAAACGACTGGTCCAAACTACGAAACTCCAGAGGAAATCAAAATGTTTGGTTTGCTTGGTGCTGATGCTGTGGGTATGTCAACAGCTGTTGAGGCAATGGTAGCTTGTTCTATGGGTATGAAGGTAGCAGGTATTAGCCTTATTACAAATCTTGCAGCAGGTCTTGGAAATAAACTTTCGCACGAGGAAGTGAAACAAGTGGCAAGTGAGAAAACCGAAGTATTCAAAAAATTGCTTTACAATGTGTTAGAGAATATATAAACTTATTAAACATAAATAGGTGTATTGAATAATGAATAATTTTTGTTATTAATATGCCTATTTTATTTTAGTTATTGTATATATTTTACAATATATTCTATTAGTGATATACTATCATTACAATTTAGTAGGGGAAGTATGGTGAAAATCCATCGCAACTATTATTACCGTATAGTCGGAATGCCTACCAGAAGTTACTGAATATGAGAACGAAATTTTTTTATAGGTAAATTGCGTTCTTTTCGAGTGCAATTTTTTTTGTTTTAAAGGTGTAATATGACGGAACAAGATGCTATCAAAATGTTGCAAGATAAGGCAACGGAACTAAATAGACTACCAAAAAAATCGGATTTTCTGCCCGTAGAGGTAAGTAGAATAAAGGCAAAATTAGGCCCTTGGAATAGGGCTCTTGAAAAAGCCGACCTAAAGGAAATATCAGTTCTTTACTTGCAAAAGAGAGAACGAATAAAAAATAAAAGGGAGCAAAAGAAAACAAAATGAACAAGAAAAAATTTTTATCAGTACTACTTGTACTAGTTCTTGCTTGTAGCATGGTGTTTATGCTTACTGCTTGCAATAACGAAGTGCCAGCAGTAGAGCCAGATTATGCTACATTCTATTATCAAAGTGATATTAGTGTTGCACCAACAACTGAAAAAGTCTATCTAAATGACTTTAGCAACAATGCAACATTAAATGATGTATTATCAAGTAAAAACACAAAATATAATTTTGATGCAGATATAGCAGAGACTTCGTGGGGACCATTGCTAAATGCAATCAAAGGAAAGGGTGTTACTCCAAGCAAGGCGCAATATATTTCAATATATACAAGCGTTGTTCCTCAAGAAATAACAGAATACACTCAAGTTGTAGAGATTGAAAACACAAAATTTTATTCTTCGCCAGTAGGTATTAGCGAAGTAAAGTTAACTAAAGACACCAAATATTTGTTTAGGGTAGAAGATAATAGCTATGTTGTGAATGTAAAATTGGACAAAAACTTAGCCGTTGATTCAACTCAACCTTGGTTAAGTCCTATTACTGCACCAGTTATTGTTGGGGATAACCTATTTGTTATTAGAGCTAACGAATTATTAATGCTAGACAAAAATGGTAATATTGTAAAAACTCAAACACTTAACGGCAGTACATATTATGGAATGTCAAATCCTATCTTTGCAAATAACAAGATTATTTGTCCAGTAAGTGAGCATATTCAAGCATTCAATACCGATATGACACCAGCTTGGGATTATGAAAATATCGGTGGTGGAGATATTAAAAGTAATTTAGTTTATGATGAAAAGTCAAATAATATTTATGCTGGTTTCTTCAATGACTATGGCAATACTGCAAAATTTGTATGCTTAAATGCAACAAATGGTACAGAGGTTTGGAATAGAGATATTTTTAATGGTTATGACTTCGGTGGAGCAGTGGTTGTTGAGGATTATGTTGTAATCAAAAATGCAACAGCTCAAAAGGAAAATAGCATACTATCATTAAACAAAATGACTGGTAATGAGGTATGCAAATTGGTAGTAAAGGGTATTGTTGATAGCCAAATAGTATTTGAAAACAGCGAAAATGCATTGTATTTTACAGTAAGTGAAAGAGATTCTGTTAATCCAGGAAAAAGATTAGCAAGCTATATCGAAAAGGTAAATTTTGATGCTAAAAACGGCAAATTTGGTATAGTTGAAGAAATGCAAACTAAATATTGTAGGTCTGTTGGTGTGCCTGCAGTAAACAATGGTAGACTTTATATTACAAGCAACAATGCCAACTTTTCAAATCCAGCAGGTTGTATGCAAGTTGTTGATACTAGCACTATGACAGAGATATATTCAGTAGAAACTGGTGCAGCAAATGAGGGAAAGCAATTTGTAAAAAATGTAAAGAACAGCTATCGAGATGAAGTGTTTGTATTTTTCACACTTAACAATGCAGAGGGTGGATTATACTATATTGTTGATACAGAGGGTGCAACTGGTGCAGTCGTAAAAACTTTGTATGTATCGGAAAATAAAAATTATTCAATGTCTGATGTGGTAGTTGATAGTGATGGTACAATGTACTGCAAAAACGATTCAGCTTCAATTTTTGGAGTTAATATAAAATTATAATGATAAAAAAACATGCAAAAGATTTAATATTAATTATTGTACTGGCAATCGTTTTTACGATTGTCGGTACTTGCATGGATATAAAAACGGTTGATGAATACTATTCTACATCAATTGACAAAGTTGAAAATCAAGAAAATGTGGTGTATTTTTCTATTGATTGTATCACTTTAAGGGAAAGAATAGACAAAAATAATGATAATGACACGAGCAATGACAAATTTGTAGAGGAAAATGTGGATAAGTTTGTCAGTGCTGATGGCATTATACTCAAAAAGCAGGCTTATGCTCTAAAAAAGGGGGATACTGCTTTTTCGATTTTACAAAGGGTAACCTCTCACAACAAAATACCCATTAGCTACCAAGATGATTTATATGGTGGCGTTTATGTGGAGGGGATTAACCATATTTTTGAAAAGGCTTGCAAGGGTACTTCGGGTTGGGTTTATCTTGTAAATGGCAAAATGGCAGGTACTACTTGTAGCAATTATATACTTAAGCCAGGCGACTATGTAGAATGGCGATATACTTGTGAATTTGGCGATATTGGGGGTGTAAAATGAAATTAGAAAATTACCACCCATTCGTACTATTTGCATATTTTATGACGGTAATATTTACCACAATGTTTGTAGCAAATCCTATTATAATTTGTTTGTCTTATCTTGGTGCAGTGTGCTTCTGTTTTTATTTGTACGACTACAAAACAATGCTAAATAGCCTACTTAGTAGTACATTGCTAATATTATTAATGACTGCAATTAATCCACTAATTGTGCATCGTGGAGTGACGGAATTACTATTTGTTAATGGTAAACCAATTACCCTTGAGGCGATACTTTACGGACTATTTACAACGGTTATGCTAGTAAGTGTGTTTTACTGGTTTAAGGCATATAACAAGCTGATGACAAGCGACAAATTTTTGTTTTTGTTTTCAAGGTTTACACCTAAAATTGCAGTAATGTTATCAATGAGTATGACATTTATTCCAACTTTGAAAAGAGACTACAATAGCATAAAAGAAAGTCAGCAAGCACTGGGAATTTACACTGGGGAAAATCTTGTGGATAAACTTAAAAGTAGCTTTAGAATAACAAGTATTTTGTTTAGTCTTGCAATAGAGAACTCTATCGAAAAGGCAGAATCAATGCAAGCAAGAGGGTACAATACTAAGGGTAGAAAAAGTTTTTCTATTTATAGGTTTAAAGTGAGTGACCTACTTATGCTTATTGCAAATATTGTATTAATTACAATAGTTGTTACCCTACTTGGACTAAATTTTGGTAGATTTAATTACTACCCAATTATGACAACGCCAACACTAAATTTTGAAGAAATCCTGTTATATGTAGCAAGTTTATTTATGTATTTTTTGGGTGTTATTTTAGCAATAAAGGAGAGTGTTTTATGGAAAATATCGCAGTCAAAAATGTAAGTTTTCGATACAAAACAGCAAAGGCTAATGCTCTTACAAATATCAGTTTTTCCCTTGAAAAAGGCGATTTTTTGGTAATTTACGGGCAGAGTGGCTCTGGAAAGACTACTTTATTGCGATTACTCAAAAAAGAACTTGCTCCTAATGGATACTTTAAGGGAGATATTTTATATAACGGAAAACCACTTAGTGAACTTGATGAAAACGATAGCTTAAAAATTGGTTTTGTAGGTCAAAATCCCGATAACCAAATCGTAACAGATAAGGTATATTCAGAGCTTGCTTTTGGGGTAGAAAGCCTTGGATTAAGTAATGAACAAATAAAAATAAAGATTGCCGAAATTTCGGAGTATTTTGGTATTAGTAGCCTATACAATAAAAGCACTTATGAGCTTTCAGGTGGCGAAAAACAACTTGTTTGTCTTGCTAGCATTATGGCAACAAGCCCCGATGTACTAATTTTTGATGAGCCTACAAGTATGCTTGACCCTATTGTTGCAATGGAGCTATTAAAAACTATTAAAAGAATAAATGAGGAGCTTGGAGTAACCATTATTTTAACTGAACATAGGCTTGAAAATGTGTTTAATATGGCAAACAAAATAATGATACTAAAGGGTGGCGAAATTAAAGTATTTGATACTCCAAATATGGTAATAGATAATGAAAATTTGACTGAAGAAATGCTTTATTCTATGCCAACGGTACAAAGATTATATTCTAGTTTAGGTGGCACGGCACCCTCTCCATTGACTATAAAAGAGGGTAAAAAATATTTAGAAAATAACCTTAAAGTTACACAAAAATCCCTTCAAAAAGAGGAGGAAAGACCTCTTGAAAGAGTGGCACTTGAAGTTAAAAACGGCTACTTTAGATATAGTAAAAACGACAAAGATATACTCAAGGATTTTAACTTAAAAGTGTATGAGGGAGAAATATTTTCAATAGTTGGTGGTAACGGAACTGGCAAAACAACGACTTTAAGTTGCATTTCTGGTATAAAAAACCTTTATTCTGGCAAAATTAAGTATTTTGGAAAATCTAATAAGGAGTTTAGAGGAGCAAACAAAAAAGGTACAATTAGCCTTCTTCCACAAAACCCTTGCACCTTATTTGTAAAAGATACCGTACAAGCAGACCTTGAGGAAATAATCAAAATTGCAGGATATAATAAGGAAGAATTTAAAAGTGTATTTAACGAGGTAGTAGATACTGTTGGAGTTAGAAATTTACTACAAAGTCACCCATTTGATTTGTCGGGTGGAGAGCAAGAAAAGGTGGCACTATGTAAAGTACTTTTAATGCAACCCAAAATACTTCTTCTTGATGAGGCAACAAAGGGACTTGATGCCTATTACAAACGAAATTTAGGGGATATTTTACTTAAACTTAAAAATAAGGGGATTACTATTATTTTGGTAACACATGATATAGAGTTTGCAAGTAAATATTCTACTAGGGTAGGTATGATGTTTAATGGAGAGCTTATTGCAGTAAATAATAGAACTGACTTTTTTGAAAATAACGAGTACTACACCACAGCATCGGTAAAGCTTTCAAAGGG
>JAHHUG010000048.1 GCA_020024085.1 Christensenellaceae bacterium | reverse complement strand
ATGTAATTCTAAGTTTTACATTATATAAAATATAATACACCAAAATAAGCTATGTAAAATTATGTAATTAATTGTGATTAGTTAATATCCATATCGTTATCCTATTTTGCATAGATACAATAAAAAAATAAAATAAGAAAGTTATTGACATAAGTCATAAAAGTGTTATAATATAATTGTAAATGACATAAGTCAAATATTATGGACAAAAAATCTTATATTTTGACTACTATTAGAATATTATTTGGGGGAACAAATGCCAAGACCAAGAAAATTAAGGAATGTTTGCAGTATGCCAAAAAGTTGTAATTTTGGACCACTTGACTCAAGAAGTGTTGAAATAATCAATATGACTGTTGACGAGTACGAAACTATTAGACTTATTGACCTAGAGGGACTTACTCAAGAAGAGTGCAGTAAACAAATGAATGTTGCAAGAACTACTGTGCAAGGCATTTACATTGATGCAAGGAAAAAACTTGCCGAATCACTTGTAAATGGTAAAAGGATAGTTATTGGTGGTGGCGAATACAAGCTTTGTGGTGGACTTCGAGATGGTTGTGGTAGAGGGTGCCATAGGGCAGAATGTATTAAAAATAGTGTTATAGAGGAGAATAGAAAAATGAAAATTGCAATTCCAGCAGATGAATGTAGCAAGGATAGTCAAGTTTGTATGAGTTATGGTAGAACATCATTTTTTGCAGTTTACGATACCGAAACAAAGGAGTATTCTTTTTTGGATAATTCAGCAGCAGCAAGCCAAGGTGGAGCAGGTATTAAGGCATCTCAAATGCTAATCGACAATGGTGTAACTGTTGTAATTACTGAAAGACTAGGTCAAAATGCAGCCGATGTGCTTCATATTGGCAATGTAAAAATTATGCAATCAATAAAGGCAAATATTGAAACTAATGTAAACGAGTTCCTTAATGGTAATTTAAGTGAGCTTACAAATATTCATGCTGGTTTCCATATGCACGGTAGCAACTAATGAAAATAGCAATTTTAAGTGGTAAGGGTGGCACAGGTAAAACTTTGTTATCTGTCAATCTTGCAACCGTTATGGGAGAGGCAACCTACATTGATTGTGATGTAGAAGAGCCTAATGGACATCTATTTTTTAAGCCAACAATCACTTTGCAAAAAGAAGTAAAAGTTTACCTTCCTACTCAAGATATTACAAAGTGCAACGGTTGTAGAAAATGTGTGGATTTTTGCAAGTTTAATGCTCTTGCTTATATAAATAAAAAATTAGTAGTGTTTGATGAGGTTTGCCACTCTTGTGAAGGGTGCAAAATGCTTTGTGAAACTGGTGCAATCACTATGCGACCAAAGACAATTGGTGTAATTAAAGAGGGTATTCACGGCAAAAACAAGGTAAATACTGGCATTCTTAATATGGGCGAGGCATCTGGTGTACCTATTATCAAAGAGCTACTAAATAGCTGTAAAGATGAAAATATTGTAGTGGATTGCCCACCAGGAAGTGCCTGTGTGGTTATGGAATCTATTAGAGATGTAGACTATTGTGTGCTAGTTGCAGAGCCAACGATTTTTGGTGTGCACAATCTTAATATGGTGTACAATTTGGTCAATATTTTTGGCAAAAAACTAGGGGTTGTCCTTAATAAATGTATTGATGGCGAAACCATTGCAGAAGAATATTGCAAGGAGCATAATATCAAGGTTCTAGGTAGAATAGAGTTTTCAAAAGAACTAGCCGAAATCAACTCTAATGGCGAAATCGCAAGTGAAGTCAGCGAGAAATATCGCAAGTTGTTTGAAGATATTTATCAACAAATTCTCAAGGAGGCAAAATGAAACAATTAGTAATCCTTAGTGGAAAGGGTGGAACTGGCAAAACCACCGTTGCTAGTTCATTTATTCGCCTACTTAACGCAAAATTATACGCCGATTGCGATGTTGATGCACCAAATCTACACCTACTTTATAAGGGCGATTTAGCAAAGGAAACTGACTTTTATGGTTTGCCAAAGGCGACAATAGATAGTAGCAAGTGTATCAGTTGTGGAAAGTGTCAAAAATATTGCAAATTTAATGCAATCGAAAATGATAATGGATATAAGGTAGAGCCTCTTGATTGCGAGGGTTGTGGGGTATGCGAAATTGTTTGCCCAGTCGGTGCAATCAGCTTATCAACAGCAAAGGCAGGGGATTTAAGGCTATTTACAAATGAAGATAAAGTATTCTCTACTGCCGAACTAAAAATGGGTAATGGCACATCGGGTAAACTTGTTACCGAGGTTAAAAAACAACTTAGAAATAATGCAAAAACCGATGGAATAGCTGTAATTGATGGTTCTCCAGGAATTGGTTGTCCGGTTATTGCAACACTTAGTGGGGCAGATGCAGTACTAATTGTGACAGAGCCAAGTTTGTCGGGTATCAGCGATATGGAAAGGATTGTGGGTACTGCAAATGGTTTTGGTGTAAAGATATTTGTTTGTGTAAATAAGTACGATACCAACGAAAAAAATACAGGCAAAATTGAGGATTTTTGTAAACAAAATAATCTTGAATTTGTAGGCAAAATACCTTATGACAAAGAGGCTGTAACTCTTGTTAATAATGGCAAAAGTATTGTTGATATGGATTGCAAGTCGGGTAAAGCAGTACGGAAAATATTTGATAAAGTAATTGGTTATTGGGGATAAATATGAAAGTATATGTATTAAACGAAAACACTTCAATTAATGATAAATTTACTGCTGAACACGGTTTAAGTCTATTACTTAAGGGCGAGCAAAATATCCTATTCGATATGGGACAAGGCGAAAAATTTATTCGTAATGCCAAGGCTTTAGGCGAGGATTTATCAAATGTAGATGTGGCTGTTGTATCGCACGGGCACTACGACCACGGTGGTGGATTACCTTACTTTCTAAAACTAAATAATAGGAGTAAGGTATATATTATGGATAGTGCTTTTAAGCCATATTATAGCTTAAAGGAAGATGGTATTATTCGTGAGATAGGATTAGATAAAGGACTTAATACTGACAGAATAGTAAGATTAACCTCTGATTATGTAATTTGCGACAAATTAGAGACAATGTGCAATGTGGAAAAGATTTACCCTTTACCTAGTACCAATAGTACACTTTATAAGGATAGTTTAGGGAGTGTTCAAGATGACTTTTTGCATGAGCATAACCTTGTAATTAAGGATAACGGATACATTCTAATTGTGGGTTGTGCCCACACTGGAATAAAGAATATACTTGAGCATTTTAACAAAAAATATGGTATAATGCCAAGGGTGGTAATAGGTGGTTTTCATCTTGCAAGCCGTACTGGTGTTGGCGAAAAGGAAGAGGTAGTAAAGGAACTTGCAGAGTATCTACTTTCTACAAAAGCAAAATTTTATACAGGTCATTGTACAGGTCTTGTGGCATACGATATGTTAAAATCAATTATGGGCGATAGCATTGAGTATATTAGTACAGGTAAAGTTTTTGAGGTATAAACTCAACTAAAATAAAAATAAAAAATGGAGATATTATTATGAAAAGAATCGCAGTAGCAAGTGAAGGTAGCAATGTAACTATGCATTTTGGACATTGTTCAAATTTCAACTTATATGACACAGAAGATGGCAAAATTGTAGCAGAGCAATCTGTTGCTAACCCAGGTCATAAACCAGGCTTTTTACCAAATTTTCTACATGATTTAGGTGTAAATGTAATTGTATCAGGTGGCATGGGTGGTGGAGCTATTGATATTTTCGAGTCTCACGGTATCGAAATTATCCTTGGTGCTTCAGGTGATGCTAGAGCTAATGTAGAGGCTTACTTACAAGGTAACCTTAAAAATGCAGGTTCTGCTTGCGAGGCTCACGAACACGAAGGTCATTGTAACGACTAGGTGGTGGTAGTGACCACTGCACGAGTAGCCTTATTGTATTGATACATCATTATATTAGTAATCAGTATATATCATTACTGCTGTCAAACATTTAGAGTTTGTGGTAGTGACTACGGCACGAGTAGCCTTCGGTGAAAACAAGTGTATTTAGGCTAGGACTTTCCTAGCCTATTTATTTATATTAACAATAGATTATAGATAGATAATCTAAAGGATTACTGCTAGTTTTGAAGTTTCAAGGTTTGTATATACTATAAATGCTATTTATTTTCTTTACAATTATATATATTTCTATTAAAATGAGGATATGGAGGATACGATGATTAAAATTTTTGATTATATATTCAATGTTGGAGCAAGTAGCTATGATGTAGACCTATTTGAAGGACAATACATTGTGCCTAACGGAATGGCATACAATTCATACCTAGTACTTGATGAAAAGGTAGTACTTTTTGATGGTGTTGATGATATTGTAAAAGCAGAGTGGATTAAGAATATTGAAGAAAAGACAGATAGGGTTGACTATTTTGTTATTCAACATATGGAGCCTGACCATTCTTCAAGTATTGTGGCTTTAATGGACAAATATCCTAATACAAAGCTAGTTATTAACCAAAAGGCAATTAGCCTACTTAAGCAATTTTACAAGGTTGATTACTCTAGTCGAGCAATCATTGTGAAAGATGGCGACACACTAAATACTGGTTCTCACGAATTTAAGTTTTTATTTGCACCAATGGTACACTGGCCAGAGGTTATGATGACTTACGAAAGCACCGAAAAGGTTTTGTTTGCAGCTGATGCTTTTGGTAAGTTTGGTGCTCTTGATTACGATGAGGACTGGGCTTGTGAGGCTAGAAGATACTTCTTTAACATTGTAGGCAAGTATGGTGTACAAATACAAAATGTGCTTAAAAAGTTTTCAAATCTTGGACTTGAAATCGAAAAGATTTTATCACTTCACGGACCTGCTTTAACAGAGAATATTAGCTATTATATAGATTTATACAACACTTGGAGTAGTTATACTCCAGAGGTTGATGGAGTATTTATTGCTTATACTTCAGTGTATGGCAATACCCGAAATGTAGCATATATTTTAAGGGATAAGCTAGAAAAACACGGAATTAGGGTGAGTATGGCAGACCTTGCTAGAAGTGATATTGCAGAGGGTGTAGAAGATGCATTCAAATATTCAAAAATGGTGCTTGCTGCTCCTACAATTGATGCTGATATCTTCCCTATTATGAAAGATTTTATCTATCACATTTTATCTAAAAATTACCAAAACAGAACAGTTGGTTTTATTGAGAATGGTTCTTGGGCTTCTCAAAGTGGTAAACTAATGAAGCAAATGCTAGAAAATCAAAAGAACATTAAGTTCCTAGATAATATGGTGTCAATCAAGTCAAGTTTCAGTGAGGAAAACGAGGCACAATTAGATGCAATGGTAAATGAACTTATTAAGTAAGTCGTTTTGAAGCAATAATTCATATAAAAAATAAAAACATAAAATAAGATATAAAAAAAGCACTCATAATTGAGTGCTTTTTATTTTTAATTAGTTTTTACTTTATGCTCTTGTTGGGTTGAAAACTGCTGAACCTTGGTCGATAGAAACATAAACATTAGTTACGCCACTATTCATTCCAAAGATATTATCAACAAAGTTAATTTCTTTACCAAAGATTGAGTTGTAAGACAATTTTAATACATCAAGTATTGATGTGTCGAAACCAACAGGGATATTAACAAATCCAGTAAATTGGTTGTTAGAATCTAGTACTAATGATGGTAATTTGTTATCTTTAACAAGACCTACAATTTTGTCAAGTGCGATATATGATGTAATTGAATGACCATTTTTGCTACTGAAACTTGCTTTTGTTTTGATAATAGCATTAATTACAGTTTTAATATTCATTACTTCTTTGCCATTTTCATTGACAAAACCAACATTGTCTTTCCAAATTAAGCTATAAGCAGTATTTTCTCCATCTTTAACAATTAATTCGAATTTATTGAATGCGTTGTTAAGTAATTCTACATTTCTATTTGTATTTGTGCCTGAAACTAGGAACATAGTAAATGGATTCATATCAACATCAATAGTATAAGTTCTATCTAAATGTGTTGTAGCCTTATGACCTTGTATTTTACCAGAAAGTTTGAAGTTTACTAGATTAATAGCATTTTTACCTTCAATTTCAGCCTTGTTTGTAAATTTTGAAGTATCAACAGTATTGCTACCAAGTTCGTTAATAGAGATGCTTAATCCACTTACTGCGAAGTTAATATTATTTATTGACTTCTTTGTAGCAAGTTTTGTGCCATCTAGTGCAGGGTACTCAAGATATGTATTAGCAGCAGCATTGAATTTGATAACACCATTTTCTATACCGGTTGCAGTTTTGTCATAAGTTACTTCCAAATTGCAAGGAACAGCATTTGTATCATTTTTAATTGCAAATGTATTTGCCCATACTCCAAGGTCGTTAGAAACCTTTGTAGGAAGCATACCATTGACTGTGTCAATTATTCCAGGTAAATTTTTGTAGAAGTTATCTGAATTATTTTTCAAGATATCTACACCATTTTTGTCATCAAGGTTAGGGTCGTAGCTGTCATCTTTTGCAACTTTATCGGCTCTATTAAAGAATTCTTTTGCAGCATCGTTAAAGTTTGTAGAGTTTAATTTGAATGAAACCTTGCCGTTATTTTCGCTAAACAAAGGTTGTTTGTTGCCGTCATACATCATTCTTGCAACAAGTTGAGTAATTTGTTGGTCAAATAATGTTTGCAAATCAACACCTAAAATCTTTGAAATATCCAAACCAAAAGCAGTATTAAGCTCTGTTAATAGGTTTGAGAAATCAGGTTTGCCTAGTTTGTTGCCTTCAGCTGAAATAGCATTGAAGTTGCCAATAGTAATTTTCTCGTTAAAATCAACAACCTTTATTGTGCCTGGATATGTTTTTACATGTGCGATTAAAGCATCGTTTTCGCTATTATTGTTTTTGAAGTATAAAGCGATATTAACCTTGTCTTTAGCATCGGCATAAACAAAGATTTCTCTTAAATTAACATTTTTTTTGCTATCTACATTTACAATAGCTTGGGTATCTAACATAACACCAACGCCATTGATGTCTACATTGCTTGCAGTTTTAACATATAGGTCGCCAGCTTTACCATCAAAAGGTTTTGTCAAAGTATCCATAACAGATTGTAAAAAACCTGTTGCTTCAGTTGTGTTATCAACTAGGAATGGGTGTTTTAACTCTACATTTTGAGGTGTAGAAGGAGTGTTATCTGGTTTGTTTTTATCCCCACTACAACCAAATAAAGCTGTAACCAAACATAAAAGTAGGGTAACAACGGTTAGCCCTTTCAATAATGTTTTTTTCATATTTACCTCCATATATATAGATAATTTTATCATAGATTTATTGTAATGTAAATAAAAATAATTATGCGATTATAAAACATTATTTTAGATAAAATAAAGGCGTTAAATGTATTGATTTATCAAAATATGGATAAAATGTATTTTGTATGTTATAGTAATTGCATAAATAAAAAATGCATAAAAAGTGAATAGTGAATTAATAAACAAAATAAAAAATTTTATGCTTAAATATTTTGACAACTACCTTTATTTGTGGTATCATAACATAGCAGTTTATGGAGAAATACCCAAGTGGCTGAAGGGGCTCCCCTGCTAAGGGAGTAGTACGAGTGAATCGTAGCCCGGGTTCAAATCCCGGTTTCTCCGCCACGAAAAGACTTACATTTTGTAGGTCTTTTTTTGTTTATATCGCTAGTAAATAGTACACATTCAGCGATTTTTAGAATGAACATTTTTACATAAATTTTTTGTATTTTTTCAACATAATTTCGTCAGTAAAAAACCCCTATTTTTAGTCTCAAAGAGATTTTTGACCAAAATTTGACCAAAAATATCTTTTTTTTAGGCTTATTTTCAGTATATTTCAAATATCTTTTAAATTGTCAAATTTTATTATTAAGTGTTTATTTCTTTCTTTTTGAAAATCAAATATCGCTATTTGAAAACTCAATTTTTATACAAAGGTATTCTGGGCATAGTGTAATTTTTGTAAATGCATTTTATTTTTTTAATTAGAGACTAATATAAAAAAACCAACCTTAAGAAAAATTTTAGGTTGGTTTTTTATGATATGGTAATTTTTGACTTAATCATTTTTATTTAAAAATAGCATCTAATTTATCTGCTGCAGTTACATCGTAGCTTTGTATGTAATGACTGTACATATCAAGGGTTGTGCTTACTCTTGAATGTCCTACTCGGCTAGCTACAATTGTAATTGGTACACCAGCCATAAGTTGTATTGTTACATTGCTATGTCTTAAACTATGTAGGGTATATTTTGGTAGTCCAGCTTCTTTAAGTACTAGTTGCAACCAATTATCTAGGGTTTGAGGGTATATTCTTTTCCCATCAAGCCCAGTTATTACTGCATTTGTATCTTGCCATCTATCTCCAAGTTCAAGTCTTTCTTCATCTTGTTCTTTTTTGTAACTTTGTAATTGTTCTATAAGTAGATGTGGCATAGTTGCTTTTCTAATACTACTTCTTGTTTTAGGTGCTTTTAATATTGGTCCATATTTTTTTGTATTTGTATAGGCTCTATTTATTGATAGTTCTCTAGTTTCAAAGTTGATATCACTCCATTCTAGTCCTGCTACTTCGCCTCGTCTTAAACCCATTAATAATGATAACATTAGGGCAGTTTTTACTTTTGAATTATTATGTTTGATAAGAGTTTCGTAAAATTGTTTACATTCTTCTTCGTTCATACAATCTATTTCAGTTGGTGGCCTTTTTTGAAAAGTTATGTAGTCAGCAGATGCATAATTATCTTTAATTATCATTTGTTTTTTTGCTGTTGCAAGTATTGCTCTAAAGCACCTTTTAACCTTGTTTATTGATTCGTAAGCATAAGGAACTTCTGTACTTTTTACAATAAATAATGCATTTGTATCATAGCCTAAGGCTTTGGATATTCTTGTTGCTTGGGCTAAATGTATTTCCTCTTTAAGAGTGGCTTTTTTTACTGTTCTTTCTGCTACTCCAGCAATTGATGCTAATTTATAAATGGACAAATTGTTTTGTTCCATTATCCTTTTAATGTTGATTCTAGGAATAGCCGTTTCAACTTTTTTAGTTAAGTTATCTATTCTATTGTAAAATTGTTGAATGATATATGGTGTTAGTTGTTTTAGTTTTACTCCACCTATATATAATGATATGCATTTTATACTATTGTCATAGTGAGTTATAGTATTTGCAGATAATTCGGCTTTTCTGTTTTCTAGCCAGTCAACACAATACTCGTAAACTGTCATATTTGATTTTTCTATTGCTGGATTACTACTCATATAGTATCTTTGACATTCTTCGTCAAACTCTGCAGCAACAAGTAATACTTTGTTTTGAATTTGTTTTTCTGTTAATCCATCTGGTTTCCAAGTCATTGACTTATAAAAACCTTACCAGTTATTGGGTCAACTATTCTGTTTTGTATTAGAAAGGATATACCTTTTTTTGTGTTTCTTTTTTTAATATATGCCATAATAAATCTCCATATCAATTTAATAAATATTAAGTGTATTAATAAAATGTTTGCTAGTGCAGTTTAGTTAAATAACAATATCTAGCGAATTTATTTTTTCTAGTAAATCATCTAGGTCAATAAGTATCCTATTGCCATTTGGTATATTTTTCACTTTGTTTGCCTTGCATAATACTCTAATTCTGTATGGAGTAATTGCAGTGTTTTTGTCTTCTTTTAAAATTTCAGCATAAGCTTCATTTACGGTTCTTAATCTTTTCATATTTTTTCTCCTTTTTAATTTTTCATAATTTAATTTATTGCGTTTGTTTTGTTCAAAATTTTTATGTTAATGTAAACAAATCATAATAAACACCTCCTTTTAAGCGTGGACATAATAACATTCTTTCTTGCCAAAAAGTAGAAGCTTTACCCCAACAATTAGTGGAATAAACCCCAACTAAAAGGTAGTTAATATTTACTTTAGCTATATTCATAAGGAATAAAACCTCCTTTGTCGAAAAGACAAAGAAGAAACCAATCTTAAAAGAAGGAAGTTTATCAAGATGTCGTTTAACTAAATGTTTTTTACCCAAAAAAATAGTGCGTTATTAATCAACCATTTAATGTTTTAAGTGCTAATTTTTTGGCCTTGATAAAACCG
>JAHHUG010000047.1 GCA_020024085.1 Christensenellaceae bacterium | reverse complement strand
TTGGTGGAAGTGAGGAGAATCGAACTCCTGTCCAAAAAGTCGTTCATAATACTTTCTACATACTTAGTGGGTATTTGTTAGTCCCTTGGTTGTCTCTACTCACAAATACAACCTCGGCAAGTTACTTATACTCTAACTAATCGTAACCATTTAGATAGAGTTTCCACATAATTGAAGCTAGACACAAGACCTGTGGATATCTTGGCTAACTGCCTTCGAGAACTAAGCTGCGAAAGCTACTTGTTTGCTATTATTAGCGTTTAATTTTAAGTTTCCGTTTTATCGTAGCCGTGCCTACGGTATGCTTATACTACTTCAGGCTCCCTGTCGAAACCTGTACACCCCCATATTAGTAGCAACTTGTGCTACTATTTATTATACCATTTATATGGTTTTTATTCAAATTTTGCTATACTTTACCCTTGCCAATATCATCTCGATTGAACGGTGTTTCTTGGTAGATATAGTAGTTTAACCAGTTGTAGAATAGTAGATTTGCTGTTGAAAGCCAGCACATATCCACCTTGTTTCTGTCATCGCCTACAAAGTAATTTACCGGTTTATCAATAGGCAAATTCTTTTTTAGGTCTCTTTCATACTCGGTGCGAAGGGTAAATCTATCGTATTCTGCGTGTCCTGTTACGAATATTTTGCTGTTATCCCTAGATTTGAATATTGATATTCCACAATCCTCTCCCTTTGCAAGCACTACCAAATCTTCGTTTGCCAAAATGGCTTCTTCGTCAATTCTAGTGTGGCGAGATTGAGGCATATAAAACTCATCATTCATACCCTTAAGTAACATATCGTTACTTTCTACTGCATGGTTTGCAAATACACCAAACAATTTTTTAGGTAGTTGTTGTTTCTCTATTCCGTAGTAATAGTAACTAGCTGCTTGAGATGCCCAACAAATGAACAATGTGCTTGTTACATTAGTTTTGCAGTAGTCCATTATTTTTGTTAGCTCTTTCCAATACTTAACCTGTTCAAAAGGAATATCTTCTACCGGTGCACCAGTAACAATCATACCATCAAACTTCAAGTCCTTAATTTCATCAAAAGTCTTGTAAAAAGTTTGCATATGGTCCTCTGAAATATGTGTAGACTTGTAACTTTTGGTCTTTACAAGTGTTAGATTGATTTGAAGTGGCGAATTACTAAGCAATCTAAGTAGTTGATTTTCAGTATCTATTTTTGTAGGCATCAAATTAAGAATAGCTATCTCTAGTGGTCTAATATCTTGGCTAGATGCTCTAATTTTTGCCATAACGAAAATATTTTCACTTGTTAATTTTTCGTATGCTGGCAAAGTCTTTGGTATTACTATCGGCATTATAAACTCCTATTAAATATTATTTAGTGCTCCAATGATGTCTTCTATGATATCCTTTTCGTCCTCGATACCGACACTCAATCTTACTAGTCCCTCATCAATACCAGCCTTTACTAAATCCTCGCTAGAAAGTTGACGGTGAGTTGTGCTAGCTGGGTGAAGAACACAGCTTCTAACATCGGCAATATGTGTAACATTCTTGAATAAGTGTAGGTTGTTGATAAATTTCTCGGCATTCTCTCTGCCACCTTTGATACCAAATACAACCATTCCACTAAATCCACCCTTAAAGTACTTAACTGCTCTTTCGTGGTATTTGTTGCTTTCAAGTCCAGCATAATTTACCCATGCAACCATAGGGTGCTTTTCTAGTTCTTTTGCAAGAGCAAGTGCATTTGAAGAATGTCTTTCCATTCTTAAATGAAGGGTTTCCATACCTAAGTTTGTGATATATGCATTGAATGGGCTTACACTTGTACCATAATCTCTCATACCTTGCATTCTTGCCTTAAGTACGAATGAATATAATCCACCTTCGCCCTCATCTACATAGTTAATTCCGTGGTAGCTCTCATCTGGTGTAACGAAATCTACATATCTTGGATTATCACGATACTCGAAGTTACCACCATCAACAATAGCACCACCTACTGCTGTTGCATGTCCGTCCATATATTTTGTAGTAGAATGAACAACAATATTTGCACCATGCTCGAATGGTCTTACAAGGATAGGAGTAGCTAGTGTATTATCTACAACTAAAAGCAATTTCTCTTCCTTACAAATTTTGCTAATTCTATCAAAATCAAATACAACCATTGCTGGATTTGCAATAGTTTCACCGAAGAATAACTTTGTATTTTCGTCGATATTAGCCTTGATTTCCTCATCGGTCATATCGTCATTTACAAATCTACAAGTGATACCAAGTTTTGGCAAAGTACTTTTGAATAAGTTGTATGAACCACCATAAATTGTGCTCATACTTACGATATTATCGCCTGCCTTACATACATTAAGTACTGTATTAAGTGTAGCAGCCATACCTGAACTTACTGCCATACAAGCTGTACCACCCTCTAGCATTGCAATCTTCTTCTCGTAACACTCAACGGTTGGATTACTAATTCTTGAATAGATATGTCCGTCCTTTGGTACATCAAATAAATGTGCCATTTCCTCTAAAGACTCATAATAATAGGTTGTACTTTGCATTAATGGTAAAACTCTAGGGTCACCACTTTTTGGCTCGTATGCACCTTGTACACACATTGTATCTTTGTTCATATATTCGTTCCTCCAAGATTATCTGTATTCTTTAATCGCTCTTTCTGCTGCGATTCTATTTTCTTTATCCTTTATAGTTTGTCGCTTGTCGTGTAATTCCTTACCCTTACAAACTGCAAGCTCCACCTTTACAAAATTACCCTTAAAGTACAACTTTGTAGGTACTAATGTATAACCTTTTTGCTCCACTTTACCACGAAGTTTATTAATTTCTGGCCTATTAAGAAGTAGCTTCCTAGTTCTACGAGGTTCTTCATTAAAATAACTTCCCTTATCGTATGGAGATATGTGCATATTATACACAAAAACTTCGTTATTTTTAACAAGGGCAAAGCAATCTTTCATATTGACTCTGCCAAGCCTTATGCTTTTGACTTCGCTACCTACTAGCTCTATTCCTGCTTCATAGGTATCCTCAACGAAATAATCGTGATATGCTTTTTTGTTAGTTGCAATAATTTTATCCATATTTCCTCTATACAGATTATAACACAAGTTAATCGTTTTGTTTAGCAGTATCAAGTACAAAACGAATTTTCTTGTCGATAATATTGCTACTTGCTACAACTATTCCAATCCTTTCGCCTAATTTATATGTTACACCATTACCAGTAATCATATATTTGCCATCAATATACTCTAAATCTTCACCTATAAGGTCCTCAAACCTTACCATACCCTCAACAGTATTATCAAGCTCAACAAATATACCAAACTTGGTTACACCACTAATTGTACCTTCGTAGGTGTTACCAACCTTATCTTCCATATAGCAAGCCTTGTAATAGTCGTCAGCATCTCGTTCAGCTTGCTCTGCTGCAATCTCCCTTTCAGTTGATTTTGTTGCAACATTTTCTAGTTTACCCTCAAGCCTAATAATAGTTTTTTTGTCAAGTTTACCATCTAAAAATGCCTTTATTACACGGTGTATCATCAAATCAGGATATCTTCTAATAGGTGATGTAAAGTGGCAATAATACTCACTAGCCAATCCAAAGTGTCCTTTGTTAATGGTAGAATATTTTGCTTTTTGCATAGTCCTTAACATAACCTTTGACACAATTTTGTCGTACTCGGTTTCGCTTGCGAACTTCAAAATATTTTGATAATGGTAGCTATTAAGCTCGTTATTAAGATTTACATTTATTCCACAAGCCTTGACAAAACCTATAAAGTCCTTTAGCTTTTCTTCCTCTGGTTTTTCGTGAATACGATAGATAAATGGATACTCCATTCTTGCAAAATACTCAGCTACAACTTCGTTTGCAAGAATCATAAACTCCTCAATAATGCCATTTGATTCGGTGTAATCGTATGGAACAATATCCACAACATTATACTTTTTGTCAAGTATAATTTTGCACTCATTATTGCCAAAATCTATTGCACCTCTACTATGCTTTCTGTCGTGAAGAAGTTTTGCAACCTCACGCATATTAACAAGCATATCATATACATCGCTATACTTATCAATAAGTTCTTTGTCGCCATTTAGTATCTTTGTAACATCATTATATGTCATACGGTGGTTAGACTTTACATATGATTTGTTAAGTTCGTATGCCATAACCTTACCACCACTGCTCAAACTAATTTTTGCAGTCAAAGTCAACCTTTTTTTACCCTCTTGAAGTGAGCAAAGTCCGTTAGACAATGCCTCGGGAATCATAGGAAATACTTCGTTTGGGAAATATACACTGGTACATCTTTTGAATGCCTCATCATCAATAATACTACCCATTGTAACATAGTGAGAAACATCGGCAATATGCACATATAAAGTGTAGCCTTTACCATTTTTTTCTAGGCTAATTGCATCATCAAAATCCTTTGCATCGTCGCCATCAATGGTGATTGTAAGCAAGTTTGTATAGTCTACTCTACCCTTAATATCACTTTCGGTTACACCAATTCTATTTAGTCTATCAGCATAAATTTCTGCATTATGGTCGGTCTCAAAAAATCCGTACGACCTAATAATAGACATTGCATCGGTTTTATGATTTCCACTTTTACCAAGAATCTCTAGTATTTTGCCCTCTGGGTTTTTATTTTTGATATATTCAGTAATTTCAACAACTACCTTATCCCCAGTTGAAGCACCTTTACTTAATCTCGCAGGAACAAACACATCATTGTAATATTCCTTAATATCGGGTACTACAAATCCGTAACCTTTCTCCATATAGAATGTACCAACAAGGCTTGAAATACCTCTTTCGATAACCCTAAGAACTTTTCCTTCTGGTTTTTCTAGTCCTTTAGTAAGCCTTTCTACCATAACAGTATCGCCGTGCATTGCCCCACCAAGTGACTTATGTGGAATGAATAAATCATCATTGCCATCACTGATTACAAAGGCGTAACCATTAGGATTACCTCTTAAAGTACCAGTAATGATATCCTTATTTGCAAGATTTATATTTTTGGCTTTCTTTGTAGCCTTTCTATTGTTAATGGATATCTTTTTGTATTTTTTTCTATCCACCTCAAATATCTTACCTTTTTTGATAAGCCCTTTGATTACAATATTTACTTGCTCCTTATCAAAGGCACTATTCATATTAAGGTAGTTCAAAATAAGCCTTTCGGTAAAGACTTCCTTTGGATAACTAAGTATTTTATTTTCTAATTCGTTTCTAAAAGCCATATTCTCTCCAATAAAAAAAGGCGACTAATCTGTCGCCCTTTCAGTATCAATCAATATTATACATTCAATACTACAAAGTAAATAATTGAGAAAACAACTAATAATACACCTATTACAATAGTAGCAATCTTTAACTTGCCCTCTTTACTTCTATTTTTATTTTTTCCAAAGAATGTATCGTTATTACTTCCACCTGAAATTGCGCCAATATCTTGTTGTCCACCATTTTGCATAAGTACAACAACAATCATAGCTAATGCTGCAACAGCCATTAAACATAAGAAAGTACTACAAACAGCAGTTCTTACTTCACTAGGGATTGCAGTTTGATTACTAGCCATTAAACTAATATTTGTCAATAAATTAAACATATAAACTCACCTTTTTTGAATAATCATATAAATTTTATCACAATATTGTAAAAATAACAAGCATTTTTATAATGTTTTTGCATTTCGTTAACATAAGGTAAATATAAATGTTTTTTATTATTTACATAAATTATTTGATATTTTATATGTTTTTATATTTTATAAACGATATAACTAATATTCATACTTAAAAACTCATTTTGCTGTTGAAATGGTATAAATATTAGTATATAATATACTGAATTACGGAGAAATTAGTGAATTATGAAGCAACCATTTAAGGACAAGGCTGTTTCAACCTTGTATATTATTAGAGAAAAAATACACAATAGCCTACCAAAAGTAAAGAGTTTTATTGGTAAAAACATCATTTTGCTTTTGGCAATTATTGCTGCAATTATTTCCTGCTGCTTTGTACCTCCTAATGAAAATTATTCAACCTACATCAACTACAAAACTATTTGTACTTTGCTATCATTATTGCTTGTTACAAGGGCAATGCGAAGTATTAAAATGTTTAGGACAATAGCATTTAAGATTCTACAAAAAGTACACACTACCCGTCAGCTTGCTATTATTTTGATTTGGTTGCCAACCTTATTTTCTTTATTTTTGACAAACGATATCGCAGTACTAACCTTTGTACCATTTTCTATGGTGCTATTAAAGATTGCAAACCAAAATGAGCTTTCGCCAAAAATTATCCCTTTACAAATTCTTGGAGCAAACCTATCTGGTATGGTAAGCCCACTAGGAAGTGCACAAAATCTACTTATTTATGAGCATATGGGGGTAGGTCCAAATTGGTTTATTACTAATCTATACCCAATCGCAATTGCTGGATATTTACTGCTAATCATTATGACAGTAACTGTTAAAAACAAACAGATTGAACCTATCGTAGAGACAAAAAGAAAAATCCCTTGGGTAAAATATGTAATATACTCATTGCTATTTTTGATTTGCATACTTGCAGTACTAAAGGTTATCGACATTTACTACACTACCCTTGCAGTTGTAATTTGCGTACTATTACTTGACCCAAAAGTATTTAAGAAAACAAACTACTCAATTATCATAATGTTTACATCGTTCTTTATACTTGTGGGCAACCTAAGTAGCATTCCAGAAATTAAAAATGCCATCGAAACAGCAGTATCTGGTAACGAGTATTATATTACAGTTGGACTATCTCAAGTAATATTTAATACAGCAGCAACATTGCTTGTATATAGATTTGCGACAAATTATGTTGCCCTTGCTGCTGGTGTAACAGTAGGTAAATTCGGTACATTTTTTGCATCAATGTCGTATTTTATGGCGTACTCAATGTATCAATCATCTACTCACGACAAAATATTAGTAAAGAAGTTTTTTAGAAACTTGATACTATACAACCTACTATTTTTTGTAGTTACATTTTCTACTGGATTATTAGTAGTATTACTTTAATAAACAAAATTATAAAGAGTTACATTATTGTAGCTCTTTTTTTGTTGTAACACATACACAACCTGTTGCATATCATAATAAAAAAAGGATTATAGATATGGAACTGAAAGTAAATAAAGAATACCCAACCCTTGAAATTAACGAAAAAAGTTTGTATGATGCAAATATTTTGTACCCAATGTATAGTGGAAAAGATAGCGAAACAACAGCTATTACTCAATACATATTTCAACACTATACAACTAATTTAGAACCACTATCCAAAGCATTATTTTCAATTTCTCTAAACGAAATGCACCACCACGAACTACTGGGAGAGGCAATATATATGCTAGGCACTTTGCCTATGTTTGCTGATGGTAGATACTTTTGGAAAGGTAATTTTGTTTGCTATCACACTAACCCTAAAAAGATATTAGAAATGGATATTTTATCCGAACAAAAAGCAATTGATAATTACCAAAAAAGTCTTTTATACTTAAAAAATGATAGTATAAAGTGCTTAATAAGTAGAATAATCGAAGATGAAGAATTACATCTAAAAACATTAACTAAAATATATAATGAGGAATTTAACTATTAAAAAAAGGTCTATTCAAACGAATAGACCTTATCTTTTTTATAAAATTAATTACAATGTTTTCCTATCGTCAAGTGCCCTTTGTAGAGTAACTTCATCAATGTACTCAAGGTGGCTATCGCAAGGTAAACCTCTTGCAATCCTTGTTACCTTGATACCAAGTGGCTTAATTAGTCTTGCAATATAACTTGCTGTTACTTCGCCCTCAATACCACTACTTGTAGCAATGATTACTTCCTTAACTCCAACAAGTCTACTCATAAGTTCCTTAATACGAATATCCTCGGGGCTAATATTATTTTTTGGGTTAAGCACACCATGCAAAACATGGTACACACCCTTATATGCCTTTACTCTTTCAAGTGCTATTACATCAGCAGGTTGTTCAACTACGCAAATTACACTATTATCACGATTTGCACAAATATCGCAAACCTCTTTGTCGGTGTAATTGCCACATAACTTACAATAATGTACGGTATTTTTTGCCTCAACTATTGAGTCAGCAAAACTTTGTACACTATCTGCCTCCATATTAATGATAGCATAAGCATATCTTGCAGCAGTTTTTGCACCCACTCCTGGTAATTTTGTAAACTCTGCAATTAATCTTTCAATAGGCTCAATATATTCCATTAAAACATTCCACCCATTTTGGTAAATGGTCCCATTAATTCCTCTGTTAAACTATCAACTTGGCTAATTGCATCATTGTAGCAAGCTAGGATTAAATCCTCTAATGTCTCTACATCATCTGGGTCTACAACCTCTGGCTTGATTGTAACAGATGTAAGTTTTTTGCTACCGTCCATTACCATTTCTACCATTCCACCACCAGCAGTTGCTGTAACTTCGCTATCTTGCAACTCTTGTTGTGCCTCTTGCATTTGTTGTTGCATTCTTTGTGCTTGCTTTAATATTTGTTGCATATTTCCACCACCTGGGAAACCACCTCTTGCCATAATATTCTCCTTTATTTCTTAGTAATTTTTAATATATCTTTATCAAATAAACTCTTTATTCGATTAACATTTTCTTGTACTTGGTCTAAAGGCTCATCAAGTTGATAGAACCTTGTAGGAATAATCCTTCTATTTTTGAAAAGTTCGTCCAAAATAATATTTCTGTTGGATTCATTTTCAAGTAGTAACATACTTGTTTCGTAATTAAAGCCGATATTTAGTACATCATTTTCCACCGAAAACTCCTCTGCTTTACTACAACACATTGCAAGTATTGGTTCGTCCTCGGTAAATTTAATTGTCATTTGAATCCAAATAGAATGGTATTCATCAGCCGAAAGTACCCTATCATCAGCAACATATCTTGGCTTTTCTATCTTTTTTTCAACCTTTTTTGGTTTAGGTACTTCTATTTTTTCTGCATTTTGGACTTCTTTTAACATTTGTTCAAAAATTGTAGCATCATCAACACCTTCTTGATTACAAATAGCATCTAACTTATCCATAACCTCTGCACTCTTTTTATCAATGTTGTCCACACTTGCACTTTCCACATCGTCAGTAGCTTCAACATTATTTGTCTCTACCATATCTTCATCGGGTGCAGTTTCTGCATTTTCTATAATAGATTTATTTGTTTCTGCTTTATCCAAATTTTCGGTTGTAGTATTATTAAAATTTTTAGCTTTTGCTAATTTAATCAATCGTTTTTTTTTAACTCTTCAATCTCTCTTTCAAGTTGTTTAATACGGTTGATTAAACCAGTTGTATCATACTCTGCACGAAGCTCAATACATTTTAATACAGCTGTTTCAAACACAATCCTTGGATTAGAATTATATCTCAAGTCGCTATCAATAGTACTTATTATTTCTAATGCTCTAAGTATTTTCCATGTAGGATACTTCTTGAACTCAGCTAATAAATCAGAGTTTGCAATCTCCAACTTCTCCACATCTTCGGGTTTTGTATTGATTACATAAATTGCATTTCTTAAGGTCATTGCAATTTCCTTAGACATTACACCAACGGTTTTACCATAGCTAATTAGGTCGGCAATGATATTCATAGTGTCAGGAATATTGCCCTCTAACATTTTATCGCATAATCTTATAATTGTCCTTGGGTCGCTGATACCTAATACATCAAGCACCTTATCATATGTGATATTGTTATTACAATAAGATATACACATATCTGCAACTGACAAAGTATCTCTAAATGAACCATTGCCACTTTCTGCGATTAGGTCGATTGATTTGTCATCAAACTTTGTACCATTATCAGTAAGTACATTCTTCAAATGCTTTGCAAGAATATCCTTTGTTACAGTTTTGAAGTCAAACCTCATACATCTGCTCAAAATAGTTTGAGGTAACGCTTGAACTTCGGTTGTAGCAAGGATAAATACTGCGTGCTTTGGTGGCTCTTCTAGTGTTTTAAGTAAAGCATTGAAAGCACTGGTTGAAAGCATATGAACCTCATCAATAATATATACTTTGTACTTACAATTTGTAGGTGGAAACTTAATTTTTTCTCGTAAATCTCTAATCTCATCTACACCGTTATTACTAGCAGCATCAACCTCGATTACGTCCATACTTTGACCATTTTCAAGTAGTTTACAAGTCTCACACTCCAAGCATGGCGAACCATTTTGGTTATTTAAGCAGTTAATTGCCTTTGCAAATATTTTTGCAGTACTTGTTTTACCAGAACCACGAGTACCAGTAAATAAATATGCATGCGAAATATTACCCGTCCTAACTTGATTTTGGAGGGTAGTTGTAATATGTTCTTGACCGATTACCTTTTCAAAAGTATTAGGTCTATATTTTCTATAAAGTGCTATTGCCATAAATAATCCTCATTAATAAGTATATACTAATTTGCCTTTTTTTGCAAGACATACATATTAAAAACTATTCTATAAATATAATATTAGAAACTAT
>JAHHUG010000046.1 GCA_020024085.1 Christensenellaceae bacterium | reverse complement strand
GTTTATTAATGAATATAGGTTATTTGCTTTTCTATCAATTTCGTAAATTTTCTTTTCAGTATTATTTAATTTTTCGATATCTGCATATTTAGTAATTACTTTTGTATAATTATTCAAATATCCTAGCATATCTAATTTATCTTGTTTTATAGCAAGTACGCTAATATAGTTTACTTCTTCAGTAAATTTCATAGAGGATTTTTTGATATCAAGCAGTGTATTTAGTAATATTCTATTTATCCTACTTGGCGAATATCTTTTAGTGTTTACATTGGCTATAAAGCTTTCGTAAGAGTTTGTTTCATTTATTGCTTGTTTTAATCTATTTTCTATTCCCTCGTTTACATCGAAAATTTCTTGCAACTCTTCCTTTGAGATTGAAAACATTTTTGATAGTATGAAACTATGCAAATTGTTATAGTTTGGGCTAAAACTTATAAACTCGTTATAGCTAGATTTTGGCATATAGTTTTCTGCAAGTTCCTTGTTTTTAAGCATTCTTATACCATTTGCAGACATAAAACTAGATATATCCAAACTATTGTTGTAGTTATCAACTCTTTTTACGGTATGAAGTGCAATGTTTTGGTTTAATTTTTCAATTTGCTTAATGTATTCAAGAGCAAGAATATTGTTTGAACCACTAAAATCCTCAGCAGTTAGCTCGTTTAAGGCTTTTATTGAACTTACCGAATAACTTAATTTTTCATCAATATATTTTTTGACAAGTGTGTTGTATTTTTCGGTTTTTGTAATGTTTGCAATCTCTTTTAACTTATTTATATCTCCACATTCAGAACCGAAAGAAAGTGTAGTGTTAGGAAAATTTTTTAAAGTATTAATACCCCCAAAACTAAATGTTTCGGCATTATTTATAGCAAATATTGTAGGTAACTCAATAATAATATCAAATCCCTCATTTATTGCTATCTTGCTACGGATATCCTTTGGAAGTACTGCCATATTACCTCGTTGAGTAAAGTTGCCACTCATTATACCGATTGTAATATCAGGTTTTGTTTCCTCTTTAGCCTTATTAAGTTGGAATAAATGTCCGTTGTGGAATGGATTATATTCGCTAATTATTGCAGTAATTTTCATAAAACCTCGTTTTTTGTAAGTTTTTAAGTTAGTTTGGTTTGATTTATATATAAATAAGTAGTATAATTATATAGCATTTTAAGATAAAAATAAAGCATTATTATATATTTTGAGGAGTTTACGATGAATCAATTTTTAGAAAACTTGTATCAAAGAGCAATAAGCTTAAACAAAAATATTGTTTTAGCAGAAGGTTTTGACAAGAGAGTTGTTAAAGCAGCTGAAATTGTTACTGCTAAAAAACTTGCTAGAATCACTTTACTTGGTAACCCAGACGAGATTAAGGCTAATAACCCTGAAATCAACTTTGACGGTATCAACATTGTAGATTTTGCTAACAGTGATAAACTTGATGCTTATGCTGAAAAGTTGTACGAATTAAGAAAGCATAAGGGTATGACAATAGAGCAAGCTATGAACCTAGTTTCTACAAGCCCACTTTATTATGGTTGTATTATGGTTAAGGTTGGCGATGCTGATGGTATGGTAGCTGGTGCAGTATTCTCATCTAGTGATGTTTTAAGGTCAGCTTTACAAATCATTAAGCCTGCTAAAGGTATCAAAACAATTTCAAGTTGTTTCGTAATGAAATTAAATGATAGTTTCAAATATAGCGATGAGGGTGTAATGGTATTCTCTGATTGTGCTGTTGTTCCTGTTCCAGATAGTGAGCAATTATCTGATATAGCTATTGCTGCTGCAAATTCAGCAAAGAGCATTGCTGGTATTGAGCCTAGAGTTGCTATGTTAAGTTTCTCTTCAAAGGGTAGTGCAAAACACGAGGTTGTTGAAAAGGTTCAACAAGCTACTGCACTTGTTCACGAAAAAGCTCCAGAACTTATTGTTGATGGCGACCTACAACTTGATGCAGCTATTGTTGATGTTGTTGGTAAGCAAAAAGCTCCAGAAAGTGCTGTTGCAGGTAAGGCTAATGTACTTGTATTCCCTAACCTTGAGGCTGGTAACATTGGTTACAAAATTGCTCAAAGATTCGGTAACTGCGAAGCATATGGACCAATTATGCAAGGTCTTGATAAGCCAGTTAATGACTTGTCTAGAGGTTGTGTAGCAGAAGATATCGTTTCTGTTGTTGCAATTACTGCAGTTCAAGGCTAATTGAGGTGTAGAAATGAAAATTTTAGTTATTAATGCAGGTAGTTCAAGCTTAAAATATCAATTAATCAATATTGAAAACGAGGAAGTAATCGCAAAGGGTATTTGCGAGAAAATCGGTATTGAAGATTCAAAGATTACTCAAAAAAGTGCAAACGGTGTAATTTCTTACGAAAAATATATGCCTAACCACAAGGTTGCAATGCAACTTGTACTTGATGCACTTACCGATAAGGATAAGGGTGTTATTGCTTCTACTAAAGAAATTGATGCTGTTGGTCATAGAGTACTTCACGGTAAAGATGACTTCAACTGTTCAGTTCTTGCAAACGATGAAACACTTGCTATTTGCGACAAAAATACCGAGTTTGGTCCTTTACATATGGCAGCTAATATTGGTTGTATAAGGTCTTGTATGGAGATTATGCCAGGTGTTCCAATGGGTATGGTATTTGATACTGTTTTCCATAGTACAATGCCAGCTAAAGCTTATATGTATGGCATCAAGTACGAAGATTACAAAAAGTACGGCGTAAGAAAGTATGGTTTCCACGGTACAAGTCATCAATATGTAAGTGGTGTTGCAAAGGACTTCTTAAATAAAGAGCATTCAAAGATTATTACTTGCCACTTAGGTAATGGTTCTAGTATTTCTGCTGTTGTTGATGGCAAATGCGTAGATACAACAATGGGCTTTACACCACTTGAAGGTATGATTATGGGTACAAGATGTGGTAACATTGATGCTGCTGCTGTTGAGTTCCTAGGTAAAAAATTAGGTAAAAATGCTACTGAAATGGTAGATTATCTAAATAAAGAATGTGGTCTTCAAGGTGTTGCTGGCGTAAAGGGTGGCGATTGTAGAGACCTTAATGCTAAAATCAATGAGGGTAGCGAGGAAGCTAAACTAGCATTTGATATGCTTTGCTACCATATCAAAAAACATATCGGCGAATATGCTGCTGCTATGGGTGGTGTAGATATGATTGCATTTACTGGTGGTATCGGCGAGCACGATGAGAAGATTAGAAAGGAGTCTCTTGCAGGATTAGAGTTTTTAGGTGTTGATTTAGATGATGCTATTAATGCTAGCAATCCACTTAAAAACGATGTAAATGTTATCTCTAAACCAGATTCAAAAGTACTTGTTGCAGTTATTCCAACTAATGAAGAACTTGTAATTGCTAGAGAAACTGCAAATTTAGTAGCAAAATTAGGTTAAAATATAAAAATTGTTTGACAAATAGTTTAATTTTTTATATAATCAATTAGGTAAAAAGAGGTTTATATGATTATTGATTTCCGTAATGCAGTAGAAATGGAGATGTATCCTATTGATACTGATGTAAAATTAAGTGACGATATTCTTGATGGTTACTATGATGCGAAAATCGTTAGTACACCTCATGTAAAAGGTTGGTATGTTTTAACTGATACCAAACTAACAGTGAATATTACATTGTTTGTTGATATTATGTTCAAATGCGACCGTTGCTTAACGGATGTAGAAAAACATTTCGAAATAAAAGTCGCCGAAGTGTTTATACCCCGTCAAGAGCAAGTAGATGACCTAGAAGAGTTTGTCTATGACAAAAGTGTTATCGATATCAGCGATATTCTTCGTGAAAGATTGTTGCTATCATTACCGATGTCAGTTTTGTGTAAAGAGGACTGTAAAGGTTTATGCCCAAAATGTGGCAAAAACTTAAACTTTGGCAAGTGTGATTGTGTATTCGATGAAGAGGTTGATGAGCCTATTGAATCAAATAATCCATTTGCAATATTAAAAGACTTTAATACTAACGCAGGAGGTGCGAATAATGGCAGTACCAAAGGGTAAAACATCAAGAGCAAGAAAAAACAGCAGAGCAGCTAACTGGAAGTTAACACCTGTTAACCTAGTTGAGTGTCCTCAATGTCATGAGTTAATCCAAAGTCATAAAGTATGTCCAAAATGCGGATATTATGATGGAAAACTTGTTGTTGACAAGTCAGAAAAAGAAATTAAAGACTAATTATATTAGTAATTTTAAGAGGTAACAAGCATTACCTCTTTTTTTTGTATAATGAAATGGTGTTATTATGAAAATTGTTTTAGATGCATTTGGTGGAGATAATGCTCCCGTTGAAATTGTAAAAGGTGGTATTCTAGCACTTAATAATTGTAGTGATTTAGAGTTAATTATGGTTGGTAAGGAAGAAATAATCTCAAATCTTATCAAGGAAAATAATGGCGATATGTCACGAATTGAAATTGTTAATGCAACAGAAATTATTGGTATGGAGGAAGTGCCTACAACTGCTATTAGAAAAAAGAGAGATAGCTCTCTTGTAAAAGCATTTGATACACTTATGAAAAGGGAAGATGTTGGTGCTATTGTATCTGCTGGCAGCACTGGTGCAGTTTTGACTGGTGCAGTCTTAAAGGTCGGTAGAATTAAAAAGGTATCAAGACCAGCTCTTTGTCCAGTTTTGCCTAAACTTACTGAAAAGGGTGGTAGTGTTGCATTAATAGATTGTGGTGCTAATGCTGAATGTAAACCTATTAACCTATGCCATTTTGCACTTATGGGTAAAATATATGCAGAAACTTATCTTGGTATCGAAAATCCTAGAATTGCTTTATTAAATATTGGTGCAGAAGACCATAAGGGAACAGCTTTACAACAAGAAACTTATCAATTACTAAAGAAAATGGATATTAATTTTGTAGGTAATGTTGAAGGTAGAAATATGCTTGAAGATACATGCGATGTAATTGTAAGCGATGGTTATAGTGGTAATATCGCACTAAAGAGTTGTGAGGGTATTGCAATAGGACTACTTTCAATGATTAAAAATAATATCAAAAACGGTAATCTAAAAACTAAAATTGGTGGACTACTTGTAAAGGATATGTTTAAGGATTTGAAAGATAATATCGGAGGCTATCTAAAGAAAGGTGCAGCATTTTTGGGCGTAAAAAAGGTTGTTGTAAAGGCTCATGGTTCTTCAAAAGCTGATACAATAGAGGTTGCAATTATCCAAGCTAAAACAATGGCAGAAAGTGGAATGATTGAAAAAATACAAGCAGGTATTGAAAAAGAAAATATGCAAATAACAGAGGATTAATATGTTTGAAAGTGCAATAATTGAGAAAATTATAGGCTATCATTTTAATGATGTTTCCTTATTGCAAAGGGCTTTTACTCATTCAAGTTTTAGTGAATATTCCTACGAGAGATTGGAGTTTTTAGGGGATAGTGTTCTTGGTGCTGTTGTTGCCGAATATCTGTTTTCAAATTATAAGGATTATGACCAAGGTAAGCTTACTCTAATTAGGGCAAATGTAGTTGATAAACCACCTCTAGTTAAGGTTATAAAATCATTGAAACTTAACGATTATATGTTGTTAGGTAAAGGCGAAAAACAAAATAAATTGCAGGATAGTAACAAACTTTGTGGAGACTTATATGAGGCGATTGTTGGTGCGATTTATATTGATGTAGAGCAAGCAATTAAAAATGGCATAGATACTATGGGCTATAATGGTTATAGTAGAGCTAGAGAGTTTATTTTAAGCAATCTGGAACAAACTATTATCAAAATGGCACAAAACCATAGTACTTTAATTGATTATAAATCTAAACTATATGATTATTGTCAAAAAAATAGAATAGTTGTTGAGTTTAAGAGTTCGCAAACCGGTTCAAGTAATAATGCAATTCATAATGTAAAATTATATTTAGATGGAGTTGAGGTTTCATCTGCTAGTGGAACAAGAATAAAAAATGCTGAACAAACTGCATCAAATCTTGCACTTAAAAAATTAGAAATTAATCTATAAGCTATATAATATATTTAATTTATTTATTGCTAAATTTATCTATTAATGTTATAATGTAAAAGTATAATGCAAAAATGTTGTATTTTTATATTATAACTTTTTTTATGTAAACAAATAAGAGGTATTGTTTTGAATTTTGAAAAAATAGAATTACAAGGTTTTAAGTCGTTTGCTGACAAAACAGAGATTCCTTTTGCTGATGGTATTACTGGTATTGTAGGACCAAATGGTTGTGGTAAAAGTAATATTTCCGATGCTGTAATGTGGGTTCTTGGTGAGCAAAGACCTACGGCACTTCGTGGTAAAGCAATGACTGATGTTCTTTTTGCTGGTACTGATACTAGAAAGGCTACTTCATATTGCGAGGTTTCATTACATTTTGACAACTCTAAAAAAATATTTCCAGTAGACTTTGAAAAGGTTGAGCTTACAAGAAAACTTTATCGTTCTGGAGAGAGTGATTATCTAATTAATCGTACTAAATGTAGAAGAAAAGATATCGTAGATATTTTGCACGATACAGGTATTGGTCGTGATGGTTATTCTATCATTGGACAAGGTAAGGTTGAACAAATTTTATCTGCTAAACCCGAGGAAAGAAGAGCAATATTTGAGGAAGCAGCAGGTATTGGAAAGTTTAGAGCCCAAAAAACAGAAACTGAAAGAAAACTTGAAAAAACAAATGAGAATATGCATAGAATCAATGATATTCTATTTGAAAAAGAAAATAGACTTGGTCCACTAAAAAGACAATCGGAGCAAGCAATTAAGCATAGAGAATTAAAGGAAGAACTAAAGGTTGAGGAAGTAAACTCTTATATTTATCAATACGAAAACAATACCAAATTCAAAGATGAAATAAACGATAAATTATTCAAAATTGTTGGTTCTTTGCACGATGCTGAAGTTAAGCAAGAAGCCGTTTTTAAGGAATATGAGGAGTCTCAAGCTAAAGTTAATAGTTTGGATAAGGAACTTAACGAACTTAAAGAAGAAAGAACAAATCTTCTTGTTAACCTTGAAAAAGCAACAGGTAATTCTAATTTGTATGGCGAAAGAATTGCAAAGTTTAATGAGGATATCAAAAGATTAACTGATGAAATAGAAAGCTCTAAAAAACTTATTGAAATCAACAAAAATAATTTGGAGCTTGCAATTAGCAATAGACAAAATCTTCAAGATGAGTACGAAAAACTTGAGGTAGAGTATAACAGCAAAGATGCAAAATATCAAGAACTTGCAAAAGAACTTCAAGATGAAGAAACTGCTATTGAAATTTCAAATAAAACTATCCTAGAGGTTGAACAACAACTTGGTGATATCAAAGGTAATGTAAATAAATATCTAACAGAAAAAACTATGTTAGAGGATAGAATACAAGAACTTGAAAATGACCTTGCTTCAAAAAAATCTACTCTTAATACTGAATACGAAGAACAACAAGAGAATGAAAAGAAGATAGAAAAATACAACCAAAAGAGAGTGGATATTATCCGTCAATCCGAGGTGTTAAAGCAAGAATATATTGACATTAAGTCAAGTTGTAATAGAATTATCAAGGAAAAAGAGGACTTAAATAATCGTGCAAGTGCCTTAAAGGGTAAACTATCTTCCCTTGAAAATATGAAGGATAAGTACGACGACTTCAAATATCCAGTTCAACAACTTATGAGAGACACTAAAACCGATAGTGGACTTAGAAGAAGGGTGCTTGGTGTAGTTGCCGAAGTTATCAAAGTTCCCGATGGTTATGAAACAGCTATTGAGCAAGTGCTTGGTAACACACTTCAAAACCTTATTTGTGAAGATGAAGAAGCTGCCGAGTATGTAATTAACTACTTAAAGTACAAAAAATATGGTAGGGTTACTCTTTTACCTATTACCAGTATGAAATCTGGCTTAAATAACTGGACTTTTGATGGTGCAACTAACGAAAAAGGTTGTTTGGGTATCGCATCAGAGATTGTTGAGTACGATGCTAAATTTAGGAATGTTATTGAAAGTATTCTTGGCAAAATTTTGATTGTTGACAATATTGCTAATGCTAGGAATATGGCTAAAAAACATAGATATGCTTTCAAAATTGTTACACTTGAGGGTGATATAATTTCTCCAAGTGGTTCATATTCTGGTGGTAGCAATCGTTCTAACAATGATAATTTGCTTACTAGAGATAAGGCAATCGAGGAATGCAGAGAAAAACTTAATGAGGCTATTAAAAAGGTTGAGGAAAAGAATAAGGAATACGACTTTGCTGAAAGCGAACTAAATAATGTTACAGAGAGAGTGGAAAGTTTGAAAGAGGAATTGCACTCAAATGATATGTACATTATCCAAATCAACGAGAGAATTAGTAGTAGCGAAGATGCTTATGATGAATTAAAGGAAATTGTTGATAAGCTTGCTTACGAATTAGAGGAGAAGAAATCAAGATTAAGAGAAATTGTAAAACAACTTTCTACCATTGATATTCTTCAAGCTAGAATTAGGGAAGAAAGAGAGTCAAAGGATGAGTCAATTAAGCAATCGAAAAATCTATCTTCTTCAAAGAAAGAGGAAAGGGAGAAGCTAAACGAGGAAGTTACTTCATTAAAAATTGAAATGATACATATTAATGGTAAGATTTCAAACCTTGATACTACTATTAATAACGCAAAAGATGATATTGTTACCTTAAACGAAAAAATTGGCGATAATGAGGTAAGAATAAATATAAACAAAGGTCAAATTACTAATGCCGAAAAAGAGGCTATGAGGTTTACATTCTCTGATGAGGAAAGACAACGAATTACCGTTATCGAGGCTAAAATCAAGGAAATGGAAAGCGAAAAGCTTAATATCCAAAATGTTATTGCCGATTTGGATAGACAAAAAACTGAAATTATTAATAGCGTAAATGACCTAAAGGAAAAGAGAATCCGTCAAGAAAGTTTGCTTGAAAGGGTGGATAACAATATGACAACCCTAGGCGACTCTATCTTTGAAAGCTACCAACTTACATACAACAATGCAACACCTCTTCGTGTTGAAAACTACGAGTACAAGGGTAGTGATGAGAGGATTAAAAACCTTAGAAGAAGAATTAATTCAATGGGTTCTGTAAACGAACTTGCTGTTGAGGAATACGAGGAGTGTTTAACCTCTTATAATGAATTAATGGTTCAAAAACAAGACTTAGATAAGGCTCAAGATGACCTAAATAAAATTATTGCAGACTTGTCTAAAGAAATGGAGACAAAGTTTGTTGATGCGTTTGACAAAATTAGTGCTAACTTCGTTGTTATCTTCAAGGAACTATTTGGTGGTGGTAAAGGTGAGCTACGATTAGAGCAAGTGGAAGATGAGGGAATCCTTGACCAAGGTATAGAGATTTATGCTCAACCACCAGGAACAAAACTTCAAAGAATTTCACTTCTAAGTGGTGGACAAAAGGCACTAACAGCTATTGCTATTTTGTTTGCTATCCTAAAACTTAAACCAATGCCATTCTGTATCCTAGATGAGATTGAGGCTGCACTTGATGATGCCAATGCAGGACTATTTGCAGAGTACTTAAGAAAGTTCAGTGACAACACACAATTTATTGTAATTACTCACCGTAAGCCTACAATGGAGCTTACACACTGTATGTATGGTGTTACAATGCAAGAAAGAGGTGTATCAAAGATTGTTTCTGTTAAACTTGAAGATGCGTTAAAGCAGGAGGGTGTAAAATAATGGGATTCTTTTCTAAAATTAAAGATGGATTAAAAAAGACAAAGGATAACCTATCAAAAAAGTTCTATGAGGTATTTAAAGGTAGAGCTCTTGATGAGGAATTTTACGATGAGCTAGAAATGGCAATGATAAGTTCCGATATGGGTGTAGAATCTTCTAGTAAAATTATCGAAGAACTAAAAGATAGAGCATTTAGAAATAAAATCAAAACAACCGAAGAGGCAAAAGAGCTACTTAAAGAGATTATGATTGAGGAGATTGACTACGAGATTGCACCATACGAGTATCCACTTGTAATAATGGTGGCAGGTGTCAATGGTGTAGGCAAAACTACAGCAGTAGGAAAACTTGCACATAATTTTGTAAATCAAGGTAAATCGGTTGTAATTGCAGCAGCAGATACCTTTAGAGCAGCAGCAAGTGAGCAACTTCATATATGGGGCGAAAGGTCAGGCGTAAGGGTTATTTCTCACGAGGAAGGCTCTGACCCAGCAGCAGTAGTATTTGATGCAATATCTAGTTGTAAGGCAAAAAATACCGATGTACTACTTATTGATACTGCAGGTAGACTACACAACAAAAAGAACCTTATGAACGAGCTTGACAAAATTTATCGTGTTATCGGTAAAGAGTATCCAGATGCAGACCTTAGAACTTACCTTGCAGTTGATGCAACAACCGGTCAAAATGCTGTTAATCAAGCAGAAGCATTTGATGAGATTATTGATATTGATGGTATTATTCTAAATAAACTTGATGGTACTGCAAAGGGTGGAATCGTAATACCTATTTGCTCTGAAAAAGAAATACCAGTAATGTATGTAGGTGTCGGCGAACAAATCAACGACCTATTACCATTTGATGCAAAAGAATTTGTAAATGCTATATTATAATGTTATAACGTAATTATAAATTTATAGTATAATAT
>JAHHUG010000045.1 GCA_020024085.1 Christensenellaceae bacterium | reverse complement strand
GCAAATATATAATAAAACAAATATTTTAACAAATCAATTTATTGTTTACAAATGTAAATTATTATATAAAACAAATATTATTATAATACTTTTACCAAAAACTGTTGTTTTGGTAATATTTTTTAAAATATAAAAGCCTAACTAAAATTAGTTAGGCTAGTGATTTTCCGTTATAGATATTATTTAGCATATTCAATGCTACGAAGTTCTCTAATAACATTAACCTTGATTTGACCTGGATAATCCATTTCATTTTCAAGTTTCTTTGCAATTTCTTTTGATAAAAATACTGTATTAGCATCGTTTACTTCTTCTGGTTTTACAATTACTCTAATTTCTCTACCAGCTTGGATAGCATACGATTGCTCTACTCCTGCGAACGAATTTGCAATATTTTCCAAACTTTCTAATCTCTTAACATAGTTCTCAAGAGATTCTCTTCTTGCACCCGGTCTAGCACTAGATATAGCATCTGCTGCTTGAACAAGTATAGCCTCAAGTGTTGTAGGCTCAATGTCATTATGGTGAGCAGCAATGGCATGAATAACCTCATTGCTCTCCTTATATTTTTTAGCTAAGTTTACACCGATTTGAATATGTGTACCCTCAACCTCGTGGTCAACTGCCTTACCAATATCATGTAGTAAACCTGCTCGTTTTGCAATCTTAACATCTGCTCCAAGTTCTTGAGCCATAAGACCTGCAAGATGTGCAACTTCTATTGAGTGGTTTAAGCAATTTTGACCATAACTTGTACGATATTTTAATCTACCTAAAATCTTTACAAGTTCTGGGTGAATACCAAATATATTTACATCATATACGGCAGATTCACCTGCTTCTTTGATAGCAACAGCAAGTTCTTTCTTGCTCTTTTCTACCATTTCTTCAATTCTTGCTGGGTGGATTCTACCATCAGCAATCAATTTTTCAAGAGTAACTCTTGCAATCTCTCTTCTAATTGGGTCAAAAGCTGATAATGTTACAACATCTGGAGTATCATCAATAATTAAATCTACACCTGTTGCAGCTTCAAGAGCCCTAATATTACGACCAACACGACCAATAATTCTACCTTTCATATCGTCGTTAGGTAATGGAACTACACTGACAGTAACCTCTGATGCATGGTCAGCAGCACATTTTTGGATAGCAAGTCCTACAATATTCTTTGCAATCTTTTCTGCATTTTCCCTAGCCTTTTGCTCAATATCTTTAGCATCTTTAACGGCCTCATCTTTAGCTTCTTGTAATAGTTGTTCCTTTAAGATTTGCTTTGCTTCCTCACTAGATAGTTTTGCAACTTTTTCTAGTTCCTCAATCATTTTTTGGTGTGAATTTTGCAATTCAAACTCAATTTTTCTTATCTCTTGTTCTCTTTTTTCAATTAATTTTTTATCCAAATCAACTTGGTCTAATTTTTTATCTAAAGCATTCTCTTTTTTATCAAGATAAAGTTCTTTTTCAACTAATCTAGACTCAGTCTTTTGAATTTCGTTTTTTCTTTGTTTGGTTTCTTTTTCAAATTCGATTCGCAATTTGTGTTGCTCTTCTTTAGCTTCCAACAATGCTTCTTTTCTCATTGTTTTAGCCTCAAGATTAGCTTCGTCCAAAATTCTTGCTACTTCAACTTTGGCAGCTGTCTTTTTTTCTATTTCATTTTTTTCAAATATTTTAACACTTACAAATCCACTAACAACAGCACCAATAAGTAGTGCAACTAATGGCAAAGCGATAATTAAAGCGATAGCTGTGGTTTCGCCGATAGCAAGCAACATTGAACCAATCAAATTGCTTGGCATTTTTTAGATTTCCTCCTAATTTATATTCATAAAGGCTTACAGATTTTCCCCGTTCGCTAATTAGAAAATCCCACCTTTAATATATTTATTTTATATTATTAATAATCATAAGTCAAGATATATCCTCAAATTATAAAGATATAATCAAAAATTTATGTAAAAAATTAATCCTCTACAACAGTAGCAAATAGTTTATCTCTAAGTTGAGTGTCGATAGTATTATAGACATCTTCATTATCAATAATATATTGAACTGCCTTTTCTCTACCTTGAGCAATTTTCTCCCCGTTATAGCTAAACCAAGAACCACTCTTTTCGATAATATCGTTTTCAACAGCAAGGTCAAGCAAGCAACCTGCCTTTGAGATACCTGTACCAAATCTAATATCAAATTCTGCATTTCTAAATGGAGGTGCAACCTTGTTTTTAACGATTTTTACCTTTGTTCTGCTACCGATAATATCAGTACCATTCTTAATTGCTTCACCCTTACGAACATCCATTCTAATTGTAGAATAGAACTTAAGAGCTTTACCACCAGTAGTGGTTTCAGGGCTACCAAACATTACACCAACCTTTTCTCTAAGTTGGTTGATAAAGATTACACAAGTATTTGTTTTATTGATAACACCTGCGATTTTTCTAAGTGCTTGGCTCATTAATCTAGCTTGTAAACCGATATGATTATCACCCATTTCGCCATCAATTTCTGCCTTTGGAGTAAGTGCAGCAACAGAGTCAACAACAACAATATCTACCGCACCACTTCTAATAAGCGCCTCGGTAATATCCAATGCTTGCTCTCCATTATCTGGTTGAGATATATACAAGTTGTCAAGGTCAACACCCAATCTTTTTGCATAAGCAGGGTCAAGAGCATGCTCTGCATCAATAAATGCAGCAGTACCACCATTTTTTTGAGCCTCTGCGATAATATGTAAAGTAACTGTTGTTTTACCTGAAGATTCTGGTCCGTAAATTTCCACAATTCTTCCCTTTGGCACACCACCTACTCCTAGAGCAAGGTCAAGTGGTAAACAACCTGTACTAATTACATCAATTTTTTCAATTTCTTTGTCCCCTAATTTCATTATTGAGCCTTTACCAAATTGTTTCTCAATTTTTGTAAGAGCTTCATTTAATGCTTTTTGTTTCTCATTATCCATTTTTTACCTCATTTATAATTAAAGTATTTTATACTTTTATCTTACCATAATGCTTATATTAATCAACTAGCAAATGTTTCTTAAGTAGGACAATTGCATTACCTATACAAACATTAGTAGCAGATTTAATCACTTCTTCTCGATTGCCGTCAAAAATATACTTATTAACGATAATTTCATCATCAAATTTCGTGCCAATAAAAGTTAAACCGACAGTATCTTCATGGCTTTCTCCAGCAGGACCTGCAATGCCTGTTGTAGACATACAAAGCCTAACATCGTAGTTATTTTGTCCTAAAAGCATAGCTTTGCAAACCTCACTACTAACAGCACCAAAGGTATCTAACATTTCGTTTGAGACATTAAGTCTATAATGTTTACTCTCGTACGAATAACATACAATACCCTCCATCATAACAGAACTAATACCTGGAACTTTTACAATAGAACTTGCAACACTTCCACCAGTTAAACTTTCTGCAACGGAAAATTTAATACCATTATTAATTGTAAGTTCAGCAAATGTTTCAGCCAAACTTTTACCACATTTTGAATAAATGTTGTCATTATACTCGGTAAAAATATTAAGCAAAACATCATCATTATAGTCAATTTGATAATCTAAACATTCTCCCCAAACAACAGCTTTATCAAGAATATTTGCATTGCTTAAAATTCTATCAATTTCACTTTTATTTACACCATAAATACTAATCATCTACTTCACCTATTAGGTCAATTCCATCAGTATCAACTATTGTAGTATTATACATTTCGCCAATTTCAAGAACACTATCGCTTCTAAGTAGAATATTTGTATCAATATCAGGAGCATTAAACTCGCTACGACCGACAAATTCCTGTCTATCATAGTCTGCACCTTCGTACAATACTTTAAGCTTTTTACCAACCTTTTTCTTGGCATTATCAAGCATAACTTTGTACTGAATCTCCTCTATTTCCTTTACTCTTGCTTGTTTGATGCTATCTTCAATTTGTTCCAATCTAGCTGCTGCTGTACCCTCTTCTTGAGAATAAGCAAAGAAACCTGCAAAGTCAAGTTTGTATTCTTCAATAAACCTTTCAAGCTCGTTAAAATCCTTTTCAGTTTCAGTTGGGAAACCTACGATAAAAGTACTTCTAATTGCGATATCCTCATCAACAGACCTAATCATTTCAACAAGTCGTTTAATATCATCGCCTGTTAAATGTCGATTCATTTTTTTAAGGATTGGACTTGAAATATGTTGCATAGGTATATCCATATATCTACACATTTTAGGGTTATCCTTGATTTCTTTTACAAGGTCTTTTGTAACCAATTCTGGATACAAATATAACAACCTAACCCAATCAACATCTAGTTTTGTAAGCTTCTCTATAAGCTTTAATAGGCTATATTCGTTGTAAATATCAATACCATATCTACTTGTATCTTGTGCTACCAAAATAAGCTCTCTTGCACCATTATCAGCAAGCAAACCTGCCTCTGTAACAAGTGAGTTCATATCTCGTGATGTGTATTTACCCCTAATTTTTGGTATCGCACAATATGTACATTTGTTATCACAACCCTCTGCTATTTTTAAGTAAGCATAGTGGTATGGGGTGGTAACAATACGATTAACGGTAGGTTTATCTTCTGATTTTTTATAGATAAATCTTTCACCATTTTCCACTCTTTCAATAATTGAAACGATAGCTTGATAATCTCTAAATCCAATTATTGCATCAATTTCTGGGATATCGTTAAACAACTCTTCGGCATATCTAACGCCCATACAACCACTGACAATTATCTTGATAGGTCTAGTCTTTTTAATCTCTACCATATCAAGAATATTATCTATGGCCTCAGTTTTTGCAGATTCAATAAAAGCACAAGTATTGATAACAACAATATCAAAATCGTTTTCATCAACGGTAATTTCAAAACCTGCATTGTCCAAAACATACAACAATGTTTCGGTATCTACTCTATTTTTATCACAGCCAAGTGATATTACGGCAACTTTTTTACTCATCTTGATTTAATTCCTCACAAATCTTATCAAACTCTTCCATTGTAATATTTAGTGCATATTTTCTACCATCTTTAACTAAAAATCCAAGTTTAGTCATTTTATCAAACAAACCGGCAGTTCTAGGGAATCCCATTTCAAACTCCCTTTGAACCTTTGTAATTGAAGGTGGCGAATTATAGTCGTCCTCAATCAAGAACTTCAATACTGGCACAAATTTATCGTCTAATTTTGCTTTATTTTCAATCTTTGTAGGAACAATATCAGGCTTTGGTGCAGGCTTATCAATAGCATTATTGATAATATCATCAATAATTCTTTCGTCATACATTGTTTCATTATGGTCACGAATATAATCGGTAATACTTGCAACCTCATTATCCGATAGGAATGGACATTGCATTCTAACTGGTTCTGGGTCTCTTGACATATAAAGCATATCACCTCTACCAAGCAATTTTTCAGCTCCACCATTATCAAGGATAATTCTACTGTTAAGTGCACTATCTGTTCTAAATGCGATTCTTGTAGGAATATTAGCCTTAATTGCACCAGTAATATATTCTGCAGAAGGTCTTTGTGTAGCTAGTATCATATGAATACCAACTGCTCTTGCCATTCTTGCAATACGAGAGATAAGTTCTTCCATTTCTGAACCAATCTTTTGAGATTGCATCATAATATCGGCAAACTCATCAATTACAAGTATAATAATAGGCAACTTATCATCTGCACTAACTCTACTATTGTAGCCTTGTAAATCCCTACTGCCAACCTTAGAGAATAACTCTAGTCTTCGTTCCATTTCTCTATCCAACCATTTAAGAGCAGAAACTACTTGCTCTGGCTCAAAAATTGCATTTGGAATCAATAAGTGTGGCAAACCATTATAAACACTTAACTCTACCATTTTAGGGTCAACAAGAATAAGCCTTACATCTTCAGGAGAATATTTGTACAAAATACCTGTCAAGATTGCATTCAAGCAAACACTCTTACCACTATTAGTTGCACCGGCAACAAGCATATGAGTCATACTTTTGATATCGCCAACATGCATTTCACCCGAAATATCTTTACCTAAAATAATACTTAGGTATGCATCAGGATTGAAGAATGCTTTTGATGTGATAGCCTCTCTTAAACCAACTGTTGCGATTTTATTATTAGGAACTTCAACACCAACAAGGCTCTTACCTCTAATAGGTGCTTCAATCTCAACATCGCCATTTGTAGCAAGTGCAAGAGACAAGTTATCCTTCGCATTAGTAAGTTTAGATAGGTTTGTTGTAACATCAATTTCAAGCTCATATCTTGAGAAAGCAGGACCTTGAGTGTATCCAACAATCTTTGACTCTATACCCTTACCACGAAGTGTTTCCTCAATAACTTGACCTTTCTCAATATAATCCTCTGCATTAGCATAGTGAGTATCATATTCCTTAAGCAAATCAACCTTTGGTGGATTATATCTATAATTACCTCTTGAAATGAATTGAGGCTTGTATGGATATTTTTCCGGCTTCATAGGAGCTTGAACTTCTTGCTCTTCTGGTTCATCATTTTTACCTAAAGCATCTTTTAAGAATTGAAGATTTTCCTCATTCATAAACTTTTTGTTATGAGTACCACCAAGGTCACTTCTCCTCTTTCTATCTACATCTATTGTAGAAGGGCTGTTATCTATATCCTCTTGAACAAACCTTTCAAACTTTTCTCCAGTAGGTTTTTCTATACCGTGTTCCTCGTACAACTTGTCCTTAGACTCTTTATCAACGCTATCGTAACTAAAGTCTGATAACTTACGAGGCTTTTCAACAACAGGCTCAATAACATCTTCTTCCATAGATACAACCTTATCGGCAATACTATTAATAATAGGTTCTTGTGTTTTTGGTTGTTCAACTGGTCTAATTGGTTCAGTTTGTCTAATTGGTTCAACAGACTTAATTGGTTCAGCTGGTCTAATTGGCTCAACTGGTCTAATTGGCTCAACTGGTCTAATTGGCTCAACTGGTTTTATTGGTTCAACTGGTCTTATAGGTTCTACTGGTCTAATAGGTTCAGTTTTATTAGTAGCGAACGCATCACGATAAGAGGTATCGTCCTTTGGATTAAACTTACTTCTTGCAGCTAAGTTCAAATCTTCTTGGTAATTATATACACCATTAGCTCTTAAATAAGCCTCTCTATTAGGGTCGTTCTTCTTTTTCTCTTCCTCTAGTCTTTCCTTTTCTAAAGCAATACCTTTTTCTCTAGCTTGCTTCTCCATTAGTTTCTTTTCGTTTTCCTTTAGAGTTTTATTTAGGTCAAGACCATAATATCTTCTTTTTACACCAAATTGGTCAATATAATAGCAGTTATCCTCTGGGTCGTTTTCGATAGAAGGTTTTTCGGTATCCTCTACAATCTTCACTTCTTCCTCAACAGGTTCAGCGTGCTTTTCCGACTCTTTATTCATATTGGCAAGTTGCATGTCAATAATTTGTCTTCTTCCCTCTTCGGTATTATTGAACCTAATAATTTCGGCAGCAGTCATATTGGTTAAATCGACCTTTGACATTCTGTCGTTATCTTCTTCATCAGTAACCTCTCTAATACCATTAAGGATAGTACCCTCATAGTTTTTCAAGCCATTACTATCTCTTCGCATTTCTTCCTTGCGATATAGACCTCTTGACTCGTTATTGATAGTGCTACCGATATCAATATTCTCATTTAGTTCAGAATCTTCTGTTTCGTTGTATAGTCTATTTATACCCTTAAATCTACTCTTTTTGCCACCCTCAAAATCTGACAACTCTTTGTCATCTTGTCTTACATAAGCAATAAGTTCACTATCCTCGCTGATAGTCTCCTCTGATTCCTCATCATCTTGAAGTATGGTAAAAGCAGGTTCTTTAGGGATATCAATATTTTGAGATTTATCCTTTGCCCTTTTAGATTGTCTAGTGGTAGCAGAAGGATTGTATGAAGTTTGTCTATCCTTTCTTGAATAGCTAAATGTAAAGTCCTTATTAACAAGTGGAGCTGCAAGTATAAGTGCACAAACAACCATAAATAAGCTAAACACAATAATTGTTGCAAGTTCTCCCATTGCTTTCATTACTGGGTATGCCAAAATACCATACAACATACCACCTGCTGTATAGTTGACCTCGTAGCATTTTACTAAATAATCGCCGTAACCAAATCCCAAAAGATTGCTAGATGTATTTGCTTGGAATACCACAAGTCCAAAAACAAATATTAACGATAGCAAAATCGTATTTTTAATGGATAAAGTTGATTTCTTTTGGAATATCAATAGCACACCACATAGTAGGCAAATAAAACTATATCCAAAGCTTGCCAAACCAAAAAAGCCTAGCAAAAAGCCTTTTATCATAGTGCCTACTCCACCAAATCCACCAAATAGTGATATTAAGCAAAGTAATGCTATCAATATTAATAAAATACCCCCAGCGATTGAGTTTATTTTTTTATATGAATTTTCGTGATAACCTTTATCTTTCACAATTTACCTCTTATTTATCGTTCAAATTATATCCGGGTTTTGTTGATTTTCCATATTGTCTATCAAAATTTTCTTTGTTCTTTTCCATATACATTTCGTATAGTTCATCGGCAGTCATACCTGCATGCAAACACATTGCAGTAAAGAAGTGAAGAATATCAACAAGCTCCTCTTTTACCCTTTGTTCGCTAACCTCTTTTGGATTTTTCCACCACTTGAAATTTACCTCATCAATTAGTTCAGCAAGTTCACTAAGCATTGCAAGTGTTTCCTTTTGAATCCAATTAGGCATATCAATATCCTCAAGATGTCTATTCTTTATCAAATCTTGGTCGAACATATTTTGCATATAAAATATTCTTTCCAATTTGTCCATTTCTTCAAATGATTTCATTTATTTCCTCCTTAAGTACTCTAGTACATCAAATTTATTCTTTGGTCCAACATAGCTTACTGAAACCTTATCAAAATTAAAAACATAGTCAATTGCAGGTTTAATTTTATCCATTGTGCAATCCTCTATTTCTTTAATTTTTTTATCCATATCAAAGCTTTCATTTCTAAATAATGCAGCATTTCCATAAGCCCTCATAAGTGAAATAGTGCTTTCACTACCCAACACTAAACCACTTTTTATTTGTATTTTGGCTCTTTCAAACTCTTTCTCGGTAATGCCATTTTCTAAAATATTGATAATTTCGTTTTTAATTTCCTTAACTGCAAGCTCTACATTTTCGGGATTAGTAGCAAAGAAAATTGTAAAATATCCATCATTTTTATAGCTTGATGGCATACTGAAAATATTGTAAACCAAGCCTTGTTTTTCCCTAATTGTTTGGAATAATCTACTTGTCATACCATCACCAAATACAGTATTAAACAACCTGAATGCTATCTCATTCTCATCGCCAATCTTAAAACAAGGGAAAGCAATAGCAACATTTGCTTGATTAATAGCTTTGGTTTTAACAACCTGACTAGATGTAGTTTCGTGCTTTTCTACAACCTTCTTTTTAATCTTTTTATTATCAAAATTTGCATTAAAATACTTTTCTACAAGACTAATTGCATCTTCTTCACTGATATTACCTACAACAGAAATAACAGTATTGTTTGCAACATAGTACTTAGCTACATAGTTTTGTAACTGTTCCTTTGTAAAGCCCTTAATATTTTTTGCAGGTCCAAGAATAGTTTTGCCTAGTGTATGACCTTTGTAATACTCGCAAGCAAGCAAATCCAAGCAGATATCGTCAGGAGTATCGTCAGTCATTGCAATCTCCTCAAGTACAACACCCTTTTCCTTTTCCATTTCATCTTCAGGGAAAGTTGCATTAAAGTAAATATCCGACAAAACTTCCATACATTTATCTACATATTCATCAACAGAAACAGTATAGAAACAAGTATTTTGCTTTGAAGTATACGCATTAAATCCTGCACCGACAGAATCCAAATCATTAGCAATATCAAATGCAGTACGAGTGGTAGTTCCCTTAAAAACCATATGCTCAATAAAGTGAGAAATACCATTCTCCTTTTTGCTCTCATTGATGCAACCAGCACCAACCATTACTCCAATTGAAATTGACCTAACGCTGTCAATATATTTATGTGTTAAAGTAAGTCCATTTTTAAATTTAATTAAGCCCATTTTTACCTCATTATTAAATCATATATATAGTAGTATATAATATTTTAGTTTATTAGTAAAGACTAAACTAAAATAAATTATTAACAATATTGAAAAAAATAAAAAAATTTATCATTAATGATATATAAAAGCAAACTAACACAAATTAATTGCAAAATTTAGGCTGAAAACACCTTGAAATAAAAAAAAATTCTACCCTAAAAAAGTAGAATTTATTTTGTTATCTAACAACTAAAATGATTAATTATTTTGAAAATTTTTAATTAATAAACAGTCTATTGAGTTGCAATATTTTTACTAACTGGCACAACAGTATATCCATTCTCAACATAGTATGCGAAAATTTTATCTAGTGCCTCAAGCGTATGTTTTGTAGGGTGAGCTAAAATCAAATCTCCATTTTGTAGGTTTTTGGTAGCTCGCTTGTATACAATATTACTATCTTTATCCCTCCAATCAATAGTATCTTTACTCCACATAATAGTAGTAAGGTTCAACTCCTCTGCCACTTTTAATGTAGTATTTGAAAAAGAACCAGATGGAGGTGCAAACAAAGTAATATCTTTACCAATAATATTTTTTACAAGCCTATTAGTCATTACAATTTCATCATAATTACACTTGTAGTTTAATTTTTTATGGTCTTTATGTAGATATCCGTGATTAGCAATTTCATGTCCTTTACTATCAATTAGCTTTAATAAAGTGGCATTTTTCTCCACCCAACTACCACCTACAAAGAATGTAGTTTTGAAATTATACTTATCAAAAACCTTTAAAATATCTTCAATATACTCTGTTCCCCAGTACACATTTATCATTAATGTAACCTGTTTATTTTCCGTATTCCCTCTATAAATAGGCTGTTTTACATTATTACTAATTGGTTGTGAAATGCTACTCATATTTGTCACATAAAATAAAATTGCAAGCATACTTACAATGATAATATTTGTACTTATTGCAGTAATTTTCGATTTTTTCATAATATAGTATATGAATCACTTTTCAAAACT
>JAHHUG010000044.1 GCA_020024085.1 Christensenellaceae bacterium | reverse complement strand
GTACTATCCATGAAAAAAATGTATGAAGGCAAAACTAAAGACGTTTATTCTTTAGATAACGGTAATGTTATGTTAAAATTCAAAGACGACTGCACAGGTAAAGACGGCGTTTTTGATCCAGGTGAAAATGCAGTAGGCTTAACTATTGAAGGTATTGGCAAAGCTAATCTTCAAGTTTCTGTTTATTATTTTGAAATGCTAAAAAAAGCCGGCATTAAAACACACTATGTTTCTGCTGATATTGAGAACGCTACTATGGAAGTTCTTCCTGCTACTGTTTTCGGCAAAGGACTTGAAGTTATCTGCCGTTTAAGAGCTACTGGTAGCTTTATCCGCCGCTATGGTGCTTACATTGAAGACGGTACAATTCTTGAAGGTGGTTACGTTGAAACAACTCTTAAAGATGACGAAAAAGGTGATCCACTAATCACTTCTGAAGGTTTGGCTGCTCTTAACATTATGTCAGAAGAGATGTTCGAAAGCATGAAAAAACAAACTCTTGAAATTACAAATATCGTTGCTGAAGACCTAAAGAGCAAAGGTATGGAATTATATGATATTAAATTTGAGTTTGGATACAACAATAACGAAGTTATTTTGATTGATGAAATTGCAAGTGGCAATATGAGAGTTTACAAAGATGGTAAGATCGTTGAGCCTGTAGAACTTACAAAGTTAATTTTAGCGTAATTTTATGCTGTCAAACAAGGTACAATCAGCTTTTGATTGTACCTTGTTTTAAGTTATAATTGACTGAATGTAAAAAATATGATATCATATATATAAGGAGAAAAATATGAATTTTTTGGAACTAGCAAGTAGCAGATTTTCTGCTCGTGGATTTAGTAGTAAACAAATTGAAGAGGACAAATTGCTTAATATTTTATCAGCTGGTAGAGTAGCTCCAACGGCTAAAAACAATCAACCTCAACAAATATATGTAATACAATCAAACGAGGCTTTAGAGCGAATTAACAAGGTTTCGCCTTGCATTTATAATGCTAATACTGTGCTTATGGTTTGTTCGAATATTGATGTTTGTTGGAGTAGTGCTGATAACAAATATAATAGTGCCGAAATGGATGCAAGTATCGTTTGTACTCATATGATGTTAGAGGCAAAAGACCAAGGAATTGATAGCTGTTGGGTACTAAGATTTGATAAAAACCTTGTAAAAGAGCTGTTTGATTTGCCACAAAATATTGAGCCATTTTGCCTACTTCCAATAGGTTATATTGATGAAAATATTAATCCAAGCGAGCGTCATTTTGATAGAAAACCACTTGAAGAAACAGTAATTAGATTATAATTTTGTAAAATAAAAAAATTAAAATAACGCATTAATTTGCAATAGTATTATATAAATAATGTTTTTATATAATAATTTTGGGGGATTTTATGAAAACATATCTTGATTTTGAAGAAGAATTTTTATCTCAGTATGCGTTCAAAACTAAGGACACAAAAGGTAGACTTGTAGAACTTGAACCTTCGCCTCTTAGAACAGAATTTCAACGGGATAGGGATAGAATTATCCATTCAAAAGCATTTAGAAGGCTTAAACATAAAACACAAGTTTTCTTGTCGCCAGAGGGCGACCATTATCGTACAAGACTTACTCATACATTAGAGGTTTCGCAAATTGCAAGGACAATCGGTAGGGCACTTAGACTTAATGAGGACTTAATAGAGGCAATTAGCCTTGGACACGACCTTGGACATACACCGTTTGGGCACGAGGGAGAAAAGGTTCTTTCAAGGATAATCGGTAGACCATTTGAACATAACGAGCAGAGCTTGAGAGTTGTTGAAAAGCTTGAAAATAATGGCGAGGGGCTTAATCTTACATACGAGGTAAAAGATGGTATTTTGAATCATAAAATTAGTGGAAATCCTTCAACTTTGGAGGGTAAAGTGGTAAGCTATGCCGATAGAATTGCTTACATTAATCACGATATTGATGATGGAATTAGGGCAGGGTTACTTAGCGAAAGCGACCTTCCACTTGATGCTACAAATATCCTTGGACACAAAAAAGGCGATAGGATAAACACCCTTGTAAATAGCCTTGTAAAAAACAGTTACGATAAGCCATTTGTTAAACTTGATAAAGATTGCGAAGATAGTTTAATGCTACTTAGGAAGTTTATGTTTTGTACTTTATATCAAGATGCAGATGCAAAACAAGAGGAAAAAAAGGCAGATATTTTGCTAGAATTTTTGTTTAATTATTTTTATGAAAATGTTCATAGAATGCCGGAATTTTACCAAAATATTACTGATAAAGAAGGAGTGGAGATTGCAGTTTGTGACTATATCGCAGGTATGAGTGATAGGTATGCAATTAAGGTTTTTAATGATATTTTTGTGCCAAAATCTTGGCAAGTGCTATGATGTTGATTTGTAAAGTGTTATACAAATAATGCAAATATATAGTACTTTTTGTTAATCAAATTATATTAAACTGTCTAATTTGTGACAGTTTTTTATTTTTAAATCGTAAAAACAACTTAATAATACATTATATAACTAAAAATTTAAATAAATATTAGTATATTATTATAAATATACAAATTTATGTTAGGAGAATTGCAAAATCTATCGTATAATAGTATTGTATGGGAGTGTTTTGTATTGGATAGAGTTTATAATGAGGATTGGTTAAGTAAATTAAAGGAAAAAGCTGATATAGTTTCGATTATATCTTCATATATTCCACTAAATAGAAAGGGCAATATCTTTTGGGGTAATTGTCCTTTTCATCATGAAAAGACTCCATCATTTGCAGTAAACCCAGCTGGTCAATTTTACCATTGTTTTGGTTGTGGCGAAAGTGGAGATGTAATCAAGTTCGTTCAAAAATACGAGAGTGTTGAGTTTATGGAAGCTTGTCATATTCTTGCTGAAAAGGTTGGTTTTGAAATTCCTGAAAAAACTCAAAATGGCGACTTTAAGGAAAAGAAAAATGAGAAAGAGCAAATTTATCAAGTACTTAAAGATACTGCATATTTTTATCACAATAACCTAAAAAAGTCAGATGCAAAACCTGCACTTGATTATCTTGCAAGTCGTGGATTTGATAACAAAATTATCACGGCATTTGGTCTTGGTTGCTCAATTGATTACAATGGTTTGCCTCAATACTTAAAACTCAAAAATTACACCGATGATATTATTATCAAAAGTGGAGTTTGTATGAGGAACGAGAGGGGCGAGCTTTACGACTGTTTGGGTGGCAGATTGATTATCCCTATTATCAATTCGCAAAGTAAGGTTATAGCCTTTGGTGGCAGAATACTTACTACTGCAAAGGTCAATAATAAGTACAAAAACACAAACAATACTTCGGTATTTATCAAAAATAGAAATTTGTTTGCAATCAACAATTTACACAAACTAAAGCAACGAGAAAAGGTTGATAGCGTAATTATGGTTGAGGGCTATATGGACGTAATATCCTTGTATAAGTCAGGTATTTACAATGTGGTTGCAAGTATGGGTACAAGCCTTACTGATGGACAAGCCTCCCTTGTAAAAAGGTATTGCGATAAAGTATATGTTGCATACGATGGCGATACAGCTGGACAAATGGCGACCTTGAGGAGTTTGGATATTTTTGCATCAAAGGGGCTTGAGGTTAAGGTTATTCAGCTAGACAAGGGCTTGGACCCTGATGAAATCATTAAGGAAAAGGGCAAGAAGTACTTTTTGGATTTAGTTGTTGGTGCAAAACCTCTTATTGACTATAAATTGTTGCAAATAGAAAGCAAATACGACTTAACTACTCCCGATTCAAGAGCCAAGTTTGCCACCGAGGCAATCGCAATGCTACGAGAAATCAAAGAGGTAGAGGTTAGGGAAGTATATCTTAATGAGGTGTGCAAAAAATCTCAAATACAAAAATATAGGCTTCAACAACAAATGGACTCCGATACACAACCAGAAACGGTTTCTATTGTAAAGGAAGACCTAAAGTACGAAAAAAATATCGGTTACTTAAAGGCTTGCAGAATAGTTTTACTTGCAATGCTTAATAATAAACCGTATGCTCCGTTTGTGGATATTTCAAGGTATCTAACAGATAGCACACATCAAGATATTTTTACATATATCAAGGAGCAAAACAACAATAATAAATTAAATGTGATAGGCGACTTATTTACCATTATCCCAGAAAATGAGGAACTTAAAGAGGTGCTTAGTGCAAGCATAAAAGATAATGAGGAATGGGAAAATGCTGAATACAAAGAAAGCCTAGAAACATTAAAAAAATATTATATACAAGAGCAAATAGCTGTAACAAGAAGCAAAATTTTGTCAACTATTGATATAGGTGAGAAAAGAGAATTGCTTAGTTCTTTAAAAGAGTTGCAAAACGAACTTAAAGATTTTAATGGAGTGAGGTAAAAGTGAAGCAAGAAGAAAAAATGACTAACGAGTTTGATACTGAAATGAACGAGGCAACAGCAGAAAAACAATTAGTAAAAAAATCTATCAAAAAATCCACAAAGGCTACCGATGTAGAGGAAAAGCCAAAGAAAGCTACCAAAAAAGCTGTAATAGTAGAAGAGGAAGTAGAGGAAAAGCCAAAAAAGGCTACAAAAAAGGCTACCGAGGATAAAAAAACTACTAAAAAATCAAGCAAAAAGAAGGTAGAGGATTTTGACGAATTTGACGATTATGACGATATTGATGATATTGACGACCTAGATGAAGATGATGAAGATTTCGACGACGATATTGTTGATAGCGATATAGACGACTTTATCGACGATTTTGAAGATGAAAAGCCAAAGCCTCAAAAGAAGAAGAAAAAGCCAGAAGATAAAAAGAAAGCACAAGCTAATCGTGAGCAAAAAATTATGCAAGAGGTTGAAAGACTTATTGCAGTTGGTAAGAAAAACGGAAACGCTGTAAAATATGATGATGTTTGTGCAAAGTTTGAAAAGTTATATTGCGAGGCAGATGAGATTGATAAGATTTATGCAGCATTTGAAGATGCCGGTGTAAAAATTATCGAAAACGATGAAGCAGAAGAAGAAAAACTTGCAGATTTCAGCACCGATGTAATGATAGATGACTCTGTTAAGATTTATCTAAAGGATATCGGTAAAGTTCCTTTGTTAAAACCAGAAGAGGAAATTGAGCTTGCAAAGAGAATGGAGAAAGGCGATGAGGCTGCAAAAGCTAAACTTGCCGAGGCTAACTTAAGACTTGTTGTAAGTATTGCAAAAAGATATGTTGGTAGAGGTATGCAATTTTTGGATTTAATCCAAGAGGGTAATATCGGTCTAATGAAAGCTGTTGAAAAGTTTGACTACACCAAAGGATTTAAGTTCAGTACATATGCAACATGGTGGATTAGACAAGGTATTGTTCGTGCTATTGCAGACCAAGCAAGAACAATTAGAATCCCAGTTCATATGGTTGAGACAATCAACAAACATATTAGAGTTTCAAGACAATTACTTCAAAAGTTAGGTAGAGAGCCAACCCCAGCAGAGCTTGCCGAGGAACTAGGTATCACCGAGGAAAGAGTAATGGAAATTCAAAAGATTGCTCAAGACCCAGTTTCGCTAGAAACACCAATCGGCGAGGAAGAGGATTCACACCTAGGTGACTTTATTGAGGACCACGGTGTAGAGTCTCCAACAGAAAGAGCAGAAACCAATATCTTAAAGGAACAAATCGAGCAAGTACTTAATACACTTACTCCTCGTGAGGAAATGGTATTAAAACTAAGATACGGACTTGAGGATTCACACCCAAGAACACTAGAGGAAGTTGGTAAAGAGTTCAATGTTACAAGAGAAAGAATCCGTCAAATCGAGGCTAAAGCTTTAAGGAAACTTCGTCACCCAAATAGATTAAAGAAACTTAAGGACTTTAAGTCAAACTAATGATAAATTTAAAAGAGCGATTAAACTCTGTTTTTAACGAGATAGATAAAGGTAGCGTGGTTGCCGATATCGGTTGCGACCACGGAAAGCTATCTGCAAGGCTACTTCAATCGGGTATTGCAAATAAAGTTATTGCAGTGGATATCAGTAAGGAGAGCCTAGAAAAAGCCATCAAATTAAAGGAAAAACTAAATTTAGAAAACCTTGAAACAAGAGTTGGCGATGGTCTATCAGTGATAGCTGAAAACGAGGTTGATACAGTAGTTATTGCAGGAATGGGTGGAATGGAGATTATCAAAATTTTATCTTCTTCAAAATATACCTACAAAAAATATGTGCTTGTTCCTCATTCAAACGAAAAAGAGCTTCGAGAGTACCTTGTGGATAAGTTTTTGATTACAAAGGATTATCTTATTAAGGAGCACGACAAGTATTACAATGTGATTGTGGCAGTAGAGGGTAAAACAAATTATACTCCAGCCGAAATTGAGTTTGGTATGAACGAGGGCAATCCATTACTAAAAGAACTACTTAACAAAAGGCTTATAGAGTACAAAAGTTATCTTGTTAATGCAGAGGATAAAACAAAACTTCAATCTAAAATTGAGCTAATAGAAAGGGTACTAAAATGATAAAAGCAGTAGATGTTATAGGTAAAATAGAGCAATTTGCACCACTAGAGCTTCAGGAAAGTTATGATAATAGTGGACTACAAGTTGGTAGTTTGGATACCGAGGTTACTGGTATTTATATTGCACTTAACCTAGATTTAGAGGTTATAAACGATGCCAAAAGTCAAGGTTGCAATTTTATTCTTGTACATCACCCACTTATTTTTAATCCAATCAAGGCGATTGATTTATCCACTTACCAAGGCAAGTTGATTCAAGAGGTTATCAAAAATGATATCGTAGTGTATGCAGGTCACACCTCTGTTGATAATATGGAGGATTCTATTGCAGTCACAAATCTATCAAAGTTAGGTTGCAGTAAAATCCATAGAGTAGAGGAAGTGTTTATTGCAGAAACCAACTCAACTGTCAAGGAGATTGCTGATAAGTTGACTAGGCTAACGGGGGATAAAAATATTCTTCATTCAAAGGATAAAGCTGTTAATAAGGTAGCATATATCAATGGCAGTGGTGGTAGAATGGAGGAAATTTTACCATTATTAAAGGATAATGATGTCGACCTATATATTAGTAGCGAGTTTAAGTATAGCTTTTTATTAGAACTAACAAACAATAATATTGCAGTAATAGAGTTAAATCACTTTAATAGTGAGCAAGTATTTATAGAAATTATGAAAAATAAATTATGTACCAGTTTTGATAGGGTGGTAATGTCCACAATTTGTCAAAATCCGTACAATAAGGAGTAAATTATGTCAGTAATTGATGCGTTATTACAATATCAAGAAATCGACAAGAAATTGTACGAAATGAATATTGAAATATTGAAAAGTAAACCAGGTCAAGACCGAATAGCTGTAAAGAAAAAGGAAAAGCAAATTTTAGAGGACTTAGTAAAAATCGACAAACAATGTGCCGATACCGTTAAGGAGTATAATGAGCTTGACAAAAAGCTATCAAAATTAACCCAAGAGCTAGAGGAATACGACGGAATCGAGGAGGACATCAATAGTAAAGAGCAATCGGAATATTGCCTAAACAAAATTAATGAGCTTATCCAAAAGATAGAGGGAGTTACAAAGCAAATTGCCGATACTAATAGAAAGATGGACAAAAGTCTACAAATAGCTGACAAAATTAGGGAAAATTATAACAAAAATAAAGCTGATATAGTTCAAGCTGATAATAACCTATTAGAGTACAGAAAACCATATCTTGACAAGTTCAACGAGTTTACTGGAAAGCAAGCAGAACTAGAAAAGATTATTGGAGATGAGTTAATAGATAAATATAAAAATCTTAAAAAGAGATATCCAAACACAAATGTTTTTGTAGAGCTTCGTGGCGATGACAAAAATGGTTGGATGTGTACAGGTTGTTTCTTGGAGTCGACAGCAGCCGATGTTAGAATGAAAGAAACAGGCAAAGAGATTGTAGAGTGCCAAAGTTGTGGCAGATTAGTATATAAGAAAAAATAATTTTGGATAATAACAAAGGAGGACAAAATGAGTTTACCTAGATATCAAGATATCAATATGTTTAGTGACAACACCGAAAAAAGAAACGGTGCAGGTTTTCCTATTGATATAGAGAATGGAGAAAAAACAATATCATTGAATGGTGAATGGCAATTCAAGTATTTAGATAGTGTAAATGATATCCCTACTAATTACTTTTTGCCAGAAAGCAAACTTAGAAATAACTTCGATACAATAACAGTTCCATCGGAGTGGCAAATAGAGGGTTTTGGTAAAGCAAACTATACAAACTTTATCTACCCAAATGCAATTGAAAGCAAAAATTACTTAAAGATACCTCACATTAAGGAAGATATCGCACCTTGTGGATTATACTACAAGACATTTAATTTACCAAAGGTTACCGATAATGTATTTATCAACTTTGGTGGTATCAATGGTGCAGCTGAAGTATATGTAAACGGTCAATATGTTGGTTACAATGAAGATTCATTTGATGAGGTTGAGTTTGATATTACCGACTATTTAGTAGATGGTGCCAATGCTGTTGCAGTTACCGTTTACCAATTTTCAACAGGTAGCTATCTTGAGGACCAAGATATGTGGAGACTTTCTGGTATCTTTAGAGATGTAAATCTTGTATTCAAGTCACCTACATATATCCAAGATATTTATGCGTTCTCTGATTTAAGGAATTCTTATAAAAATGCTGATTTTACTGTAAAAGTAAATGTAGAAAGCAGAAGAAAATCTTATGAGGGTGGTAAGTTGGTTATCCAATTAACCGATAGCTACCACAACCTTGTAGTAAATAGCGAGTTTGAAATCCCTGCACAAGCATCAGGCAGTAACAGAGCAGTAGAACTATCAAAATATCCATTACAAAATGTTAATCTATGGTCACACGAAAACCCTTACCTATACGAAATAGTTGTTGCACTATTCGAGGGAGAGGAAATCGTTGATTGCAGAAAACTTAACTTTGGTTTTAGAAAGGTTGAGATTTATCCAAAAACCGAGTACAAGCCGGGCAAATTTGAAGGACCATTTATTTTGCTAAATGGTGTTCCACTAAAGATTAGAGGTGTAAACCGTCACGAGTTCCACCCAGACTATGGTCACGCTGTTCCACTATATTTGACCGAGCAAGATTTAATTTTATTAAAGAAAAATAATATTGCAGATATCCGTACATGTCACTATCCAAACTCTAAAGGTTTCTATGACCTATGCGATAAGTTAGGTATCCTTGTAATGTGCGAAAACAACCTAGAAACTCACGGACTTGGACATATCATACCACAATCAAATGAAAAATGGACAAGACCTTGTGTATATCGTATGACAAATATGGTAAACACTCACAAGAACCACCCATCAATTATTTTCTGGTCACTAGGTAACGAGGCAAGTTCTGGTGAAACATTTAAGGCTATGAAGAGGGCTGCAAAGGCTATCGACAATACAAGACCATTCCACTACGAAGCAGATAACAAACTTGAGTATTCTGATGTTCATAGTGAAATGTACACACTTGTACCTAATGTAAAAAGAATTGCAGAGGAAAGGATAATCAATCACGCACGTGCATCATATCGCCCAATGGGTAGATATATGACAGCAAAAAGATATATGGACAAGCCATTTGTACTTTGCGAGTATGCACATTGTATGGGTAATAGCCTTGGTAACTTCAAAGAGTACTGGGACTTAATCAAATCATACGATAGACTTGCTGGTGGTTATATTTGGGACTTTGCCGACCAATCAATCAAAACAGTTGAAAACGGTGTAACCAAATGGAATTACGGTGGCGACTTTGGAGATAAACCAAACTCTGGAGAGTTCGCATTCAATGGTATTCTTCGTGCAGACCGTGTACCAAACCCAGCATTCTACGAGGTAGTTAAGCAATATCAAAGGGTAGACTTCACTTTAAGAGGAGATATCCTAACACTTAAAAATAACTATATGTTTACTAATATCGAAAGATATGGTATTCAAGTTGTAAAATCAGTTAATGGTAGATACGAGAAAGATGTATTCTTAAATATTCCATCTTGTGAGCCAGCTGAATCATGTCAAATTGAGCTTCCAACACTTGTAGATAGTGCAGAGGAAACAGCTATTGATATTTATATGATTACACTTCAAGATGAGGGAGTACACAAGCAAGGAGATATTCTTGCAAGAGAGCAATTTATTCTTAACGAACAAATGCCAAGGGTTACATTTGTAGAGAAACAAGCTCCAAACATTAATGAAAGTGGTAACTTTATTATGATTGGTGGCGAGGGCTTTACTTACAAGGTAAACAAAAAGACTGGTGGTATCGACTCTATTATTATGGGTAAAGAATTACTAAATTCTCCTATTATGCCAAACTTCACAAGAGCTATTACCGACAACGACGAGTTTAAGACTGTTCCATTCAAGTGGGTAAGAGCTTTCCTTGGTGCATATAGCTTTACAAGAGCATACAAACACCTTAAAGCAACTAGCGTAAAGGCTACTCAAGAGGGTGGATTTGCAGTTGTAAAAATCAAATGGGTAATGCCACTTGCAGCTGGTATCGAATCTGTTTACAAGATTGACTCTGTTGGAGAAATGCAAGCTAGCTTAAAGGTTACTCCATTATTTAGACCAATGCCAAGGTTTGGTTTCACTGTTGAACTAAATAGAGTAGCAAACTCAGTTAAGTTCTATGCAAAAGGACCTCACGAGAACTACCAAGACCGTAAGAGTGGTGCTTATCTTGCAGTATATGAGGGCAAGGTTGAGGACTTCTACCACGATTACTTGTTCCCACAAGAAAATGGTAACCACACCGAAGCTAGATGGCTTGAGGTTGGCGATGCTATGGGTGTAAGAGTTGAGGCTATCGAAAAACCATTTGAGTTCAGCGTTCATCCATACACAATGCAAGCTCTTCAAGATGCAAAACACTTGCACGAATTAAAGAAGACCGAAAATTACACCGTAAATATTGATGGTAGACAATCAGGTGTATCAGGCGATACCCCAGCATTTAGAACTACAATGAAAAAGTATCTTCTTCGTCCATTTAGAAAACAAGAGTTTACTTGCAAAATCGCATTCAAATGTGACTAGTACGAATTTCGTGTCGAGAGTAGTCAATATTAAATTAAATCAAATGAAGGTTGCATAATTTGCAACCTTTTTTTGTGGTTAGCAACCACTTATTTAGGAATTACAAATATAT
>JAHHUG010000043.1 GCA_020024085.1 Christensenellaceae bacterium | reverse complement strand
ATTTTATTGATTATAAAATCCTTACTTTTGTAACATTGCTTAATTTAGAAAGTTCAGTTTTTAGAGTGTCTAAATCATCGTTTGTGTCAAATATAGAGTAGCCATATTCTCCACGAATTGCAGTACTTGAACCACTAACACTTATGTTTTCTGTTATTAACTTATAGATTTCGTTTTGAGTATTTTCATTTGCAATAAAGCTAATTGTTATACGGTTTTTGCTGTTTTTGTCAAGATTAATGCAAGGGAAGTTTACACTATTTTTAATATTTCCAAGCTCAATATAATCCTTAAGTTGATTGCTTGCCATAAGTGCACAATTATCTTCAGCTTCCTCGGTAGATGCACCAAGGTGAGGTAGTACGATAATATTGTCTTTATTTATGATTTGTTGGTTTGCAAAGTCTGTTACATATTTAGCCACTTTACTACCAAGGTTGTTTAGTAGGGCAGTATTATCTACTAGTTCTCCTCTTGCAAAGTTAAGAATTTTAACACCGGTTTTCATTTTGCTTATAGCTTGCTCATTGATAGTATTTTTTGTTTTATCATTATATGGAATATGTAATGTAATAAAATCACTTTCTGCATATAATTTATCCAAACTATCAACAGTTTTTACTGATTGAGGTAGTAAACTTATGATATTGTCGTTTAGGAATGGGTCATATCCAAGTACATTCATACCTAGGTTAGTGCAAGCCTCAGCTACTTTTCTACCGATTGCACCTAGTCCAATTATACCAATAGTTTTACCATAAATTTCATTGCCGGCAAATTTGCTTTTGTTCTTTTCGCAAACCTTTGCAATATCTTCACATGCACCAGTTTCTTTTACGAAATTTATACCACCTACAATATCTCTTGAAGCAAGAAGTAAGCCAGCAATTACAAGCTCTTTAACAGCATTTGCATTTGCACCTGGAGTATTGAATACAACTACACCTTTTTTTGCATAATCATCAAGTGGAATATTGTTAACACCAGCACCGGCTCTACCAACTGCAACTACTGAATCTGGTAGAGTGTAGTTTGTTTTCATATCAAAACTTCTTACAAGAACAGCTACTGGGTTAGTAGATTCGTCAACAAGAGTGTATTTTTTATCAAATACATCGTTTACAAGATTGCTAATTTTATTTAATTTTAATATTTCCATATTTATACCTATTTATTTTCAAGTTCAAACTTCTTCATAAACTCGATTAATGCTTTTACACCCTCTAATGGCATACCATTGTAAATAGATGCTCTCATACCACCTACAAGTTTGTGTCCCTTAACATTTACAAGTCCATTTTCGGCAGCTTCTTTTACAAATTGTGCATCTAAATCCTTTGTTGGAGTAACAAAAGGTACATTCATTATTGAACGATATTTTGGATTAACATTGTTTGTGTAAAGCTTTGAGTTGTCGATAAAATCATACAATAATTTTGCTTTTTCGTGGTTGATTTTATCATAAGCATCAACACCACCTTGAGCCTTCATATATTTTAAGTTTTCATATCCCATGTAGATAGGGAATACTGGTGGAGTATTGAACATATTGTCTTTCTCGATATGTGTAGAGTAGTTTAACATCTTTGGGCATTGGTCCATAGGTTTAAGCATATCTTTACGAACAATTACAATAGTTACACCTGCTGGAGCAATATTCTTTTGTGCACCGGCATAAATTAAACCAAAATCCTTTACATTATATTTTTGTCCTAAAATACTAGAAGATAGGTCAACTGCAATAGGAATACCACAATCTGGGATTTCATCGTACGCTAAACCATAAATTGTGTTGTTACCTGTAATATGTAGGTATGCAGAATCTTGTCTAAATTCATCTCTCTTGAAGTCTCTTAATGTTGTAAAGTTATTGTCTTCTGCAGAGTAAACAAGGTTGATGTCGCCATATTTTTTTGCAAATTTATATGCTTTATTTGAAAAATTACCACTGACAATGTATTCAGCTTGTGCTTTTTCGCCAAGTAGGTTTAGTGGGATTGCTTCAAATTGAGTTGATGCACCACCACCCATTAGTACTATATCGTAATCTTCTGGAATATCCATAAGTTCTCTTAAAAGTTGCATAAAACCGTAGTGAATTTCCTCATACCATTTACTTCTATGGCTAAATTCGGTTACGCTCATACCACTGCCATTGTAGTCCAAAAAGTTTTTTTGTACTGTTTCTAATACAGCTTGAGGCATCATTGATGGACCAGCTGAAAAATTATACACTCTCATTTTTATCTCCTTTATCACTTAATTGTTTTACTTTATTATAATACCATGTTTGAAAAAACTCAACTTTTTTTTGATAAAATAATAACAAAGGTAAAGTGTGTTATCTTTGATAGTGCCTTTTAGTATGGTTGATTTATTTATAAAGATATTAAAAATAGTTTAATACAAAACAAATAATGTATGAATTTATTACAAAAAAATTATATTTAGTCAAAAATTACTTCTTAATACCTCGATAAGTTTGTTGAAATTTTTTTACATATAGTATATAATTAAATTAATAATATAATGGAGGATAATGTGGCTAAAAAATTAAAAATTTTATTTTTAGGTGGAGTGGGAGAAATCGGTAAAAATATGACAGCCCTAGAATATGGCGATAATATTGTTATCATTGATTGTGGAATGAGCTTTCCCACCACTGAAATGCCGGGTATTGATGTAGTAGTACCTGATGTTAGTTATCTATCTCAAAATAAAGAAAAAATCAAGGGAATACTTTTAACTCATGGACACGAGGACCATATTGGTGCAATACCTTATGTTTACAAGGATATTGCTGCACCTATGTACGGTTCAAAGCTTACTCTTGCACTTGTTGAACATAAATTACAAGAAAATCATATAGACGATTACAAAACTGTTGAGGTTAAGTTTAGGCAAAAATATGAAGTAGGTTGCTTTAAGGTGGAGTTTATTAAGGTTTGTCACTCATTTAGTGGTGCTGCTGCAATTAGTATTACTACACCAAAGGGTGTTGTATTTTTTACTGGCGACTACAAAATGGATTATACACCTATTGATGACCAACTTACTGATATCAAAAGGATATGTGAAATTGGCGAAAAGGGTGTACTGCTTATGCTTGGCGAATCTACCAATGTAGAGAGGGAAGGACACTCTAGTAGCGAGAGTAAAGTTGGTAAAACACTTGACTTCTTGTTTGAACAAAATGTTGGTAGAAGGATAATTGTTGCAACATTTGCTTCTAATATTTATCGCGTACAACAAATTTTGACTGCTGCAAAAAAATGTGGTAGAAGGGTTGCTTTTAGTGGTAAATCTATGAAAAGAATAGGCGAGGTTGCACACCAAATTGGCGAACTTCAATATGATGAAAATTTAATTGTTGATATCAACGATATTCAAAAGATACCATACGATAAATTGATAATTATTTGTACTGGTAGCCAAGGCGAGCCAATGAGTAGCCTTGCAAGAATGGCAATGGGTAATAACCAACAAGTGTCAATCACAAACAAAGATACTGTTATTTTGTCAAGTTCTCCAATCCCTGGCAATGAAAGGTCAATTTATGGTGTAATTAACAATTTGTACAAAAAAGGTGCAGAAGTGGTTTACGATACAATGGGTGAAGTTCATGTTTCAGGACACGCTTTTTCTGAGGAATTAAAACTTATGCTAAGCCTTGTAAAACCAAAATACTTTATGCCAGTTCATGGAGAGTATCGACACCTTGTAAAACATAAAAAACTAGCTGTTGAAATGGGATTAAAAGATGAAAATATATTCCTACCAAATATCGGCGATGTATATTCAATTAGTAATAAGGTTGTTAATAAATGTCCAAAAATCCAAGCAGGTAATATATTTGTTGATGGTGTATTACTTGATGATGGCGATACTGTCGTTAGGGATAGACTTCAAATTTCTTCAAGTGGTCTACTTATTGCATTTTTGAGTGTAAACTTTAAGACAGGAGAAATTACTTCAAGTCCAGAGATTATCACTCGTGGACTTAACTTCAGCGATAGTTTTATCAAGGATTTAAAACAACTTATAATTGATACAATCAAAAATATCAATATTGAAGTTGTAGATGATTATTCAGAACTAAAGGTTATTATTCGTAAGGCTCTAAAGAAGGTTGTAATTAATACCTACCGTCAAACACCTATGATTATGCCTATAATTTTAGAGAGTTAATTATGCTAGAAGATTTATACATTGAGTTAGAGGAATATGCAAAAATTAATTATATTCCAATAATTAGAAAAGATAGTTTAGAGGTACTACTAGATACACTTAAAGAACATCAACCAAAATCTATTCTTGAAATTGGTACTGCGATTGGTTATAGTGGAACAAAAATGTTAGAACTATTGCCGGAGGCTAAACTATATACAATGGAGATTAATCCTGTTTCTGCATCAAAGGCTAGGGATACATTCAAAAGAGCTGGCGTTTACGATAGGGTTGTACTTTGGGAAGGAGATTGCTTGGAGATATTAAGATATCTTGAGGGAAAATACGATTTCATTTTTCTTGATGGCCCTAAATCGCATTATCTTGAAATGCTTCCATACTTAATAGATTGCTTAAATGAGGGTGGTGTTATTTTTGCAGATAATGTACTATTCCACGGATATATTGAGGGAGATGAGGAGTATCATAAGAAGATAACCATTATTCGCAATATGAGGGAATATCTTGTAGAATTACAAAAGGAAAAACGACTTGATAGTAAATTGCTTGAAATTGGCGATGGTATTACTATTAGTATTAAAAGGTGATATATGTTAGAATTATTAGCACCAGCAGGTGACAGAAAAAAAATGGATACAGCTTTACACTTTGGTGCAGATGCTGTTTATATAGGTGGAGATTTTTCACTTAGAGCTTATTGCAATAACTTTGATAATGATGGATTAAAATCAGCAGTAGATTATGCACATAGCCTAGGAAAAAAAGTTTATGTTACTGTTAATATCTTCGCAAGCAATAAGGATTTTGCTAAACTTACCGATTATGTAAAATACCTTGAATTAATAGGTGTAGATGCAGCTATTGTTAGTGATATAGGTATTATTGAATTAATTAGAAAAAATGCACCAAAATTAAAGGTTCATTTATCTACTCAAGCAAACACAACTAATAAGTATTCTGTTAAATTTTGGGCAGAATATGGACTAGAAAGAGTGGTTCTTGCAAGAGAACTTCAAATTGATGAAATTGCAGAAATAAAACAATTTGTAGGCGATAGTATTCAACTTGAGGCATTTGTACATGGTGCAATGTGTATTAGTTATAGTGGTAGATGTTTACTTTCAAACTACTTAACTGATAGAAATTCTAATCGTGGCGAATGTGTACAAGCTTGTAGGTGGGAGTATGCTATTGCTGAAAAAAGTAGACTAAATAATCCTCTTACTCTTATGGAAGATGAAAGGGGTAGTTATATCCTAAATAGTAACGATATGTGTATGCTTAAGTATATGGATAAAGTTATTAATGCAGGCGTTGAGTCTTTCAAAATTGAAGGTAGAATGAAGTCGGAATATTATGTAGGTAGTGTTGTTACTGCTTATCGTAGAGCAATAGACTTTTATAAGCAAAATCCTAATAATTACAACTTGCCAGCAGATATTACTGATGAAATTGAAAAAACTAGCCATAGAGGATATTCAACAGGTTTCTATTTTACAGATAGAATGAAGAATGCTAATGTTAATATGGTTTCTGCTCAAGGCGATTGTGATTACAAGTTTGTTGCAGAGGTTTTAGGTTACGACAAGGATAAAAAAGCAGTACTTGTTGAGCAAAGAAATAGATTTAGAGTTGGCGATAAGCTAGAAATTTTGTCAAATAACGATAACTTTAATAAGATTATTGAGGTTAATGAGATGTTTGATGAAAAGGGTAATGAAATTACCGATGCAAAGAATGTTCAACAAAAGTTGTACATTAAAACTGATTATGAATTAAGTGCTTTAGATAAACTAAGGATAAAGGTAGAGGGCTAATTATGATTGTTCCTGAAAAATTAATCTTAATAACAAGTGATATTTATTCCGATAGCAGAGCTGATGCGTTGGAAAGCTATATTAATGGTAATATTTTTGGTTACCATATTATTAAGGTGCAGGAATCCCAAATCAACTCTTATGCTAAAGTAATAAACAACAAAATACTAAAGTATTCAATTATTTATAATGTAAACACTTTACCATTTTACGATAAAACATTTAGCTTAAAAGTAAAAAGAGGAATTAAAAAAATATCACACAAAAAGAAAAGTGCTGGAAAATATAAGCAAATAAATAACCTTGTAAATAGGTTTAATGCAAAAGCAATTTTTTGTATGAATACAAGTTCTTTGTATAGTGTGATTAGGGCAAAGGAAAAGTTTGGTTTTACAAGTAAAATTGTGTTTGTTCCAAATAGTTTTACCTTTGATAAATCTTCCACTCTTTTGGGTGCAGATAAATATATTGTAGAAAATGTTGCCTTTAAGGAGAGTTTAGCAAGGCAAGGTGTTGACAAAAACGATATCATTGTACAAAAATTTCCTCTAAAAAAGACATCATTCTTTGAGGAAAATGAAATTGAGTGTAAAGCAATGTTTAACCTTGAGGGTAATACAATTATGTTAAATGCTGGTAACCTTGGTAGTAAAAAGATTATTGAAGTTCTTCATTTTTTAATTGAGGTTAAGGATAGGTTTAATATTGTTGTATATCTTGGAGAAAATGAAAAGTTATACGAAAAATTATCTAAATTAAAGGAAAAGAACACTTTAACAAATGTAAGGCTTTACACTAATATCAATAATTTTGAAAAGTTGTTTATGGCAAGTGATTTGATTGTATCGGTGTATGATAGTAATGTATTTTATCTTGCTAAATTATACAATAAACAACTTATAGTATTTGAGCCTAGTACTGATATCGAAGCAAGTGATTATGATTATTTGCAAAAAAATAATGATTTAATTTATTGTAAAGATGCAGAGGGTGTTGTTACTAAAATATTTAGGTTAATGGATAGTAAAAATAATGGCAATATGCAAAATGTGGAGGAACTAAAAACTTCAACTGTTTCCTTTGCAAACTGTTTGATAGATTTAATAGGAAAGGTAGATTAGTATGGCAGAGATTTTATCTATTGATAAAGGTGGACTAGCTAGAAGAAAAGGGCTAAAGGTTGGAGATGACATATTGTATTTTAACGATATGCCAATGAATGATATACTAGACTACTTGTATGCTGATGGTCAAGGCGAATTTGATGTAACATTTGTTCGACACGGCAAAGAGAAGGTAAAGCATATTGTGAAAGATGAGGCTTTATCTCTTGGACTTAATTTTGATAAAAAGTACGATTTGTGTACTACAAGGTGCAAAAATAAGTGTAAGTTTTGTTTCGTAGACCAACTTCCAAAAGACAAAAATTTAAGAGATACATTGTTTGTTAAAGATGACGATTATAGGTTAAGTTTTGCTTGTGGAAACTATGTAACTTTAACTAATGTTACAGATAAGGATATTGATAGAATTATCAAATACCACTTATCTCCAATGTATATTTCAGTTCATGCATACGATACCGAAATTAGAACAAAACTTGTAACCAATCCAAATACAAAAAACCTTATAAGATATATTGAACGAATGGCAGATGCAGGCATTGTAATGCATACTCAAGTGGTTATGTGTAAGGGTATTAATGATGGAGAGGTGCTTGAACAAACTTGTAGGGAACTACTTAAGTTTTACCCAAATGTAAAAACTCTTGCCATTGTGCCAGTTGGACTTAGCGACCATAGAGAAGGATTGTATCCACTTGAAAAAATTACAAAGGAAGTTGCTTGCGATAGCATTGATAGAGTGGAAAAAATCAATAAGGAAGTTGGTGGTTTCTGTTGGTGTTCTGATGAAATGTACTTGCTTGCAGGAAGAGAAATCCCTGATGTTAGCTATTATGGCGACCTTGACCAAATTGGAAACGGAGTGGGGCTTCTTGCTGATTTTAGAGCAGATTTTGAGTATAAGCTTGAAGAAATAAAAGGTTTAACTACCGATAAATCCTTTGCTTTTATTACGGGTAAATCTTTTGCACCAATCCTAAAAGAGTATGCAAAATGCTTAAAGAATTATATAAAAGGCATAAATATAGAGGTTTTTCCAATAGAAAATACATTTTTTGGCAAAAATATCACTGTTGCTGGACTTGTAGTCGGTAGTGATATTATTAACCAAATTAAAGATAAAATTGATAATATTGATTATGTAGTACTTCCTAAAACAATGTTTAAGGAATTTGAAACAGTAATGCTTGATGGTACTACAATTGATGAGCTTGCAAATAGACTTGGTAAACAGGTATTGATTTGCGAACCTACTGCAAGTGGACTAATAGATGAAATAAGGAGTGTTTTATGAAACCAATAGTAGCGATAATAGGTAGACCAAATGTTGGTAAATCTACATTTTTTAATAAAATAAGTGGCAAAAGGATATCTATTGTTGATGATATGCCGGGTGTTACAAGGGATAGAGTTTACTGCGATGCTGAATGGTGTGGTAGTGCTTTTACTATGATTGATACCGGAGGTTTGGAGATAAAAAGCGATGATAAAATGTGGTTGCATATTCGTGAGCAAGCAGAAATTGCTATTGACCTTGCCGATGTAATTGTATTTTTCGTTGATGGAAAAACCGGTATTCTTCCCGAGGATTACGAGATTGCTTCATACTTAAGAGGCTCAAAAAAGCCTGTTTTAATTGCAGTTAATAAACTTGATAATAATGAGATTGAAAAGAGTTTTGAGTTCTATGAACTAGGCTTTGATGAGGTTTATGCTATATCAGCAGAGCAAGCACAAGGTCTTGGAGATTTGCTTGATGGTATTTGCGATAAGTTCAAAAATAAGGTTGACGCTAATGAGGAAGATGACAGCTTAAAAATTGCTGTTGTTGGTAGACCAAACGCTGGTAAAAGCTCTATTGTAAATAAAATTTTAGGATATGATAGGGTAATTGTTAGCGATATCGAGGGTACTACTCGTGATGCTATTGATACTCCTTTTACCGTTGATGGCAAAAAATACACGATTATTGATACTGCTGGTATGAGAAGAAAAAGAAGTATCAGTGAAAATGTTGAGCAATACTCTGTAATGAGGTCTCTTACTGCAATTAAGAGAGCAGATGTTGTTATAGTAGTTTTTGATGCTTCTAAAGAACTAAGCGAACAAGATGTTCGTATTGCTGGCTATGTTCACGAGCAAGGAAAACCTTCAATTATTGTAATGAATAAGTGGGATTTGGTTGAAAAGGACACAAATACTATTTATAAATATAAAAAGGACTTGCAAGAACAACTTAAATTTATGGATTATTTTGTTCCTGTATTCACAAGTGCACTTACTGGTCAAAGAGTAAATACATTGCTAGATAAGGTTAATCTATCTTACGAAAGTAGCATTCTTAGAATACCTACCGGTATCCTTAATGATACATTACAAGATGCAATTACTGTTAATCCACCTGCAATGTACAAGGGTAGAGAGGTTAAAATTTATTATGCAACACAAGTTTCTGTTGCACCACCTACATTTATTGTCTTTGTAAATAACGAAAAATTCCTACATTTCTCATATAAAAGATATATTGAGAACTGTTTTAGAAAGGCATTTAAGTTTACTGGTACACCAATACATTTTATTTTTAGGAATAAAGCTAGAGAAGAAATTAACTAAAATATGTTGCTAAACTCAAAAAAGTTTGTTATCATAAATTAGTTTTATGGAGGATAAAATGAAATATTCTGAACTTACAGAAAAAGAGTTAAACTCTATTCTAAAAGAAGAACAAAAAAAATATGAAAAGTTTGTCAAGGCAAAATTGAACCTTGATATGTCAAGAGGTAAGCCTTGTCCAGAGCAATTAGATATCTGCAAAGATATGCTTTCTATTCTTGCCGATAAAGATTTGTCTAAATTATACGAAATCGACCCAAGAAACTATGGTGGTTTGGATGGTCTAAAGGCTATGAGAGAAATCTTTGCTGATTTGCTTGATGTTAAAACCGAGCAAGTTCTTGCAGGTGGTAGCAGTAGTTTGAATATTATGTATGATGTTGTTCAATTTGCTATGCAATTTGGTATCTTAGGTGAAAAACCTTGGAATAAGGTAAATGGTGTTACATTTATTTGTTGTGTTCCTGGCTACGATAGACACTTTGCAATTTGTAAATCACTTGGCATTAAAATGATTGCTGTTCCACTAAAGGAAGATGGTCCTGATATGGATATTGTAGAGTCACTTGTTAAGGCTAACGATAATATCAAGGGTATTTGGTGTGTTCCAAAGTACAGTAATCCAACTGGTTGTGTATATTCAAATGAAGTTGTAAAAAGACTTGCTAAAATGGAAGCAGCCTCTGACTTTAGAATATTCTGGGATAATGCATATTGCGTACATTACCTAACAGATAACCACGACAAAATCCTTAATATTCTTGAAGAATGTAAAAAGGCTGGTAATCCAAATAGAGTTTACGAGTTTTGCTCTACATCAAAGATTAGTTTTGCAGGTGCAGGTGTTGCTTGTATTGCTACTAGCGTTGAAAACCTTGCTGATATCAAGTCTCATATGACTTACCAAACAATTGGTGCTAATAAGCTTGTTCAAGCAATGCATGTTGAGTACTTTAAAGATGCAAAAGGTATCCTAAAGACAATGGAAAAACACGCTGCATTCCTTAAACCAAAGTTTGATATGGTTATCGAAAAGTTGAATACATATTTTGAAGATAGCGATATTATCACTTGGACAAACCCAAATGGTGGATATTTTATCAGTGTAAATGTTCTTAATGGTTGTGCAAAAGATGTTGTTGCTCTTACTGCTAGTGCAGGTGTAAAACTTACAAATGCTGGTGCAACCTATCCAAATGGACTTGATGACAATGATTCTAACATTAGATTTGCTCCATCTTATCCAAGCATTGAAGACTTGTCTCTTGCTTGTGATGTTTTTGCAACTTGTGTTAAAATTGTATGTATCAAAAAATTACTTAATAAATAATTTTTCGATATAATTACTAATATATAAAATTAAGCACTCATTAATTGGGTGCTTTTTTATTATAATTTTTTAGATAATAGGACAACTAAAAGTTATATTGTATTATTAATATTGTAAATATTTATATTAAATAATATAGTTACAACAAATTTCTTTCATTCTATTATGGGTAATTAACATAAATTTTTATATAAAAATGTAATAAATATAATTTGTAAAAAATTTTAAAAATAC
>JAHHUG010000042.1 GCA_020024085.1 Christensenellaceae bacterium | reverse complement strand
TTTGCTGCTTGGGATAAAATTATCCTTGATAAAGCAGGTATTGAAACAAACTTTATTTGGATGAGAGATATTGAAGGCCTTGACTACTATACACCAGTTATTATTGCTAATAACGATTTAATGAAAAATGACCCTGAAACAGTTAAGGCATTCATGAGAGCAACTGAAAAAGGTTATCAATATGCAATTAATAATCCAAAAGAGGCTGCTGACATTCTAATGAAGGAAAATCCAGAGCTTGCTGAAAGTAAGGATTTAATCTATGAAAGCCAAAAATACCTTGCAGGAGAATATCAAAGTGATGCTCCATATTGGGGACATATTGACCAAGCAAGATGGGACGGTTTCTTTAGCTTAATGTGCAAAATAGGAGCATAATGAGTTTACTTGAAGTTAAAAATATTACTGCCGGATACGATGGAGTAAGCATAATTAAGGATATTAATTTTACTGTTAGTAAGGGCGAAATAGTTTGTTTGATAGGTACCAGTGGTGTAGGCAAATCTACATTATTTGGTGTATTATCAGGGCTAAATATCCCTATTAGTGGCGAAGTTATATTAGATAACGAAAATATTGTCGGCAAAACTGGCAAGGTTAGCTATATGTTACAAAAAGATTTGTTATTTCCTTTTAAGACTATTATTGATAATGTTTCATTACCATATAGATTAAAGGATAGTTGGAAATCAACATATAGTTTGCCTACAAGTGAAAGAATTAAAAATGTGATTTTCAAAAAGAGCATTGCACGAAAAAAAGTAGCTCCATATTTTAAGCAGTTTGGTTTAGATGGAACAGAAAAAAAATATCCAAGGGAACTTTCCGGAGGTATGCGACAGAGGGCAGCTTTTATGCGTACATACTTTATGGATAAGCCTTTAATGCTACTTGATGAGCCATTTTCTGCACTTGACGAAATTACAAAAAATGAAATGTACGAATGGTATTTGGATATATCAAAACAATTAAATCTAACTACAATTTTTATATCGCATAGTTTAGATGAGGCAATTACATTGTCTAATAGAATACTGGTTATGTCGGGTAAGCCTGGACAAATCATAAAGGAAATAGTGATAGATAAATCTGGTGAAAAAGATTTTGCAACTTCAAATAAATTTATGAAATATAAAAGAGAATTAAAAGATTTGCTAAGATAGCATTTTTCCATATTCTACGGTAGAACCTAGTATAATGCTAGGTTCTATTTTTTAATTAAAATAAGTATTAGTTATATTTATATAGCCGATTTCAATAGATTAAGACTGAATAAAAACAATTATTAATAAAACAATGGAAATTGAATGAAAGTATTATATTTTTACGGTAAATATAGATTAAATAATATGTTATATAAATGTTATTTTTTTACTATTAATTTTTTTTTAATTCTAATTATTGTGTATTTATAGAATACTTTTAAAAACCTTTTATTGTATTTTTCTAAAAATGTATCAAATTCACCTACTAATTTGCATGTCATATAATTAGTTGTTTTATGTAAAAGCAAAGTGATTTAGAAAGCAGTATATTAATTTAATCTACATTATTTTAACTATAAACATTGCATTGTTGCTAGTAATGTTGTATTATAAATTTATTGTATTATAATTATAAATGTAAGTGGTTGATTTTACCTTTATGGTAATTTTTAATCATTTAACGATATAAAGGATTGATTTTAGAAGGTATTATGAAAAGGTTTTCACAAAGTTTAGCAAAGGCAAATCCAAGTAATCAAATAGTAGTTGGTAACACTCGTATTAGTGTGATTTCTGCAAAGGTTGTAAGAATAGAAAAGTCGACAAATGGTTTTGTAGATAATCGAACTCAAGCCATATATTCAAGAGATTATTCAAAGGATAAGGCTGTTTTTTCTACGAATGGTAACATTGTTACAATAGAAGTAGTAGATAGAAAATACATAATTAATACATCAACTTTAAAGTACAAGGTGTATATCAATGGTGTAGAGGTTAAGGTTAATAACAAACAAAACTTGAAGGGTACAATCAGGACTCTTGATGGTAATATTGGTTTTGCAAAGCTACCTAATGGACTAATGTCAAAGTCAGGAGTTACTATTCTTGATGATTCTAGTTCAAATATTCTTAACGAGGACGGAACTATTAGCAGTAGAACTAATGGTTATGTAGATTTTTATATCCTTGCTTTTGGTAGAGATTATCTTGGTGGGCTAAAGGAGTTTTATAATCTAAGTGGTAAAGAACCTATTATTCCTAAATATGCACTTGGAAACTGGTGGAGTAGATATTATGCTTACACAGACAAAGAGTATTTGGATTTAATGGATAAGTTTAGAAACAAGGATATTCCTTTTACTGTATCAACTGTTGATATGGATTGGCATATTGTAAAAAATGTTCCAAAAGATGTTCCAAATGTATTTAGGTTTGGTAGAGGGTGGACAGGTTATACCTTTGAAAAGGAGTATTTCCCAAATTATAAAGATTTTCTAAATGAACTACACAAAAGGAATCTAAAGGTTGCACTTAACTTGCACCCAAAGGACGGAGTAAGGTATTTTGAGGAGCAATACGAGGATATGGCAAAAGCTAATCATATAGACCCTAGTACCAAACAACCCGTAGAGTTTGACTTGCTTAATACTACTTTTAGAGATAGCTATTTTGATATTTTGCACCACCCTTACGAAAAGGACGGGGTTGATATTTGGTGGATAGATTGGCAACAAGGTACAAAGTCCAAAATGAAGGGAGTGGACCCTCTATGGTTGCTTAATCATTATCATTATTTAGATATCAATAGAGAGAATAATGGCATTATCTTGTCAAGATTTTCGGGGATTGGTTCGCAAAGATATCCACTTGGTTTTTCGGGGGATACTATTGTTTGTTGGAATAGTCTAAAACTTCAACCATATTTCACAATCACTAGTTCTAATGTCGGCTATACTTGGTGGAGTCATGATATCGGTGGACATATGATGAATAAAGGCAACAATGAGCTATATTTAAGGTGGTTACAACTTGGTTGCTTCTTGCCTATCAATAGACTTCATTCAACTAATACCACTTTAAGCAAAGAACCTTGGTTATATCCAGAAGTGGAAAAAGAGGCAATTAGTTTTCTACAACTTCGCCATAGTTTGATTGCTTATTGTTATTCTGCAAGTATTGTAAATAATAGAGATGGTGTGCCTATTTGTTCGCCATTATACTATTTTTACGATGAGGACAATGCCTACAACAAAAAGTTTAGAAACGAGTATATATTTGCATCAAACTTGCTTGTTTGCCCTATAACAGCACCAAAAGGCAAAAATAAGGATAGTGTAGTTAATGTATGGTTACCAAAGGGTAATTGGATTAATATTTTTAACGGCAAAAAGTATAAGGGAGACAATGTGCTTGATATTACTTGCCCACTACAAGAGTATCCAGTATTTGCAAAGGAAGGTAGCTTCTTGCCTTTACTAAAGAGAAATTACAATGATATTGACTACACAAATCTACTTGTTAAAGTGTTTGTTGGAACAGGTAGTTATGAGTTATTTGATGATAATGGCAGTATTAAGTTTAGTATTGCAGAAGAAAATGGTGGTTATAAAATTAAGGCTGAAAAATTAAGCAATATTGATACTAAAACCATAGAATACGAATTCGTTGGTATTGATATTCCAAATGCAACAATCGACCTTGAAATTGAAAACGAAATTTTTGTTAAATAAAATATATTGTATCGAAAATTATAAAGAAAAAGTTTAATACAAATCAATGGGTATCTGCTGAAATCGTTCGGGAAAAAATGATGTAATGAAATATCTTGTACCTTATGCTAAACAAGTAGAATGGTACAATTAGGCAGTTGATGGAATTAATTGCATAATTGGAACTAACAGCTATACTGAAGACATAGTTAAGGGTGAATTTACTTATTATCGGCGAAGGCTTTAACCTAAAATTAGAGCAAGATTTGTATAAGTTTACGTAAATAAGAATAAAAATAAGGGCATCAATAAATATTGGTGTCCTTTTATTTATTAGTTTTATTCAAAGTGTCTTCGTATTCCTAGCTTGTCGGCAACTTCAAGTAGGTGAGCGATATCTTCAGTTTCTTGTTTGCCGTAGATATTTGGTGCGACATTAACAACAAGCACATTATCGCTATTTACAAGCAAGTTGTACTTGTCTACTATAAAGTCAACACCTACTAATTTATCCTTTGTGTATTTTGGGTCCCAAAACCAATTTCGCATATTTCTTATGCAGATTGTCGCCTCAAAAGGTAGGTAGTAAAGTTTGCCATTATGAGAGTATAGTTTGGGGTCATCTACCCTTGTAAAGTTAGGGTCCCATAGCCTAAAGTCGCTAGGGAAATATCTAATTGGCATACCTTCTTTATATCTTTGAGGAAGGTATTTGTTAATAGATTTCTTGCGATAAGGTGGAGCAATGGTTACATTGGTAGAGCAAACGCAGTTTGGTTGCAAGGTGTGTATAAGGTCGTATAGTTTAGGGATATTCCATAATTTAGTTTTCTTATCCCAGCCACCATCTAGCCATACTTCACAAATTTCTCCATATTTACCACCAAGTAATTCGGTTAAGTGTTTACACATATATTCTACATATTCTTCGTGGTTTTTGTAGCATTTCTCGTGCCTATCCCAAAGTGAATAGTAAAGCCCAAGTTTTATACCATATTTTTTGCAAGCTTTAGAAACTTCAGCAACTACATCAGTTTTGTTACTTGAGTGGTTTACGGAGTAGGTTGTTGTGTTAGTGTCCCAAAGGCAGAATCCATCGTGGTGCTTGCATATCAATATAACATAACTCATACCAGCCTCGTAGGCATTTTTAATCCAGCCATCAGCATCTATTTCAGGTGGGTTGTAGCTTTCAATAGGTAGTTTTCCATCAGACCACTCGGTGTCGTTAAATGTGTTTATACCAAAGTGTATAAACATACCATATTTTCTATCAATTTGTGCTTGTTGATTTTTATTTGGTTTTCTACTAGGTTCTAATGTAATCATTATTTCTACCTTTTCGTTTATTTTCTTTTTTAAGTATAACATAAAGTTTATACCTATACAAGATTAGTCATTGAATTATAATATCTTTTTACATAGAGTATAGTGTTTTATACACCACTTTCGTACACGAATTTTGTCGGTTCTGTCAGTTTCGGAGAGTTCTATTTATCTCGTTTGACAGAAAAGTATGCCTAAATAGTGCCTTTAATATCTTTTAATTATAGTCAATATTGACATACTAATTGTTGAATGTTATAATACATTTTGTGTGCTTTAGGGTACAATTTGGAAATTAATTACCATGCTTATGCATGGATATATACTTTATTATTGGAGTGTGGAAAATTAATGAGGAATATTTTATTTGCTGTGATACTCGTTTTGACATCACTATTTATTCCTATGCAGTCAAATATTGTTGAAACGGAAGCATCAACTGAGATGAGCATGGTATCTTTTCAAGAGAAAGTTGCACTTTCTAGTGAACTGGACAAGGCTGGTTATCTTAGCCTAGATTCAACTACGAAGGGTAATCCTTTTCCTGCTAATGCTGGTGGTAGTGAGTTATTCAGAATACCTGCTATGATTACACTAGCTGATGGCACTTTATTTGCAGCAGCAGATGCTAGATATGAGACACTTGGAGATGGTGGCGGACTAGACACCATTATTGCCATGTCCAAAGATAATGGGGCAACATGGGAGCAATCGTATGCTATTAGGTATCCTGATAGTAAGGGTTTTGCTGATACCAAGGCAACTACTTGTATAGATCCGGTTGTTGTGCAAGGTCCTGATGGCACGATTTATGTCATGGCAGATATGAATCCTACTGGAGTGACCACCAAACAAGATTACATCAATCCAAATGTAGGCACTGGTTATATGAATATTGGTGGCAAGGAGCGTCTTGCTCTGACTGATGATTACAGCATGGTGAATACCAATCCTAAGTACAAGCCATATCCTTATTATTTAGGAGATATGGTGAATGGCTATGCACCCGTTATGAAGACTAGTGACAATAGTGCTACATCATGGGCACTCGATGGTTGGTGGAATATCTATCGTGTCAAGGCTGATGGCACATATGAGGCACTTACTCAGAAGCAGGTGGATAGCGATAAATATGTGCAACAGTGTGCTTACTACAAGGATTCAGCATTGCATGTATACAATACTGGATATATGCTAATGGTAAGTTCAAAGGATATGGGTAAGACTTGGACACCTAGGGTGCTTAATACCGAGATTAAAAGAGACACAGAGAGTGCACTTCTTGTGACACCAGGTAAGGGCATAGTTACTAGTGATAATACAATAATTATTCCATTTTATACATTTGAGAGGGCTGGAGCGAAGATAATTCAGCAGGCGAGCTTCATCTATTCAAAGGATAATGGAAAGTCATGGCATAGAAGCATAGATGCACCTAATGGTGGCAAGGTTAAGTGGAGCAGTGAGAGCGAGATAGTCGAAGTGAATGGCGGGGTACTCCGTATGTTCATTAGAAATGGTACTAATAGGATAGCATATTTGGATGCTAAATGGGATACTAGTAAGAATGATTACACTTGGAGTGAACCAGTAGTTACACCTGTTATAGTTTGGTCTAACTGCAATCTAACAGCAGTGACACTTAGAGAAAAGATAGATGGCAAGACTGCTCTTATGGTAGCATGTCCAGCTGGTAAGAAGCGTACTGATGGTATGATATATACATTCTTACTAGAGGAAGATAATACAATGACTCCAGTATATGAGTATGCAGTGAATAAGGGAGACTATGCATATTCATGTATGGATGAACTAAAGAATGGCGGTATAGGACTACTCTATGAGGCTAAGCCAGGTACAATGGAGTATGTCAATATTAGTATTGAAGAGCTAACAAAGAATGCCTATGTTCAGAGAACTGACTACACAGTACTCATTGTGACATTATCCGTAGTGGGTGGTGTGCTAGTTGTGGCAGGAATAACGACAGCAGTGATATTAGTTATCAAGAAGAAAAAACAGAATAAAGCACAATAAATTAGTGAGAAGATAACATAGTGTATCATCGTATGTGGACAGAACGCACCAATCTCAAATTTTGCCCTCTATGATGGTTTTTGTAAAGGGAGTTAATTATGAAAAAGAACATTAAAATAATAATTTTAGCACTAATACTAGTATGTAGCATATTGGCGTTAGTAGGATGTAATAATGCTAATCCACTAGATACTACATATGATACGGTCAAAATTACCAAGATGAATAATTTTACTCATCTTAACGAGAATGCAAAGCATGGTGAAGTAGTTATGATAGGTGACTCAATAGTGGAGATATACAATACTCATGAGCACTTTAGCGACATTAATAAAATAGTGTACAATAGGGGTATATCTGGAGATACATCAGATAGAATGTTAGAGCGTATGAGTAATGCACTTGACATAGAGCCAAGTACCTTATTCGTACTAATTGGTACTAATGACATAGGTAAAGGGATTCCAAGAGAAGAGACTTTATCTAATACGAAGAAAATCATTGAGAAGGCAAAGAATAGTGGTGTTCCCAAGATAGTAATAGAGTCAGTATATCCAGTGAATCACTCTATCAATACTAAAATGGTAGGTAGACGTAAGAATAAGGATATCATCGAGTACAACAAAAGTCTCAAAACATTATGTAATGAGCAAAATGTTATATATGTAGACCTATTTAGTGCGTTGGTAGATGAAAAAGGCAACTTTAAGAAAAGCCTAACATATGACGGATTGCACCCCAATGACTATGGTTACGATGTTATAACGAACGTGCTTAAAGATTATATTGATTAATTGTATAAAAGTATGCCTAATTAGTGCCTTTTTAGTAAGAGACATAAAAATTAGGCATATTTTTTGTTTTTAATGGCAGGGTAGTGCCTAGTCACTTTTTGAGTTGAAAAAACCCTCAAGTTCATAAGAAAAATAGGGAAATATACCTAATTTTACCCTATAAAAAGCACCATTTAGCATACTTTTGGAGGTATATTGGAACTTTTATTCTATTATGTTCTAGTTCATTTTATTATATGAGTTTGATTGCTAATAAGATTTATGATATACTGACAAAAAGATATAATGCAAATTATAAAAAGGAAATTTTATGAAAACTTACACTAGTAAAGAAGAATTAAAATCAGAAATTGCGAAAAGCTACGCAAGATATATTGCTGAATTTGCCGATATTCCTGAAAATATGAAAACCCTACGTATAGATGAAGTTGAACGCACTCCAGCAGAAAACTTGGGTTATCAAGTGGGATGGACTACCCTTATTCTAAAATGGGAATACGATGAGCGAAAGGGTATAAAAGTCAAAACACCTTCTGATAATTTCAAATGGAATGAATTAGGTGCATTGTACAAATGGTTTAATGATACATATGCAAATATGTCGCTATGTGAACTTAGGACAATGCTTGACTATAATGTTAATAGAATATATGAGATGATAGACTCAATGACTGATGACGAACTTTTTCTCCCTCATAGACGAAAATGGGCAGATACTGCAACAAAATTAGCTGTTTGGGAAGTTTATAAATTTATTCATCTAAATACAGTTGCTCCTTTTAACACCTTCCGTACAAAAATCAGAAGATGGAAGAAGTTTGCATTGTAAATTTTTTAATATTTTCATATAATTATCTATAATCATAATATCCAAAAATTGTCAGTCAAAAAAGCACATCTTATTGTTGTTCTATTTGATTATGTTATCCTAGTATGTTTTTTGTATGCATTATTTTAGTGAGTGCTAAATTTTGCTTGACGCTTGACATAATAATAAACTTTGGTCTATAATAGAATATAGAGTAAAAAAGCACCCCGTATTTTTTTGTCCATGAGTTCGCAATGACTAACTGGCAAACGTCATGTAATTTATTTTTTTTATGGTATAGTTAGTTTGTGCTAACTATCAAAATCAAAGTGCATTAAGAATATGATGGAATCGGAACAAAAAATACTTTATAACGGCAAACGAACTGAACGACAGCGGTATCGGCACAAAAAATGGCGGCCATGGCAGAGAAATTAAAAGTGTCGAAAATTGTAAATCATTATAGGAGAACGGAGATTGGTTTTGTTACTTCAAAATATTAAATAGGAGTTATTATGATAAGAACAACAAGTAAAAAAACTCGTTTAATCACAGCACTACTTATTGGCCTTGTGTTAGGTTTGGTCATAGTTTTCGGTGGATTCACAATTACCGAAGGTAAGGCGTACGCTTCAACTTCGACCGATACCAATGATTTTAATGTGGTACAAAGCAAGACTGATAATGTCAAGCGAATTGAACTTAATAATATTCAATCACTAAACAAATATAAATCGGCAAATGAATCGTTAAGTTCGGAACTTAAATCATATATGGAAAATTACAATTTAGATCCGAATATGGTTAAAGATAGTAAGTCTATTGTTATTCAAGAAGAAGAGATTGAGATAGACATAGATGATGAAGATTACTATGATAATCAGCAATCTTTTATTGAAGATAACGGTGGAAGCGGTATTGTTACCTATGGGGATTCTTCTAATCCAGATTTCAGCAATACTTCTCAATCTGGTAGTATGAAGTTTACTATTATTGCATATCAAGTAGGTACGACCGAAAGGGGGAATAAGGTTTATTGCATAGAAGCGCAAGCATCTTGCAGTGGGTATACCAACCATAAAAATGATTATTTTATTATCTATGGAGATTCTCAAACTACTTTTAACAGCAAATACGCAAGTCAACTTGCGGGGAAGTACACATATAATAGATATTATAAAAGAGCAAAAAAAACGCTAACAGGTAGTTCGCCGGTGTCTATCAATTATTCAAGCAATTACGGCGTAATTTATTCTTTTCAAACACCTGTAAAGTATCAAAGCAGGATAGGTGTTATAAGAGGGCAGGTAGCCAAAGGAAACTATTACTTAACCGCTATAAATGATTGCTCTGTGCAAGTAGTTTATGTACATAATACTTCTACGAGTATGAATTTGTCCATTAGTATAGGTCCTGTTGGGATTTCATTTGATAAGACGCAACATAAAGATTATAGGGCAACCCCTTTATCGCTTTATAGGTAATTATGAAAAAAACAGTTAAAGATACAATTATAAGTTTTCTACTTTTGTCGGCATTGGTACTTTTAATTTTTTGTCCCATTTTTTCAATGAAAGTTGAATTAAATGATGGAATTACAAAAAGTATTTGCAATGTGTCCATATTTACGGCTTTATCGAGTTCTACAATACATATCGATAATTTTAACTATACTCTGCAAGCAACCATATGGGCGATTATCCTTATTGTTCTCTTGCAATGTATAGGACTTATTTTTACGAATATGAAAAAGAGTTATATAATAGGTATAGTGGCAGTGATAATATCTTGGATTTTGCTTTTGACATTATCTTTAATCGTCATAACCGTTCAGTCTGATCTTTTCAATCAATACGGTGCTGTCCAACAACAAAGTATAAGCGCATTTGTAATATTTATAATGTTGCCGGAATTAGTGCTAATGGTTTTTAATGGTTTTATTCATTTTCGGAAATATAAAAATAACTAATAATTTGTCGTGTGGAAGGCACTCTTTATCGTGAGTGTCTTCCATTTTTATACGTTAAAATACGGTAAAACAGTCAAATTTAAGAAAAAGCAGCGATAAAGACACTATGCTTAGTCTTCCTTTTATCCATAAAAACAATGCAAGTCTTCCTCAAAGTATGCCACGAAGCATAAAAAAGAATAAAATAAGTATTCCAAAAGTATGCCTTTTTTCGATATAGACAAAAATCGTGGTGCACTAATGGTATAAAAACAGAAAGGAATAGGTCAGTCAATAAAAAGAAAAACCCTCGATTTCATAAGAAAAAGAGGGGAATGGAGCTGGAAGGATTTAACTAGATTATAAAAAAGTAATAGAAAATATTATTGTAATCTAGTAGCAAATTCAATTATAGAACACATAAAAAAGACCTAGACATTTTAGTCTAGGTCTTTTTTATGGAGCTGCTAACCGGATTTGAACCGGTGACCTCTTCCTTACCAAGGAAGTGCTCTACCTACTGAGCCATAGCAGCAATATTTTGCATTAAAACGCATAAAACATATATAGTATAATAAAAAAATATATATTTGTCAATCTTAATAATAAGCTTTTTGTGTTTAATTTTTGAAAATAAATAAATGTAATAAATACCTATATTTTATAGTCAATAGTTTGAATAAAACTGTTCTTTTATGGTGAGTGTCTTCTGTAAACTAATTTGCTTTAGATT
>JAHHUG010000041.1 GCA_020024085.1 Christensenellaceae bacterium | reverse complement strand
ATTTGCAACCTTTTTTTGTGGTTAGCAACCACTTATTTAGGAATTACAAATATATGGAATAAACCTTATAGTAGGATACAATTATTATCACTTATGTTGTCAAACTTTCAAAGTTTGTGGTTAGCGACCACGGTGCAAGTAGTCAAAACAAATTAAATCAAAGGGTATGTCTTTTATTTGCAACCTTCTTTATATAACAACAAGTAAAAATATACAACAATATATAGGATAATTAGCTTATAATATGATATAATATATATAATATATAAATAAGGATAGTGTAATGAACAAAATTGTATTAATTGATGGTAATAGTTTAATCAATCGAGCATACTATGCAATGCCAAAACTTATCAACAAAGCAGGTAAGCCAACAGGTGCAGTGTATGGATTTTTGTCAATGCTAATAAAACTTGTTGATGAAATCGAGCCGACACATATAGCAGTAGCATTCGACCTAAAAGCACCTACATTTAGGCATAAAATGTACGATGAGTACAAGGCAGGCAGACACCCAATGCCAGAGGATTTAGTTGAGCAAATGCCACTACTAAAAGAGGTACTTGCAAGCCTAAATATCAAAATTTGTGAGCTTGCAGGCTACGAGGCAGATGATATTTTGGGTACGCTTTCGGTTAGATTTCCCGACCAAACATATATTATCAGTGGAGATAAGGATATACTACAACTTGTATCAAAATCTACTGAGGTTTGGCTTGCAAAAAAAGGTATAACCGATATGGACAAAGTAACCCTTGCAGGTATGCAACTAGAGGGATTTTTGCCACACCAAGTAATCGAGTATAAAGGACTTGCTGGAGACAATTCGGATAATATCAAAGGTGTAAGGGGTATCGGCGAAAAAACTGCAAGAAACTTGCTAAATGAGTATAAGGATATTGATGGTATTTACGAAAATATCGACAAAATTAAAGGTAAGGTTCACGACAATCTAGTTGCCGATAAGGAGAGTGCATATTTCTCTAAAAAACTTGCAACGATATATACCGAAGTGCCTATTGATTGCACGCTTGAAGATACTAAATTTATCTATCCTTTCAATGAAAAACAGCTACAAAAACTTAACGAACTAGAGTTTTCTTCACTAATTAGCAGAATGAAATTTGAAAATGTGGAAATGGTTGAAGAAAAACAAGTCGAGCTAAAAACTATTGAAAATATACAAGAATTGCAAAAAGTATTATCAAAAACAACCGATTGTATAGCAATTAATTTTGATAATAGTATTACATTTAGTCTAAATAACGAGGTTTCTTATTCGGTTTCTATTATTGAGGATTTATTCAACGAGGGATTGACTTATGATGAGTTGATATCGTGCTTAAAGCCTATTTTAGAGGATAAGTCGGTTAAAAAAATCCTGTTTGGTGCTAAAGATTTAATGCACAAATTAAGTGGATATAATGTAAATATTAACAACTATTTTGACTTGCTTCTTGCAGGATATATTATAAAAAGCAAAAATTTTACATCGGTTGAGGAACTATTTAGCGACTTCAATATTATCAATCCAAATAGTGCCAAAATGTTTGATTTATACAAGATTGAACTAGATAATCTAAATAATGAAAATTTAGTTAGTTTGTATGAAGATGTAGAAATGCCATTACAAAAAATCCTATTTGATATGGAAAGTCAAGGTGTATCAATAGATACCACTATTTTAAATAGGCTTGGCGAGGAGTTTGTAAAGGAATTAGCTAGCTTAACCGACCAAATTTTTGAGCTTGCAGGAGAGAATTTCAATATTAATTCGCCAAAACAACTTGGTGTAATTTTGTTTGAAAAGCTAGGATTAAAGACAGTCAAAAAGACAAAAACTGGTTACTCAACAAGTGAGGAAGTACTACTTAAACTTGAGGGAAAACACCCTATAATCGAACTAATTTTAAGATATCGTAAGATTGCAAAACTTAACTCAACCTATATCGAGGGTATGAGAGGGCTAGTTGAGGGTGGCAAAATCCACACAACCTACGAACAAACGGTAACCAAAACAGGCAGATTATCTTCAACAAATCCAAATCTTCAAAATATCCCAGCAAGAGATAGTGAGGGTAGCAAAATTAGAGAAATGTTTGTAGCAAGCGAGGGAAATACTTTACTTTCTGCTGACTATTCACAAATTGAACTACGATTACTTGCTCATTGTAGTGGAGATGAAAACTTAATCAAGGCATACAACAGCGAGGCAGATATTCACGCAAAAACAGCAAGTGAAATTTTCGCAGTTGATTCAAAAGATGTTACTCCAGAAATGCGAAGAAGTGCAAAAGCAGTTAATTTTGGTATAATTTATGGAATTAGTGGTTTTGGTCTTGCAACAAACCTATCAATACCTGTGTATGTTGCACAAAATTACATTGATAGATATTTTGTAACCTATCCAAAGGTTAAGGAATATATGGAGAGTAATGTTAAATTTGCCAAGGAAAATGGCTATGTTTTAACATTATTCAATCGTAGAAGATACATTGCAGAAATTATGTCATCAAACTATCAAGTTAGGTCGTTTGGCGAAAGGGCAGCTATGAATATGCCACTACAAGGTTCAGCAGCAGACCTAATCAAAATGGCGACAATCAATGTTTATAATAGATTAATTAGAGAAAATTTGAAAGCAAAATTAATCTTGCAAATACATGACGAACTTATCATTGATACTCCACTTAACGAGGTCGACGAGGTCAAAAAAATACTAAAGGAAGAAATGGAGGGTGTAGCCAAACTTGATGTACCACTTATCGTTGATATTGGCGAGGGTAGAACTTGGCTAGAGTGTAAATGAGAATAGCATTAACAGGTGGAATAGGCAGTGGAAAATCTGCCGTAATGGATATTATTCGTAGTCACGGGTATAATTGTGTCAGTAGTGATGCAATAAATGATGCACTTTTGCAAAACCCAGACTACATTGAGCAAATTGCAAGGGTTTTCCCAACAGCTCTTGTAGACAAAAAAATTGACAAAAGGGTACTTGCAAAGATTGTTTTCAATAACAATAAGGAAAGGAAAAAACTTAATAATATTGCACACCCTATCATTCGCAATCTTGCACTTGAAATGTCGGATTATCACGGACTAAATTTTGTAGAGGTTCCACTACTTTTCGAGTGTGGTTTTGAGGTGGATTACGACAAAGTTGTTGTAGTTACAGCTGACATTGAAACCCGTATCGAGAGGGTAAAAGCTAGAGATAATAGACCAGTTACCGAGATAAAAAGCATTATTAATAGTCAAATTAAATGCTATGCAAACAAAAAAATAGATTATACAATCGAAAATAATTCTTCGCTTGAGGACTTAACCGAGAAGGTTGAAATAATGCTATTTAATTTAGAAAAGGCAAACATTAATTTTAGATAAGTTTATACTAATTTGCTAATAACTAACCTTAATTTTACATATCATAGTAAATAGAGGTTAGTTTTTTTGTTGAAAAAATTTGCATTAGTTATTGTAGTTGTTTTAATTTTTTGTGTTTTAATGTACACAATTTTTTTGTCTACACTTAATACAACTTATATTGATTTTATCCAACAGGAACTAGGTAAGTATAATACAAATTTGGATATTGCCTCAATTTTATCTATTATCAAAATTGAAAGTGATTTTGATAGTAAAGTTGTTAGCAAAAAGGGTGCAGTTGGTCTTATGCAAATTATGCCAAGTACAGCAGAATTTATTATTAATAATAAGGATTTTATCAGCAAAAATGGCGAGTTAGATATGCAAAATATTGACCTAACTGACTACAAAACTAATATTAAATTAGGTGTATGGTATCTAAATTATCTTGAGCAAAAGTTTACAAAAATAGAGTATGTTATATGTAGTTATAATGCTGGAGAGGGTGTAGTTAGTGGTTGGATTAAGGATAATATCCCACTTAATAATATTCCATATAAGGAAACAAAGAACTATCTAAAACGGTTCAAATTGTATTATCCACATTACAAAAATAAGGTAAATATAATATTTTCGTTTAGTTATATCTAAAAATTTTTTCCTAAAAATAATATAAAATCTGTCAAACTATTATATTTTTTGCTAAATAATATAGTAAAATCCTCAATATTAATGTTCCAAGCAAAAAACGACAAAAGTTTAGAAAAATAAAATGCGATTATAAGTGTAAAAATTTTAATATATGCATAGAATAGATAAGAGGTGTTTTATGTGGATTAATGAATTAAGTATAGATAAAAAATATAATGTGGAGTATGATTACATTATTTCAAGGCTAGATGGCATCAAAAATTTATCCTATACCAAGGAGAATTCAAAAGAGAGATTTATCTGTTCACTTGCTACAAATCTTGAAAATGAAAACTTTGTTAAGTCGGAGCTACAAGATATTATTACAAAGGTAATTTTGATATATCTAAAACGAAGAATAGTTTTTTCTGGTATTGATGTAAATTGCTATCTTGATGTTGCTTATATGGCATCAATAATTTATTTTGATATCAACTATGAGGTTAATTATCTTCGTTCAAAAATGGATAATATTACCGACTACAATATTGATGGAATACTTAATTTTAGACTAAAAAAACTTAAAGATAATTGGCTAGAACTTCGTGGTTTTACTGCCGATTTATTAAAGTTTTCAACAGTCGAGGACTTAACCTATATTACATCGCTTATGAACTCTACCTATTCGGGAGTGTCCGAATTGAAACTTGAAAAAACAAAGGGTAGTATCAAACTTACCACAACACAACCCGAGCTAAATATTGATATTTTGCCGATATATTCTAATGATTACTATAATATATTAGATGCAATCATATTTAGTAATCCAAAAAACATTTTGCTATCAAATATATCATTGCCTAAAGAAATGACAACTGTTCTAAAAAAAATAATACCAGTAAAATATCTCTAATTATTTGACAAATTAATTTTATTGCACTATACTTTATTTACTTACAAGTTAGGACACGAAATTTTTGGTCACTTTATACAGAGAGCATTGTTGCTGAGAAAATGCAAAATACCTAATGTTTTACCACCTATACACCCTTGTATGCTAGATTAAATAACCTAATGAGTGGTAGCGTTTGCTACAATTAAGGTGGAACCACGAGATTTTATCGTCCTTATTATAAGGGCGATTTTTTTATATAACGGAGGCAAGTATGAAAATTACATTATTAGATGGCAGTGTAAAGGAATATAGCGAGGCAAAATCTGGCTATGATATTGCTTTTGATATCAGCGAAGGCCTTGCAAGAAATGCAGTTGCAGCAAAGGTAAATGGTGTTATCGTAGACTTAAATACTATTATTAGTGATGATGCTGAATTTGAGGTAATCACACTTAAAGATAAGGAAGGTCTTGATATTTATAGACATACCTGTTCACATATTATGGCACAAGCCGTAAAGAGCATTTATCCAAATGTTAAACTTGCAATAGGACCAACAATTGAAGATGGTTTCTATTATGACTTTGATTTCAAAACACCTATCGCAAAAGAGGATTTTGATAAAATTGAAAAGGAAATGCAAAGGATTATCAAGGCAAAATTACCACTTGAAAGAATAGAGGTTTCTCGTGAGGAAGCTATCAAACTTTTCTCTTCAAAGCACGAAGATTACAAGGTAGAGCTAATCGAGGATTTACCACTTGATTCAGTAATTTCTTTGTACAAGCAAGGTGATTTCGTGGATTTATGCCGTGGACCACATCTTCCAAATACAGGATTTATCAAGGCATACAAACTTACATCAATAGCAGGTGCTTATTGGAGAGGTAGCGAGAAGAACAAGATGCTTACTCGTATCTACGCAACAGCCTTCCCAAAGAAAGCTGATATGGACGAGTACTTAACAAGGGTTGAGGAGGCAAAACTTCGTGACCACAACAAAATCGGTCGTGACCTTGGTTACTTTATGACAGATGAAAACATCGGTCAAGGTTTACCACTACTTATGCCAAAGGGTGCAAGAGTAATCCAACTTCTTCAAAGATTCGTAGAAGATGAGGAGCAAAAGAGGGGTTATGTACTTACAAAAACACCTTTAATTGCAAAGTCAGACTTATACAAAATTTCTGGACACTGGGACCACTATAAAGATGGAATGTTTGTTATGGGCGATGAGGAAAAAGATGAGGAAGTATTTGCTTTAAGACCTATGACCTGCCCATTCCAATATACAATCTACAATAATGGACTAAAGAGTTATAGAGATTTACCAATTAGATATGGCGAGACCTCTACATTGTTTAGAAATGAGGCAAGTGGCGAAATGCACGGACTTATTCGTGTAAGACAATTTACAATCAGTGAGGGACACATTGTATGTACTCCAGAGCAACTTGAAAAGGAGTTTGCAGGCGTACTTAACCTAATCAAATTTATGCTAAAGGCAGTTGGATTTGAGGGTGATGTATCATATCGTTTCAGCCGTTGGGACCCAACTGATACAGTAAAATATATCAACGAGCCAGAGACTTGGGCAAAGGCTGAGGCTACAATGGAAAAAATCTTAAAGCACTTGGAGATTCCATATGTAGAGGGTATCGGCGAGGCTGCATTCTATGGTCCAAAACTTGATATTCAATACAAAAATGTTTATGGCAAGGAAGATACAATCATTACAATCCAAGTTGATATGTTCCTAGCTGACAACTTCAATATGACTTATGTTGATGAAAACGGTGAAAAGAAAAAGCCTTATATTATCCACCGTACATCACTAGGTTGCTACGAAAGAACTTTAGCTTACTTGATTGAAAAGTACAATGGTGCAATGCCACTATGGATTGCTCCAACACAAGTAAAGGTTCTTAGCCTAACAGAAAAGACCACAGAGGAGGCTATCGAGCTTGCTGCAAAACTTAACTCAAAGGGTATTCGTGCAGAGTACGATGTTCGTAATGAGAAGGTTGGTTACAAGATTCGTGAGGCACAACTAGACAAAGTACCATATATGATAATTCTTGGTCAAAAGGAAATCGAAAACAAGGTTGTTGCAGTTCGTAGCAGAAAGGGTGGAGACCTTGGCACAATGACCGAACAAGAGTTTATCAAGATGGTTCGTAAGCAAGTTGAAACAAGAAATAATAATATCTAATATTTTTCAAAAATAGGTGTATTTTTCTTGACAGCAAAAGTATAAAATGTTAATATGTCATAGTACAAGTAGAGTAGCTCTCACCAATCGCTAATTAGAGTTATTGGTTAAAATATGATAAAATTAGTTTTTGTTATATATATGGGTAGCACTCTGCTATCCATATTTTTTTTGGGGAGGAAAAGACCATTAAGGAGCAATTAATCAACGAACAAATTCGTGAAAGAGAACTTAGAGTAATCAGTAGTACTGGTGAACAACTAGGCATTATGTCAAGCAGAGAAGCATTAGAGGCTGCATACGATGAGAATTTGGATTTAGTACTTATCTCACCACAAGCAAAGCCACCAGTTGCAAAGATTATGGATTACGGCAAGTATAAGTTTGAAATTATCAAAAAGAACAAAGAGGCTAAGAAAAAACAAAAGGTTGTTGAAATTAAGGAAATTAGACTTAGTGCCACAATTGATACAAACGATGTTGCTATCAAAGCAAAAAATGCCAACAAATTTCTTCTTGACGAGAACAAAGTAAAGGTTTCAATTCGTCTAAGAGGTAGACAAAATGCTCGTCCAGAAATGGCATTCAAAGTAATGGATTCATTCTTCGAACTTGTCAAGGAAAATGGTCAAAAGACTGCCGAAGCCAAAAGAGAAGGTAATACAGTTTCAATGTTGTTAGTTCCACTTTCAACAAAAACTACAAAATAATTATACAAAATATATATATTTGGAGGATATATCAATGCCAAAAATGAAATCAAATTCAGCCGCAAAAAAGCGTTTTAAGGTTACAAAAAATGGCCACATCAAGAGATACAAATCTGGTAAGAGCCACATTTTAACAAAGAAAACTTCTAAGAGAAAGAGAAACTTAAGACAAGGTACACTTGTTAGCAAGACTCAAGAGAAGACAATCAAGACCTTAATCCAAGGTTAATTAGCGGAGGTATAAAATGAGAATTAAAAGAGCAGTTAACGGTGCTAAGAAACACAGAAAAATAATGAAACAAGCTAAGGGTTACTTTGGTTCTAAGTCAAGACTTTACAGAGTAGCTAACCAAGCAGTTATGAAATCTTTAACATATGCTTATGTTGGTAGAAAACAAAAGAAGAGAGATTTCAGACAATTATGGATTGCAAGAATCAATGCAGCAGCTAGAATGAATGGACTATCTTATTCAAGATTTATGTATGGTCTAAAGCTTGCTAATATCAACCTTAACCGTAAGGTATTAGCTGAACTTGCTGTTAATGATTTTGAGGCATTCACTGCATTATGCGTTACAGCTAAAAAAGCACTTAATGCTTAATTTTACAATGCCTTCATTTGAGGGCATTTTTTATTAAAATGGTAATAGAGTCAAATTCCAATCAAATAGTAAAAGAGATTAGGAAACTAAAAGATAAAAAATATCGTGAAAAAAATCGCTGTTTTGTAATGGAAGGAGTGGCTAGCCTTAAGGATATCCCAGATGGTATCAAGGTAAGATACTTTGTCGTTTCCGAGGGAAAAGAGCAAAAGTATTCTAATATTATCGGTTCTACAAAGTATTATGTAGTTACCGAAAAGATATTTGAGTCACTTTCCGATACCGTTACAACATCAGGTTTACTTGCAGTTATTGATTATTTTGATAAGGTGCTTGTAAGTCCACAATCTAATTCTCTTATCCTTGATGGTATTAGTGACCCTGGTAACCTTGGTACACTTATTCGTACTGCTGTTGCTATGGATATCACTGATATTTACCTTGCATCTTGTTGCGATTTGTTTTCGCCAAAGGTACTTCGTTCAACAATGGGTGGTATCTTTAGAGGTAACTTTTATCGTGGCACAATTGAGGAGATTTTAGCTGTTCATAATGATAGTACAATCTACTCAATGGATATGTCAGGCAAGGATTTGTTTACCATTAAATTCGAAGATAAATCTACTATAATTGTAGGTAGCGAGGCACACGGATTAAGTGATGCTTCAAGGAATAGGGCAGACAAAATTATTAGTCTACCAACTGAAAATGGAATGGAATCACTTAATGCAGCAGTTGCAGGAGGTATTGCATTGTATTTTCTATCACGAAAGTAGGAGGTAAAATATGTCAGGACATAGCAAATGGCATAATATTCAAGCAAAGAAAGGCAAAACAGATGCTGCAAGAGCAAGTGTATTTACAAAAATCGGTAGAGAAATTGCTATCGCTGTAAAAGAAGGTGGTGCAGACCCAGCATCAAACTCTCACCTAAGAGATATTATTGCTAAAGCTAAGGCAAACAATATGCCTAACGACAATATTAATAGAAGTATCAAAAAAGCATCAGGCGACTTAAATAGTGTAAACTACGAGAGTATGACTTACGAAGGCTATGGCCCAGGTGGTTCTGCAATTATTGTTGATGCACTTACTGATAACAAAAACAGAACAGCTGGAGATGTTAGATGTGCTTTTGATAAATTTGGTGGTTCTTTAGGTTCAACAGGTTGCGTATCTTATATGTTCAATCGTAAAGGTGTAATCGTTGTTGATGCTAGTTGTATCACAGAGGACGAACTAATGGAGCTTGCAATTCTTGCAGGTGCTGAAGATGTTGTTGAAGAAGATGATGCATTTATGGTATATACTTCACCACAAGATTATACAGCAGTTAGAGAAGAGTTAGAGGCAAATAGCAAAGTTGTTATTTTGAGTTCTAGTTTGGATATGATTCCAGATAACTACATTGAGCTTGAGGAGAACAAAGTTCACACATTCAACAAGCTATTGGATAGACTTGATGAACTTGATGATGTTCAAGAGGTATATCATAATGTTATTCTTCCAGATGAAGACGAGGAATAAGTGTAGATTTTAATTGCAACTTACAGAAATTTGGGTTAAAATATAAGTAACTCAAATTTCTGTTTTTTTATAAGAATTTTAATTTGAGTGAAGTTTAATTATGAGGAGTAGTTATGAGTGTTCAAGAGATGTGCAGTAGGGCAAAAGAGGCTAGTTTTAGGCTTGCAAACCTTTCTACTGATACAAAAAATGCTATGCTTAAAGTTATGGCAGATGCCTTAACTGATAATATAGACATTATTTTTGAAGCCAACAAAATAGATTTAGACAACTATGAGGACAAGACTTCTGCTTTTTACGATAGGTTAACCGTTACAGAGGATAGAATTAACCTAATGAAAGAAGGATTGCTTCAAATTATAGAATTGCCAGACCCTGTCGGCGAGGTTGTAGAAGAATTTACATTAGATAGTGGACTAGATATCAAAAAAGTTCGTGCACCGCTTGGTGTAATTGGTATAATCTACGAGGCAAGACCAAATGTTACAGTTGATTGCGTAGGGCTTACCCTTAAATCTTCTAATGCTGTTGTGCTTCGTGGAGGCAAAGAGGCTATTAATACAAACCGTGCTATTGCAAATATTATGAAAAGTGCACTTGAAAACAATGGATTTGATAGCGAGATTATGCAATTTATCGACGATACCACAAGGGAAAGCAGTTATGAACTATTGCAACAAGACAAATTTGTAGATGTTATCATTCCAAGAGGTGGAGAGGGACTAAAAAAGTTTATCCTTGCAAATGCCAAAATGCCGGTTATTGCATCAGCTGGTGGTAATTGCCACGCTTATATCGACAATACAGCCGATTTTGAACTTGCAACAAAGGTAATCTTAAATGCAAAAACTCAAAGAGTGTCAGTTTGCAATGCACTTGAACATATTTTGGTTGATAAAAATGTAAATGTTAGGTATATGCAGTCGCTAATAAGTTCACTTCAAGAAAATAATGTAAGGGTAAAAGGCGATAATATTATTCAACATATTGCAGAGGTAGAGCCAATGACTCCAGAAGATGATGACACCGAATATCTTGACTACATTGTTTCAATTAAAGTTGTAAATGGTCTTGAGGAGGCTATAAATCATATTAATAAGCACTCAACACATCATTCGGAAGTGATATTATCAAACGATAAAACAGCTTGTGAAATTTTTAGTAGAGCCGTTGATTCTGCTTGTGTTTATACCAATACATCTACCAGATTTACCGATGGTTTCCAATTTGGTTATGGTGCAGAAATGGGAATTTCCACCCAAAAATTACATGCTCGAGGACCTATTGCACTAAAAGAATTAACTTCAGTAAAATACAATATATCTTCAAATGGTGCTGTTAGAAAATAGTTTATAAAAATAAAAGAGTGGTTTGCCACTCTTTTTTTATACGAAAATTTAGTAAGTGAAAAGTAAATATGAAATACATATATAAATCATTAAAACT
>JAHHUG010000040.1 GCA_020024085.1 Christensenellaceae bacterium | reverse complement strand
CTATAAGTGGATTAAACCTATCAAAACTGCTAAATATTTTAAGGCTACATATAGATATATTAGATACCAAAATTGATAAGGATTTAGTTGTAAAAATTAGTGGAAAAGATAGACAAAAATTAGAGGAATTACTTAAAGAATACAAGTATAAATACACCTACTCTATTCATTCAAAATTGTATAGCTTTGGTAGCTTTATTTTTAATAAAACCGTACTTACTTTGGCTATACTGTTTGTTGGAATATTTTACCTATTTACCAACCTATTTGTACTAAAAATAAATATAAACTGTTACACTTATGAAGTTGATAAAATACTTAAACACGAAGGGGTACAAATTGGCACTAAACTGAGCAATATTGATACATTTGACCTTGAAAGAAAAATACTAGAACAGCTTGATATTAGTTTTTGCGATATTAAAATTGTTGGAAATACGCTAAATGTGAAAATAACAGAGGCAGAAACCCCTATTAAAACTGAAAAACCAAATATTAATAATGTAGTAGTTGCAACTTGCGATTGTATAATCAGTAGACAACTAATCTACTCTGGCACTAAAACAAAGAATTTATTTGATGTAGTAAAAAAAGGCGATATATTAATTAACAACTTTGTCCTTGCCGATGAAATTAAAATACCAGTATTTGCAAGTGGGGATATATACGGGCTTATTCAAAAAGGGAAAAGCATAAAAGTATATAAAAACCAAGTAGAAAAGGTAAGAACTGGCAATAAAAAAACAATTACATCTTTATCATTTACCAACAAATTCGAGAATGTGAAATCTCCATATAAAATGTATGAAAAGGTGGAAAATACTTGTAGAGTTAGCGATATTATTCCACTATACAAAAAAACAACAACCTACTACGAACTAAAGGAAAAAACAGTAAAATATGATAAAAATTTGCTTGTAAAAAACTATGTTGAAAAGACAACAAACGAACTAAAAACCTCGATTCCTGTTAAAGCAAAATACAATAGAAGTTTTTATAACATTACGGAAAATGAGGATTATTACACATTAAGTTGCTATATAGAATATGAGGACAAAGTATCAACTTTGTCCTCATTAAATATACAATAAATATTAAAATACAATAAAAGTACTATGTAAAACAAATATTTATAGATTAATATTCAAGTTCTCCATCATCTTCCTCGCTACCTACAAACATATCGTTGAATATTATTTCGCCACTATCATTATCCTCGGTAACAGAGATTGTATCATCTGCTCCAAAAGAGATTGAAGTATCTAAATTACCATTTTCAGCTTGCTTTGTACTAGCTTTTGTATCGGTAGAATTTTCAAGTAGTTCATCATCAACTTCTATCCTATCCTCAATGATTTGTACTGCTACACCATCATCAATAAATGGGGAATCATCTTTGATTTTTTTCATACTTTCGATATCGCCTGTCTCGTGAGGTGGCTCGATTTCTTCCTTTACAACCTTTTCATTTTCAAGCACTGCATCGAACTTCATAATTGAACCTGTCCACCTTAATTGTAGGTTTGCAAGTTCACCATTACGGTGCTTTGCAACAACGATTTTTACATCGTCTTCTGGCATATTTTTATCATTTAGATATGGTTTATCTAGGAACAATACCATATCGGCATCTTGCTCGATTGCACCAGACTCTCTAAGGTCTGATAGCTTTGGTGTGTGGTCTGTTCTTTGGTCGATTGCACGAGATAATTGAGAAAGTAGTAGGATAGGACAATCTAGCTCTTTTGCCAAAATTTTCATATTTCTACTAAGCTCTGCAACCTCATTTTGTCTACCATCAGTCTTTCTATCGCTTGTCATAAGTTGCAAATAGTCAACAACAATCAAACTAAGTGGACCATGCTCACGAATAACCCTCATACATTTACTACGGATATCCATAGGTTTTGTAATAGAAGAATCATCAATAAACATTTTGGTTTGGATTAGCTTATTGTAGCTTGACATAATGTTTCGTATTTGAATAGTCGCATTACTACCAAATCCATTTTTCATACCAGCATTGATGTTTACCCTACTCATTGACGCCATAATTCTAGCAGTAAGTTGTTTTGCTGGCATCTCTAGTGAGAAGATTGCTACATTACCACCATTAACAGCTACATTGGTTGCAATATTAAGTGCAAAGGCTGTTTTACCAACAGAAGGTCTTGCTGCAAGAAGAATAAGTTCACCTGGCTTAATGCCATTGGTAAGGTTATCAAAGTGCTTAAAGCCTGTCATTGTACCACCCTTGTACTCGCCACGACATGCTGCACCGATAGTTTCAAGAACCTCGCCTGCTGACTTTTTGACATGTGTTAGGGTGCTAGTTTCCTTTTCCTTTGATATATCAAATATTTGCTTTTCGGCAAATTGTAGTACCTCGCTACTATCTGGCTCGGTATAAGCCTTTTCGATAATCTCGTTAGCTCTACGAATAATTGTCCTTGAAAGCGATGTCCTTTTGATAATATCTATAAAATAGTTTGTACTAGCTGAACTTGGTACATAGTTTGATAGGTCAATAATATAGTCTAGTCCACCAGAATTTTGTAGTAGACCTCGTTGAGATAAAATATCCTCTACTGCAATAGCATCAATAGGTTTGTTATCGGCACATAACTCATTGATTGCATCAAAGATATTTTTGTTGGCTTGTAAATAAAAATCCTCACTAGTTAGTTTGTTACAGCATTCGTTTGCAACCTCTGTATCTAGTAGCATTGCACCAAGAACTGACCTTTCTGCCTCAACATTATAAGGCATTACTCTAACTTCTTTTTTATCCATTTTTCCTCCGTTTTCTAAAGACAACATATCCTAGTAATCCAAGTAAAATTACACCAAGCGAACTACCTATTATTACCCCATACCAGTTTGCTGAATTTTGCACCTTTTGGTAAAGTATAATCTCGCTTTTTTCGTTGATATTTTCAAATATGTGATAGTACATATTATCCATTTTTATCATTCTACCATTTGTGGTGATACTTTTGTAATCTGTTCCATAACAATAGTTGAACTTAAAAAGGCTCATATCCACTGTATCAATACCAAACAAAATTAATCCAAGGTCGTGATAATTTTTTTGTAAAGCCTCCTTTCCACCATTTGCAAGGTAACTAGGAGATTTATTAATATAGGTGGTAAACCAAAAATCTTCACTTAGCTTTTCAAGTGGCTCGTAGATTTCATCACCTGTTATTCCTTGCTCGTGGTTTAGCTCTGTCCTACTACTGTAAACCTTATCAATTTTGATAATGTTATTTGGTGTATTATCATTGTAGATATATTCAATCTTTTGCTTTTCGTAGATTTGCTTTAGTACAAGTATTATTCTATTAAAATCAATAGTTTTTTCCTCTCCCTCAACAGTGTAATTATATACTGCCTCGGGGTTAAAGTAGTACTGAGTAGCTATATATATCCTTCCACTTTCGTGGAAAACTTGTGCCTTGGTGACCTCTACAAAGTAATCATCTACGCTTGTAGTAGGCTCTGTTGGAACTGGTTCAACTGCATAACAAACAGTACCAAACGGCAACAAAAACATCACAAGTAATATGGTTAAAATAATAAATTTTTTCATTAATCTATCTCTTTAAGTTCTTTTAGAGCATTGTTAAACTCGTCGAATGCTACCTTATATGGAGTATCGGTTTCAAGGTCGACACCTGCAAGCCTAATAATATCAAGTGGTGGAAGCGAACAACCTGTCTTAAGGAAATTTTTGTAACCCTCAAGGTTTTTACCCTCCAAAATATTTGTAGCAATATTTACGGCAGTAATAATGCCTGTTGCATATTTATATACATAGAAAGCAGTATAGAAGTGAGGTATTCTTGCCCACTCGTAACGAATTAAGTCGTTATGCTTTACTGACTTTCCATAATACTCTTTATTTAGTTGATAGTACTTATCACTCAAACTTTCTGCTGTAAGTGGAATATCCTTTTCTACCTCACTATGACTAAACTCCTCGAACTCGGCAAACATTGTTTGACGGAACAAAGTAGTTCTAAACATATCCATATAATAGCTTAATAGATACTTTTTAACATTTTTATCGGTGGTATTTTTCAATAAATGTTTGATAAGCAACACTTCATTAACAGTACTTGCAATCTCTGCAACGAATATTACATAGTTTGCATTTTCGTAATTTTGAGTAGTATTTGAATAGTACGAATGAATTGCGTGGCCAAGTTCGTGAGCGATTGTAAATACATCGTGTGTTGTCTTTTGGTAATTTAGTAGTACGAATGGGTGTACTCCGTATGCTCCCCAACTATATGCACCACTTTTTTTGCCCTTATTCTCAACAACATCTACCCAACCACTTGTAAATGCCTTGTTTAGTAATGCTTGATACTCATCTCCCATTGGAAGAAGTGCCTTTTTTACAAGCTCGACTGCCTCCTCGTACTCTAGTTTGATATCTGCACCTTCAACAATAGGCACATACATATCGTACATATTAAGAGTTTTTAATCCTAGTGCCTCTTTTCTATAAGCTACATAATCGTGCATTACATCAAAATTTTTGTGTACATTTTCCACCAACTTTTTGTACACCTTTGGAGACACATTTTCGTAGAACATAGCTCTTTCAAGTGAAGAAGAAAAACCTCTTACATCACTATAAAACCAGTCCGTTTTCACACTACCTGCATAATTTGAGGTAATGGTATTAATCATATCTTTATATGCACCAAACATAGAGTTGAAAGCCTTTTTTCTATCGTTTTGGTCGTTTGATTGAAGTGCTAGTCCGTACAATCCGTGTGACAAAACAATTTTGTTTTTATCCTTATCCAAGTATGACTTGAACTTGATATCGGCATTGTCAAACATTATAAAAGTGTTCTCAAAATCGCCTGAAAAACTGCCCACTTTGGCAAGGATATTTTCTTCCTTGTGTGATAGAATATGGCTCTTTGTTCTAATGATTTCCTTTAATGACAAGTGATATTTGCTAAAACTATTATCATTAAGCAATTCCTCCAAGTACTCATCACTTTGACTTGTCAACTCTGGCAAAATAAAAGAGGTTGCAGTAGAAAGCTTTGTTGCAAGTATTTCCATAGCGTTTGCTCTACTGTTGTTTTCGTTATTTGCAGTATCCTCATCACGAAGAAGATGTGCATAAACATATGCTCTTTCTAGCCTTTCGCCAAGTTCGCTATCTAAATTAAGTAGTTCTAATAGGCTATTTTTATCGCCAAGTGTACCCACATATTTTTCAAACTTTTTTATAGCATCTTGTAGGTACTCTACTTCCTTGTTAAAATCATCTAATGAAGGAAAAATATCTGCTAAATTCCATCTATATTTTTCCTCTACATCGCATCTATTTGGTAACATTACTCCTCCAATTAATCTTCAAAAATATCGTCGCAAGTTACATGAATACCCAATTTTCTAAGGATATTTTCATCATTTGCATATAGCATTACTGTTGAGTGTAATTCGGTGCATCTTAGCTCGTTAAGTTCATTTAGAGCAAGTTTTGCAACTGGATTGAATGAAGCACATACTGTAAGTGCTACAATTACTTCCTTTAGGTCAAGGCGAAGTACCTTATCCCTAAGGGTATTTTGTTTTACATTAATAATAGGCTCAATAACGGTAGTATCAATTAATAGTACATCATCTTGGATTTTTGCAAGATATTTAAGTGAATTAAGTACTGCTGCTGCACTTGCTGTAAGTAGACCTGTTCTTCTGCCTGTAATAATTTTACCATCTGGCATTTCCATTGCAACGGCAGGACAACCTGACTCCTCTGCCTTTTTCCTTGCTGGCTCTACTACACTTCTATAATCTGGTCTAATCTCAAGGTCGCCCATTAAGAATTCCTCACGATTAACAGCACCCATATCCATTAGTCCATTACGATATGCACACTTTGTATTAAAGTATCTTCTAATAATTTCTTGCTTTGCAGCCTCACGAACAACCTCATCATCGGTAATACAATTACCAACCATATTTACACCCATATCGGTAGGTGATTTGTAGTTTAGGTCCGGAGAAATCCTAGACATAATTGTACGAATAACAGGGAATAACTCGATATCTCGGTTGTAGTTTACGGTGGTTTCGCCATAAGCCTCAAGATGATAACTATCAATCATATTAACATCTTTGATATCTGCTGTTGCAGCCTCGTATGCAATATTTACAGGGTGCTTAAGTGGTAGATTCCATACTGGGAAAGTTTCAAACTTGGCATAACCTGCCTTGATACCTCTTTTTGCCTCGTGGTAAAGTTGACCTAAACAAGTACCAAGTTTTCCACTTGATGGTCCAGGTGCAGTAACTACTACAAGTGGCTTTGTGGTAACAATGTATGGATTTTTGCCATAGCCCTCATCTGAAACAATAGTATCTACATCATTTGGATAACCTTTTGTAAATCTATGTAGGTAAACCTTTTCGCCCCTAAGCTCAAGTTTTCTCTTGAAAGCTGTTGCTGTTGGTTGCTCCTCGTATTGAGTGATTACTACACTATTTACGCTGATACCAAGATTTTTCATAATATTAATAAGCCTTATAACCTCTGCACCATAAGTGATACCGAAGTCAGCTCTCATTTTGTTTCTTTCAATATCCTTTGCACTGATACAAAAGATAATTTCTAGTTGGTCCTTTAGCTTTTGCAACAATTTAATTTTGGCATTTGGGTCAAAACCCGGCAATACTCTTGCTGCATGGAAGTCATCAAACAATTTGCCACCGAACTCTAGGTATAATTTGTTGTCAAACTTTTTGATAATTTCTAGTATCTTTTGGGTTTGTTTTTCCATATATAATTCGCTATTAAAACCGATTTTCATAAGTATTTTTTACTCCCTTTATATCTTAACTACTCTTATTGTATTAATTATTATATTATATTTTAATTTTGTCTAAAATTGCTCTATTAATCCTCAAAAACCTTTCTAACTGCTGTAACAGTGGTATTTTTTGGAATGATTTGTTTGCCTTTGTTTGTCCTTGCAAGTATCATAATTTGCTCGCTATTTACAACATAGTTCTTCTCAAGATAATTATCAAGCTCCACAACTACATCGTATGGATATTTTACATAACCATAGAACTTGACTTCCTTGCCATTATTTTTGCCAAGGTCAATTATCTTTAAGCCCTTACGATATCTTACCGAAGGCTCTATCTCCCAAGCAAATACCCTTTTTGCATAGCCTTCGTCGGTAATTACTATAATTTCGCCCTCATCACTGATTTGTGTTGCATATACAAGGCTGTCGCCATCGTTAAGTTTGATACCCTTAACTCCTCCTGCCTTTCTGCCTTGTAGTGGGATATCATCAACCTTAATATTTAAGCACATTCCGTCCTTTGTACCAAAGAAGATTGTATCCTCATCTTCGACAAACTGGATATCTAATAGGTACTCATTGTCCTTAAGTGTCATTATGTCGCCATACGACTTTTTAAGCACTAGCTCGCTAAACTTTGTCCTCTTGACAAGTCCCTCGGTACTTAAAATAAATACATCTTTTTCTAAATCTTCCTCGGTTACTGCCAGTACCTTTACAATTTGCTCGTTAGGGTTTGCATCGCTTTCCACCTTTAATAAATCAACACCCTCATCTTTGTATGCAAGTAGTGGCATTTTGTCAAGGTCTATCCTTGCCATATTACCAAGATTGGTTACTGCATAATACTCCGTCTTGTTGTCAAGGTTAATTGCTTGCTTAATGAAGTTATCCTTATCCAAGTTCTTTTCCTTATTACCCATCGCATAACTCTTTGTTGGGATAAGTTTGATTTTGCCATTAGTATCAAGTACAAATACACCTTTTCTTTCAACGACTGGCTCTTTTTCCTCTTTTAGTTTGAACTTTTCAACAGAGAAATTGCTGTTTTTATCTTGAATATCACTTCTACGAGTTGTCTTGTAAGCCTTGCCTAGCTCGGTTAGTTCCTCTGCAACCACATTCATTTGAAGCTTTTTGCTCTTGATAATCTTTAGAAGTTTTGCCATAAGTTTTTCTAGGCTTTTTAGTTCTTCCTCAATCTTTGATACCTCTAACTTTGCAAGTTTTGCAAGTCTCATATCAAGGATAGCTTGAGCTTGTTTTTCACTTAATTCAAAACGATTGCGAAGGTTTGTTTTTGCATCGCTTGTAGTATTTGATGTTTTGATAATCTTGATTACTTCATCAATATTGTGTAAAGCAATTACAAGTCCCTCTAAAATGTGAGCTCTCTCTTTAGCTTGGTTGTAGTCATATTGAGACCTACGAAGGATAATGTTTCGTTGATACTCTACATAGTAGCTAATGATTTCAAGTAGTCCAAGTTGCTTTGGCTTGCCATCAGCTATCGCTACCATATTTATATTAAAACTTGTTTTAAGTTTTGTAGACTTTAGTAATATTTGAATAATCTTATCAGCATTATAGTTTTTGCCAACTGTGATTATTGCACGCATACCACTTCTATCCGACTCATCTACAATATTAGTAATACCTAGTAATTCGCCTTTTTTAGTGTTCCTAAGTTCTAGGATATTTGTAAGCAAACTTGACTTGCTCACTTGGTATGGAAGCTCCGTAATTACAATATTTGTTTTGCCGTACTCTGCCTCCTCCTTGTGCATTTTGGCAACCATTGTAATACTGCCCTTACCTGTTTCGTATGCTTGCTTTAGTCCATCGCCTAGTATTAGGTTTCCACCTGTTGGGAAGTCCGGTGCTACGATATATTTCATCATTTCATCAAGTGTGATATTTGGATTTTCAATATACGCAAGTACACCATTTATAACTTCAGTAATGTTATGTGGTGGAATATTTGTAGCAAGACCTACTGCAATACCACTAGCACCATTAACTAATAGGTTTGGGAATTTGCTAGGCAAAGTATTTGGCTCTTTTAAGGTGTCATCATAGTTAAGTGACCAATCAACTGTGTCCTTATCTAAATCCCTAAGCATCTCCATTGCAAGAGGTGCTAGCCTTGCCTCTGTATATCTCATAGCAGCAGCAGAGTCGCCATCAATAGAACCAAAGTTTCCGTGTCCTGATACAAGGGTGGCACTCATAGAAAAGTCTTGAGCAAGCCTTACCATTGCATCATATACTGATGTGTCGCCGTGTGGGTGATATTTACCTAAACAATCACCTACAATCTTTGCTGATTTTACATAAGGTTTTTCGGGGGTGATGCCCATTTCCTTCATTGCAAAAAGGATTCTTCTTTGAACGGGTTTTAGTCCATCTTCTACTCTTGGCAATGCTCTATCCAAAATTACATGCTCGGAGTATGGCATCATTGATTCTTTCATTACCACTTCAAGAGGAGTATCTATTATTCTTGCTTCTACTTCACTCATTATTTTTTCCTCCCGATTAACTCAAATGTATCTACTTTGTTAAAGTTTGCATTATCAAATATATATTGCTTTCTAAGGTCAACATTGTCACCCATAAGTATTGAAATTTCTTCGTTAGCAGCAATGGCATCATCTACTGTTACCCTCATAAGAGACCTTGTTTTTGGATTCATAGTTGTCTCCCAAAGTTGCTCTGGATTCATTTCGCCAAGACCTTTGTATCGTTGCAATCTTGCTGGTGGCTTGCCCTCTGTTAGCTCACGAAGTTCCTCATCATCGTAGGCATATTGAACAGAATTTTTCCTTTCAATTTTGTATAGTGGTGGCATACCGATATACACATTACCATTAAGCACTAAATCTTTCATATATCTATAAAAGAATGTTAGCAAAATTGCCCTGATATGTGCACCATCTTGGTCAGCATCGGCAAGAATAATTACCTTGTGATACTTTATTTTTGATAAATCAAAATTAGGGTCGATACCTGCACCTATTGCTGAAATAATTGACCTAATTTCCTCATTTTGAAGGATTTGATTTACCCTCTTTTTCTCGGCGTTAAGTGGCTTACCACGAAGTGGCAAAATAGCTTGAGTTTTACGGTCTCTACCCATTTTTGCACTACCACCTGCTGAATCGCCCTCAACGATAAATAGCTCGTTATCTTCTGCCTTTTTTCCGCTACAACTTGACAACTTACCAACAAGGTTTGAGCCCATAATATCATTTAGCTCCTTTTCTTTGTCCTTAATAAGTTTTGTCTTTTGTCGAATACTCCTTGATGCTGTGGCTTGGCGAAGAATCATTTCTAGCACTTTCTTTGAACCAGTCATTTGAAAATATCTATCAAGCTCGGTTGTAACGATATTTTCCACAATAGCCTTTACCTCTGTATTACCAAGTTTTGTCTTTGTTTGACCTTCAAACTGGATATTTTGCATCTTAACAGAAACAATGGCACTGATACCATATCTAAAGTCCTCGCCATCGAAGTTGTTGTCCTTTTCTTTAAGGGCTTTTGTCTTTCTTGCATAGTCATTAAGCACCTTTGTAAGACCACTTCTAAAGCCTGTAATATGTGTACCACCCTCATTTGTAGGGATATTATTTACATACGAATATACATTCTCTGAATCATCGCCATTGATATGTTGAATAGCGATTTCTAGCTTAAAGTTTTTGTCCTCGCCCTCAATATAGATAGGCTTTGGATAAAGTGCTGTTTTGCCCTCGTTGATAAATTTTACGAAGTCAATTACACCACCCTCTGAATGATAAACCTTGTGTATTACCTCTTCCCCTCTTTCATCTGTGAACTCCAAAGTAATTTTTTTATTCAAAAAGGCAGTTTCTTGTAGTCTTGTCATAATGATTGAAGACTTAAATTTCTCCTTACCAAACACTCTATCATCGGGCATAAAGCAAATAGTTGTACCTTTTTTCTTGGTTTTACCTATTTCCTCAAGAGGTCCAACTGGAATACCACTTTTGATTTTGTTACCTGCCTCAATAGAGTGGAAACTCATTTTGTAAGCCTTGCCATCAATATATGATTCAACAGTCAACCACCTAGAAAGTGCATTGGTAACGGCAGCACCAACACCATGCAATCCACCACTGAATTCATAGTTTTGACTGTCAAATTTACCACCTGCATGAAGGGTTGTAAATATAACCTCTAAGGCTGATTTTTTGGCTTTTTTAATAATTCCTACTGGAATACCTCTACCATTATCCGATACTTCTGCACTACCGTCTTTGTGTAAAGTAACAGAAACTTTATCTGCATAACCATTGCACGCTTCGTCCATTGCATTATCAATAATTTCCCATAAAATATGGTGTAAACCCTTTGAATATGTATCACCAATATACATACCTGGTCTAAGTCTTACACCCTCTAGTCCTTCTAGTATTTCAATGTTATCTGCTGTGTAGTCATTAGTTTTTTTTCTTGCCATAAAATCCTCATTACATTATATAAATATTATAATCAATAGTATATCATAGTATCATATAAATTAAAAG
>JAHHUG010000004.1 GCA_020024085.1 Christensenellaceae bacterium | reverse complement strand
AAATATGATAGTACTCGTTTTTTTATTATATAATAATAAAAATTTTTAAGTTCTTATTATGCTACTATTTTGCTAGGGGGTAATTATGCTTAACCTAAATGAAAGTTTTAATTGTGATTGTGGCAAAATACATAGTATAGATACGGAAATTTTACTATCAAGTGGGAGTATCGCACAACTTAATTTGTTGCTAAAAAAATATTACGGAATAGCAAGAATTGCGATAGTTTATGATAAAGCAGTAAGTGAAACTGCACAAAAAGCACTAGAAATCCTTGTAAAAAATGGGTTTGATATCAGTGAAATATGCTATGAAAAATTGATTTATCCTACAAAAGCCGATACCGAAAGGCTACTAAATCTTGAGGATAATGTTCGATTTTTTGTGGGAATTGGCAGTGGTAGTATAGCTACTGTTGTACGCTATTCAGCATACTTGAGGGGTAATGATTATGGGCTTATTGCAACAGCTCCATCAACGGACAGCTACCTTGACAAAGATTGTATTTTTAACGATAAAATTGAGTATTGTACAAGCCCAAAGTTTGTGATTGCAGATAGTGAAATTTATTCAAGATGTCCAGAATATCTTGTAGCAAGTGGAATTGGGGCAGTGTACAACTCCTATTTGTCGTTATTTATGCTAGAATACAAAAAGGCAATTTATCGTGGTAAATATTGTATGACAGTTGCAAATGATGTAAGAAATTTGCTTGATAATTTTACAAAAAACTACGAAACAACAAATAATCAACTAACATATTTGATGACAACTTTATTAAAAATTTCTCTTGCAAGAAATTATCTTGGCAGTTTTAATAGCTCTAGCAATGCAATTGCATACCTACTTTCAAAGGGCGAAAATAGTAGATTTTATGGAGAAAATTTGTTTCTCGCAACCTATGTATTGGTGGATTTGTACACATCATTTTTGGAGGGGTATTTAGTAGATACACTTATCCCAGCCGACTATGTAAAGGGGTTGAAACTACTTAATTTAAGGTTAAACGGGGAATATAATTACTCCAAAGAAAAGTTTGTAGAGTATAAAGAGCAAAATATTACTGCGATTGGATACTTAATCAAGGAATATAGAGTTGATTTTCTCAAATTTTTGAAGTGCATTGATAACGAAAAGTATGCAAAGATATTTAGAAGATGCTACAAAGATGCAGGATATTGGCTTGGTGGATACATAAAAGCAACCGATTTGTTATCGGTTACATCACTTGCCGGATTAATTTGTGAAAATAGCTTGTATAGTTATATGAAAAAGACTGGTTTTTTGGAGGAAATGCTTTAACATAGTGTTATTAGTTGATAAAACTTTAGTTATATTGTAAAATAAACTTATGAAAAGTATTAATGATGTAAAATTGTATTTATTGGATATGGACGGAACAGTTTATCTTGGCGAAAACGAGATTCCCGGTGCCTTTGATACAATAAATACTCTTAAAAAAATGGGCAAAAAGATTTGTTTTTTGACAAACAATTCTTCAAAATCACAACAAGCGTATGTTGAAAAACTTGCCAAAATGGGTTTAGAGGTTTCAAAAGATGAAATTTATACCAGTGGTATGGCAACCAGTGAGTTTATCTTAAAAAAATATCCAAATAAGAAGATATTTTTGCTTGGAACTGATACTTTAAAAGAGGAAATATCAAGCTACGGAATTGAAATCGTGGATTATGATAAAGCTGATGTCGCTGTGCTTGGCTTTGATACCACACTTACATACGACAATTTGTATAAGTTCTGCTTGATGTTGCTTGATGGTAAGGATTATATTGCAACTCACCCCGATAATGTTTGTCCAGCACCACTTGGAGATATGCCAGATGTTGGCTCATTTATCAAAATGATTGAGGTAGCAACAAAAAGACTACCTGACTATATTTGTGGCAAACCATACTCAATTATGGCAAATTGCATTAAGGATAGGTTTAAGCTAGAAAGCAACGAGATTGCAATGGTAGGGGATAGGCTTTACACTGATACTGCATTTGGAATAAATAATGATTTTTATTCAATACTAGTTTTGAGTGGCGAAACTACAAAAAAGATGCTTGCTGATAGCAAAATGAATCCTGACCTTGTAGTTAATGATATTACTGAAATCCCAAATAAAATAAAAAAATAAAAATTAAATATTGTAAAAATAAATTAGCATCACTTCGGTGGTGCTTTTTTTGTATAAAATTTTTCTTGCTGTCAATAATCCAACTATGAGAAAAATATTTTTGTTTATTTTAATACTGCTACTTATGATGTTTAGCTTTCCTAGTAATATCAAGGTGGAGGATATGCTTGTGTATCAAACTACATTTGGTAAAGAGTTTTTGGTGGTAAACAACAAAACTTTATACGAACAAAAAGCTGATATAAGCGATATCAAAGCTAAACTTAATGACCAAAATGTCGATGCAATTACCATTAAATTAAAGGGTAATATCGGTACTGTACTTAAAAAATGCGAGGGTAAAATCGTAAGCAAACAAAAAATAAATAACAAAAATATTTTTTATGTGTATAGCAAAAAATTATCTGGCTATACTCAATGTAGTAAATCCAATATGCAAATTGTGGAGAATGGCGACAATATTACAGTCGGTATCCCGATAATCGTAGGTGGATTTTAATAGGAGGATATATGAAAAAAGAAACAAAAAGTGGTAAAGTCGCTAGCTTTTTCAAGCATAATGCTTATTACTTAATTATGGGACTTTGCCTAATTGCAATCATCACAATGGTATCTGTTGCAGTTGTAAACTTGAACAACGATGTAGAACCAACAATAAAACCAGATGCTCCCGTTGTAAAGCCTGATAATCCGGAAGAGCCTGTTGTAGTAGAACCGGATATGAACTTTATTTTGCCGGTAAAAAATGCAACTATTGTAAATGGTTATAGCGAAAAGGACTCTTTATACTACAACCCTATTCTAAACGAGTATTCATTCCACGGTGGAATCGACTTTGCAACTGAGGGAAAACAAGAGGTTCTTGCAGCACTTGATGGCGAGGTAATCAGTGCGAAAAAACATAAAATGTATGGATATGTAGTAGAAATTAAGCACGCAAAGAATATCGTAACAACTTATAGGTCTCTTGAAGATTTGAAGGTAAAAGAGGGCGATGTTGTTAAAAAAGGCGATATTATTGGATTTACTTCAACTAGCGATATTAGTGAAAGTTACCTTAAAGAGCATGTTCACTTTGAAATCAAGGAAAATGGAAAACAAGTTAATCCAAATAAACACCTTGTTTTCGAGGAGAAATAAACAAAATATTTTAATATTATAAAAGTAGGATAGTTTTCTATCCTATTTTATTACATAACTATTTTTTTATGATATAATTAGTTTATGAAAAATTTGTATCAAGACTTATTAACTGCAAAAACAGATAAAAAAACTGCTATAACATTTATGGGTAACAAAATGTCGAGGGTTGACTTTGTTAAAAACATAGATAATATGGCAGGTTTTTTGTGTTCAATCGGTGTAAAAAAGGGTAGCAAAGTTGGTATTATTGCTCCTAATGTGCCAACTGCTGTTATTGGATTTTATGCGATAAATAAGATTGGGGGAGTATCAAATATCTTCCACCCACTCGTTGCAACTAATGATTTAGTAAAGAAACTGGTTGAAACCGATACAAAGGTTGTATTTGTATATGATTTATTCTACAAAAAGTACAAAAAGGCTCTAAGTGATTTGGGTGTAAAGGTTATTATTTGCTCTAGCAAGGACTATCTGGATAGCTTCACAAGATGGATTTTTGGCTTATATCTTGATGTGGTTCGTGGAAAAATTACCACCGAATACACCGAAAAGGACTTTAGAAAAACCTATCCTTCTACCATTGTTTACAATGAAGATGCTTGTTTGTTGCATAGCTCTGGAACGGATAAGGAAAAGACAGTAATCTTAACAAATGAGAACTTTATTGAGCTAAAAAACAAAATGATAAATGTTGTTGGTAGACAAAATTTAGGAAAAGAAACTGCACTTGTAAGCCTACCGATATTCCATTGTTTTGGTCTTGCTGTTGGTGTTCATTCGTGCTTAACTCTTGGTTTTGATATCGTTTTGATGCCAACATTCAATACTAAATCAATGATTAGGCTTGTCAAAAAATATGGCGTAACAGTGCTAATTGTAATCCCTTCAATGATACGAAAATTTATAAAAAATGGCTTTAGTAGTAGCTTTAAGTCGGTAAGACATATCTATTGTGGTGGAGATAATTTACCTAGTCAACTTAGAAAACAATTTGACAACGAACTCTCAAAATACAATAATATCAAGGTACTAGAGGGTTATGGATTAACAGAACTTACGGGAGTTTGCATCGTAAATACCGAAGAAAATTATAGAGAGGGTAGTATAGGTAAACCTCTTGACGATATATTCGCCGTTGTTCTTGATGAAAACAACAATGTTTTAGAGTGTAATATGTCGGGAGAACTAGCCATTTCTAGTAGTACAATTATGAAGTCATATTACGATAACACTACTAATACAATACAAATTAATGGTAAAAACTACTTTAAAACAGGCGATATTGTAAAAATTGATAAAGACGGCTTTATTTATTATCTAGCAAGGAAAAAGAATATTATCAAAATAAGTGGGTTTAATGTTTTCCCTACCGATATTGAGGAACTTGTACTTACTTTGCCAAAGGTTAAGGAAGCAGTATGTGTAGAAAAGAGGCTTGAGGGTAAACCATTTATATATTTGTATGCAGTAGCAACCGAAAAAACGGAGGAGTTAAAAAACGAAATTAAGCAAATCGTAAGTGATAATATGCTAAAATATTGCAGACTAAAAGAGGTAATTTTCGTAGATAATATCCCTCTTACTAAAAACGGCAAGGTGGATAAAGAGTGCTTGAGGTCAATTGACTAGATTGAGGTATATATTTTTTTATAGAGAGTTAATTATTTAGCTCTCTTTTTTGTTTTAAAGTTTTTGAATAAATGATAATATTTTTTATAAATTTTTAATAATCAATATTTTGATAAAATATTTACTAAAAACTAGCTTACTTTCGTAATATTATGTATTATTTTACAATATTTTTATATAATTATCTATTTTTTAATCAAATGTATAATATTTCGTACAAATACAATTTAAAAATTGACTTAATATTGACATAGTATATAATTGGTAGTATAATTACATTATCGGTCGTGTGACCGATAAAAAATCAAAGAGGAAGAAAAATGAGTAGTTTTAATTCAATTTGCAAGAAAATACACGAAATTAATCCTAACTTTGAGGTAACCGAAAGGGAATTTGCAAAGGGACAATATTGCATTGTTCTTAATGGCGAGGATGATAAGTGGGAAAATATCTTAAAAGCAGGTCAATATGCTGTTGATAAGAAATATCTTGGTGTAATTAATGATATTAAACTAAAAGGTTTTAAAGATGAACCAAAATTACCGAAGGTTCATGATGATAAGTATGACGGAATGACTCCTGATGTACTTATTATTGGTGGTGGTATTACCGGCTGTGCTATTGCTAGAGAAATGGCAAAGTACAATGCAAAAACTATGCTTGTAGAAAAGGGCTATGATGTAGCACTTATGACAACAAGCAGAAACGATGGTAATGTCCATGTAGGTATCGACCTACACAAAGGCACTCAAAAGCATACTTACCTAATGAGAGGTAACAAGTATTTCGAGCAACTTTCAAAGGAACTTGATTTCAAGTTTGAAAGGGGTGGTCACCATATTTATCTTGAGGAAAACTGGGAGAAAAAGCTAGTTCCTATCCTTGAACTAAAGGCAAAGAAGTTAGGAATTCCAGGTGTATATTATGTAGACCGTGATGAAATGATAGCAAAATACGAGCCAAACTTCCCAAGTTGGGCAATTGGTGCAGTTAGAATGGAAACTGGTGGTATCGTTTCTCCATACAAAATGACTATTGCTCTTGCTGAAAATGCAGCAGAAAATGGTGTAGAATTTGCATTTAATACAGCAGTTCTTGGTATGACTGTTGAGGGCGACAAGGTAACAAGTGTTAAAACTAACCGTGGTACAATCTATCCAAAGGTTGTAATCAATGCAAGTGGTACTTATGCTGATATTATTGCTGATATGGCAAAGGATAGGACATTTACTATTCACCCAAGAAAAGGTACTGATATTATCCTTGATAAAAAATGTGGCGAATATGTAAAGACTACTGCAACAAAAGCTCCATTCAAGAGATATATTGATGAGTATATCTTTAAAAAGAAAGATGGCTCTCACTCTAAGGGTGGTGGTGCTACTCAAACTGTTGATGGCAATATCCTTATTGGACCAGATGCAGAGGAAATCCCAGAAAGAGAGGACTTTGCAACATCAAGGTCTAGCCTAGATGCAGTATTTAAGAAGCAACAACATAATATTGAAAAAATTACTTATGGCGATATAATTACTTATTTTGCAGGTTGTAGAGCAGCAACTTACGAGGAAGATTTCGTAGTTAGAAAAGGTATCAATACAAAGAATATCATTGAGGCTGCTGGTATTCAATCTCCAGGTATTGGTTGTGCCCCTGCTATTGCTGAAGATGTATGTAAATGGACTTCAGAGATATTAGGTCTTGGCAAAAATGAGAACTTTAATCCTATTAGAAAAACATATCCACATCTTGCTGAATTACCAGATGAAGAAAGAGATAGGCTAGTAAAGGAAAATCCAGCATACGGCGAAATCGTATGTAGATGTGAGCAAATTTCTCGTGGTGAAATTGAGGATTGCCTACATTCAGCATTGCCAATATTTACCGTTGATGCAATCAAGAGAAGATGTCGTCCAGGTATGGGCAGGTGTCAAGGTGGTTTTTGTAGCCCATTAGTAGTTAAGATTATTGCAAAAGAGCTTGGCGTAGATGAGTGCGAAGTTCGTAAAGCCGGTGAGGATTCTGTTATCCTATACCATAATACAAAGGGAGGTATAGACAATGACTAATTATGATGTAGTAGTTATCGGTGGTGGTCCTGCTGGACTTGCTGCTGCAATATCTTCAGAAAAAGAGGGAGCAAAAACACTTCTTATCGAAAGAGAAGCTAGGCTTGGTGGTATTCTAAAACAATGTATTCACGATGGTTTTGGACTAATCACTTTTGGCGAAAAATTGTCAGGTCCAGAGTATAGTGGTAAGTATGTAGATATGGTTAAAAAAACAAAGGTAGAAATCAAAACTCTATCATTTGTAACCAAAATCGTAAAGGTTGAGGGTGGATATAATATCACATTTGTAAACCGTGATGGTATGAATTATGTATTTACAAAGACAATTGTGCTTGCTACTGGTTGTAGAGAAAGAAGTGCAAGGCAAGTATTTATTCAAGGTACAAGACCAGCTGGAATTTTTACTGCAGGAACAGCTCAAGCGTATGTAAATCTTAATGGTAAAATGCCTGCAAAAAAGGTAGTAATCCTAGGTAGTGGTGATATTGGACTAATAATGGCTCGTAGACTTACACTTGAAGGTGCAGAGGTTGAGGGTGTGTATGAGGTTAAGCCTACACCATCAGGATTAACAAGAAATATTCATCAATGCTTAATTGACTTTAATATTCCACTTCATTTGTCTCATACCGTTACAAAGGCTTTCGGCGATGAAAGACTAGAGGCAGTAGAGATTGCAGAAGTTGATAGTAAAATGAATCCAGTTCCAGGAACAGAAAGAATTGTTGAGTGTGATACACTTATTTTGTCAGTTGGTTTAATTCCAGAAAACGAAGTTGCTAACGAACTTGATATTCCTATTGACAGAAAAACTAAAGGTCCTGTTTGCGACCAACAATTTATGACTGAAAAGGACGGTATTTTCTGTTGTGGTAATGCACTACATGTAAATGACCTTGTTGACTATGTTAGTGAATCTGCTGATGAGGCAGGTAAGCATGCAGCAAGATATGCTATGACCGACAAAAAATATGTTCCACTAGAGGTTACAAAGGATTTCTTGTACATTGTTCCTCAAAGACTAAATGTTAGTGCAGATATGAAAGAAGTAATCTTATACTTTAGAGCTAGCCATGATATGAATAAGGCAACACTATCAATAAAGGTTGATGGCAATGAAGTAAAGAGCAAAAAATATATGGCACTTCGCCCACCAGAGATGGAAAGATTATGCCTAAACTTTGAGGAGTTTGGTGTAAAAGAGGGTAGCAAAGTTGAATTTACATTGACAGAAAGAGGTGAATAATGAAAGAATTTGTTTGTATCGTATGTCCTAATAGCTGTAAATTAACTATTGACGACAATGGTAATGTAAGTGGTAACAAGTGTAAAAGAGGCGAAAAGTTTGCTCGTGATGAGATGACTTGCCCAATGAGGTCGGTTTGTACAACCGTTGCAACGGTGTTTGAAGATGTTCCAGTTGTTTCTGTTAGAACTAATGGCGAAATACCAAAGGAAAAAATGTTTGACTTAATGGAACTACTTAACAAAGTTGTCGTAAAGGAAAGATTAACAAGGGGTAGTGTTGTTGTACAAAATGTACTAGATACAGGTGTTGATATTATTACAACATCAGATATGACCTTTGATTATTAAAATTGTAGCAAATTATTTATCTTATATTGTAATTTAAGTACAAAAAAACAGCACCTTAATTGGTGCTGTTTTTATATTTAACAGATTATACTGTTTCCTCAGCTAGTAATTTTTCATAGGCAGAAAGTATTGCCTCTTTAATCAATTCTCTTGTTGGGGTATTGATAGGATGAGCTATATCCCTATGTTCGCCATCAGGTGTTTTCCTACTTGGCATTGCAATAAATGTTCCTTCGCTACCTTCAATTATTTTGATATCGTGTATAGCAAAACAATCATCAATAATTATAGAGGCAACGGCTTTAAGCTTACCTGTGTCGGCTTTAATTTTTCTGATTCTTACATCTGTAATATCCATTTTTTCTCCTCGTGACATATAATGTAACTTAATTATATATTAAAAATTTTACAAATACAATAAAAATGCAAAAATTATTTTGTATTAATAATAACATTTAATGATGTAATTGCATATATTGCAATATGTTTCTATTTAATAATTGCAAAAAAATATATATTTTAGGTATTGGTGGAAGTAGTATGCAGGCTCTTGCAATTATTCTTAAAATGCAAGGGTATAAGGTGTACGGCAGTGACAGTAGGTATGGCGACTTCTACAAAATACTTACAAGTAGAGGAATTGAGGTAGATATTACACCAGATATTGAGAAGATAAAGTGTGTAGATTTGGTACTTTATTCTCTTGCAGTTCCTAGCGATTGCAGTGCATTACAAGAGGCAAAAAGGCTAGGGAAACGGGTACTAAGTAGAAAAGAGTTTTTGAGCCTACTAGACAAAAATTATGAGGAAGTTATAGCAGTTAGTGGCACTCACGGTAAGTCTACAACTACCTATTTAATTGCCAGTATTTTGCATAATGCAGGCTTTGAGGCTACATATCATATTGGTGCATCAAGTAAAGTTTTTGAGGGTGGTGGGCTATATGAAGGGGATAAATATCTTGTTTCGGAGGCTTGCGAATACAAAGACAGTTTTTTGTCATTTACCCCCTCTGTTGCAGTTGTACTTAATATCGAACCAGACCACCCAGATTACTTTACAAGTACTGGTCAATTACTTTCTAGCTTTTTGACTTTTGCAGGTAATATTAGAGATAATGGTTTGCTGATTGTGGAAAGCAAATTGCAAGATGTATTTAGAAAATATCTATATAGTATTAATCGTTATGATATAGAGATTGTATCGGTTGGAGAGGGTGGAGATTTCTACTTTGATAATGTAAAAGTAGATAATACAACAACTTTTGACTTGTGGTATAAGGGCGAATTTCTAGGTAATTTTTCCACTACATTAAATGGATATTATAATATATATAATATAATTATTAGTATAATAGTAGCAAAACACTATAATATAGATAACAAAATAATTGCAAGTACAATAGAAAATTTACAAGGACTTAGTAGAAGATTTGAAAGGGTAGGTATGTGCAATGGTGCTGAAATTATTGTAGATTATGCACACCACCCTAGCGAAATTTCTGCTGTAATTGGTTCTAGTAAAAGAAATAAAGGTAGATTAATTGTAGTATTTCAACCTCATACATATTCAAGAACCACGGCACTATTTGATGAATTTGCAAAATGTTTTAAGGGTGCTGATGAAATAATTATTACAAAAACCTACAAAAGTAGGGATAAAAAGAAGGGGAAAACAGCCTTTGATTTGTTTCTTGAAGTTGCAAAGTCTTGCGATGTACGATATTTTGATGACTTTTTGTCTATTGCAAAATACATAAAATCAACAGTTACCATTAATGATAGGGTGCTTTTGCTTGGTGCAGGCGATATAAATGAGCTTGCAAAGTATTTGTAATAAATTGTAAAAAAATTAATAAAAATGAAGTTTTTTGCTAAAAGTATTATGAAAAAAAAGATTTTATATAATTAATATATGGATAAAAATGCGTAATATTTGTAGAACTATTATATAATTTGTACTTTTATGTAGTACTATGTTTACGCAAATAAGATATATGAATTTAAAATAGAAAAGACAGACTATGAAGTCTGCCTTTTAATTTATTGTTAGTCAACAGCAACTACTATATTTATATCAGTTGCAGGAAGTCCCATATATTCGCTAAGTACAGTATCGACTTCGCTAAACTTGATATCTTTTGTTTGAATAAAAGATGTGTCAATGCTGTCGGTTGCAAGTAGGTTGATAGCTGTTGCTATTTCGCCGTATCCATTATTGATACCGATTAATTGAAGTTGCTTTTGTAATAGTTTGCTTAGTTCTACATTAACATTTGCTTTGTTGTGGCCAGCGATTGCAATTTTGCCACCTCTTCTTGAATATTGTAATGCAGGTTGAAGTGGAGTATTTGTAGTTGGGTCGTATATTACATAATCAGCCATTCTGCCACTTGTGAATGATAGGATTTGTCCTAATACTTCACTTTCTTGTGGGTTGATTGTATAGTAGACACCCATATCCATAGCGATACTTAATCTTGTAGAATCGGAGTCGATTAGGATTGGTATTGCTTGGTAGTATATTGCAAGTTCGCAAAGTAAAATACTCATAGCACTGCCACCGATTATTACAACAGTTTCGCCTTTGTCAATATCAAGCTCGGAGAAAATCTTTACTCCAAGAGCAATATCTTCTACAAATAGAGCTTTTTTATCATTTACGGTATCAGGCAATAGGAAGATGTTTTCCTTATCTACTGCAACAAAGTCTTTTAAGAATCCATCAAGGTCAACACCCATTGTATCAATATCTGGTGCTATGTAAACATTTTTGTCTTCAGCTCTATCTGTTACATGGTAAGGGCTAATTAGTACTTTCTCTCCAAATTTTAGTCCATATTCTTGATATTCCTCACTGACATTGCCTATTGCAATATGAGATGGGGTAATTGGATATCTGTTTCCGTCACCTTTTAGTAGGTTTAGGTCGGTATTATCAATTAAAGCCTTTGAAACTTTTACCTTTACTTCACCTTCGGGAATATCTTCGTTATCAATATACATTTTATTTAGATGATTAATTTTCCAACTTTCCATATTTTACCTCAATTACTATATATTATATCATAATATAATTATTAAATCAATTTTTTAGCAAAAAAATAAATATTATTTGTGTCAAAAACTAGGTAAAATTAGTTGACTTAATGGATTAATGTACTTATAATTAAAGAGTATTGTTAGTTATTATTTTATAAAGCCAAAATGGAGGTTACAATGAAAGAGAATATTCATCCAAATTATCATGATGTTAAAGTTGTCTGCGCTTGTGGCGAAGAATTCGTTACAGGAACATCAAAGGATACAGATGTAATTAAAGTTGATATTTGTAGTAAATGTCACCCATTCTTTACTGGTAAACAAAAATTAGTTGATACTGGTGGAAGAGTTGACAAGTTCAAGAAGCGTTATAATCTTGATTAATCACAAGTAAAATGCAGATACAATTTCGGTATCTGCATTTTTTGTCTAATTAAATAGAGGTAATCTTGAAGGCAAAAGTTTCTAAAATAGGTGGTCAAGCAGTAATAGAAGGCGTAATGATGCGAGGCGAAAAAGCCATGGCAACTGCTTGCAGAACCGAGCAAGGCATACAAATAGATAGTGAGAGAATTACAGTTTCATCAAGAATGAAAAAGATTGGCAAAATACCTATTATTAGGGGGGTTGTCAATTTTTGCAATATGTTATATCTTGGTACAAAGACAATAATGTCCTCAACAGAGATTCAAGGGGAAAGCATGGAGCCATCAAAGTTTGAGAAGTGGCTTAGTGAAAAATTTAAAATTGATGCAATCACCCTTGCTGTTTGGATAGGTACAATACTTGGTGTAGCACTTGCACTTGGTTTGTTTTTTGTGTTGCCACAAGTATTTATGACTTTACTTGATAGAATCCCAGAAATGCAAGCATTGAATATGATTGTAAAAAATCTTATCGAGGGCTTGATTAGGATAGCAATGTTTGTGCTTTATGTGCTACTTGTAAGTCAAATGAAAGATATTAAAAGGGTGTTTATGTATCATGGTGCAGAACACAAAACGATTAATTGCTACGAAAGTGGAAAACCTCTTACAATAGAAAATATTAGAGCATCATCAAGGATACACAATCGTTGTGGTACAACATTTATGTTTATTGTAATGATTGTTAGTATTATCCTATTTTCACTATGTGGTTGGGATTCTAGGTGGTGGGTAAGGTTGCTTATTCGACTTGCATTAATCCCTGCCGTTATGGGTGTATCTTACGAGATACTTAAGGTGCTTGCAAAGTACGACAACTGGTTTGTTAATTTTCTTCGTGGACCGGGACTACTACTTCAAGGCATCACAACAGCTAATCCTGATGATGATATGATAATGGTTGCACTTGCTAGCTTTAAGACTGTACTTGAAATGGATAAGGACGAGAATATTGAACCTGTTCATAGAGGATATCAGTTCGACTATAAGGAAGTAAAAGATATTGTATCCAACAAAGTTGACCTATCAAACTATGAAGAAGAATTTATGTGGATATGCTGTTTTGTACTTGATTGCACAAGGGCAGAGCTACCATTTAGAAAATTTGAAAATGCTGATTTGGATAGGGTGCTAAATTTTGCTAAAATGTTAAGCAGTAATATGCCACTTGACTATATTTTAGGTGAAAGTGAGTTTTACGGATATAAGTTTAAGGTTAATGGTTCGGTTTTAATACCAAGACCAGAAACCGAGCTACTTGTTGAGCAAACTTTAGGTTTAATTAACGAGGGCGACAAGGTACTTGATTTATGCACTGGCAGTGGTTGTATTGCAACTACCATTTCAAAGGAAAAAGGTATCAAAGTTTTTGCTAGTGATATCAGCACCGATGCACTTAATGTTGCAAGGAATAATGCAAAATTAAATGATGCCGATGTAGAGTTTATTCAGTCGGATTTGTTCAATAATATAGAAGAAAAATTTGATGTAATTGTATCTAATCCACCTTACATTAAAAGGGAGGAAATTGAAAAGCTTGATAGTTCCGTTAAAGACTACGAGCCAAAACTTGCCCTTGATGGTGGAGAAAGTGGACTAGATATGTATGTAAAAATTATTAGTAATCTTAATAATAATCTAAATGAGGGTGGCACTATCCTATTTGAATGTGGATATGACCAAGCCGAATTTGTAGTTAATATGCTTACCGAGTTTGATAGTGTAGAGGTAAAGAAAGATTACAACAATATTGAAAGAATTATAATTGCAAAAGGATATAAAAAATGTTTGGAAAACTAAAAGCACTAAAAGAAAGATTTGATGAGTTAGACAAGCTTATTGCTGATAACGATATTATTGCCAACCAAGAGGAATGGCAAAAACTTGTTAAGGAAAGAGCTAACATTGAGGAAGTAATGGAAACCTACAAAATTTATTTAAGCGTAGAGGAAAATTACGAATCTTGTAAGGAAATGCTAGAGGTTGAAACTGACCCAGATATGAGAAGTATGGTAAAAGAAGAAATGGAAGACTCTCATAAAAAGATGCAAGAACTTACCGAAACTATGAAGATTCAATTACTTCCAAAAGACCCTGACGACGATAAGAATGTTATCATTGAAATCCGTGGTGGTGCAGGTGGTGATGAGGCAGCTCTTTTTGCAGCAGACCTTATGAGAATGTATCTTCGCTATGCTGAAAGACATAGATGGAAAGTTAAGGAAATTGATAGCAATATCACCGAGATTGGTGGTGTTAAGGAAGCAACATTTATGCTTACTGGTAAAGATGCTTATTCAAAGTTGAAGTTTGAAAGTGGTGTTCATCGTGTTCAAAGAATCCCAGAAACCGAGTCTCAAGGTAGAGTTCACACATCTACTGCAACAGTAGCTGTTCTTCCAGAGGTAAAAGATGTTAATATCACAATCGAGGATAAGGATATCCGTGTAGACACATACCGTAGTAGTGGTGCTGGTGGACAACACGTTAACAAAACATCTTCAGCAATTAGAATTACACACTTCCCAACAGGTATAGTAGTTCAATGCCAAAATGAGAGAAGCCAACTTCAAAATAGAGAGACTGCTATGGAAATGTTGAAGAATAAACTTTACGATTACTACAAGTCTCAAGAAGATGCAAAACACTCAAGTGAAAGAAAAAATCAAGTAGGTAGTGGCGATAGGTCGGAGAGAATTAGAACATACAATTTCCCTCAAGGCAGAGTTACTGACCACCGTATCGGTATGACTATTCACAACCTAGAAGCCTTCCTAGATGGCGACATTGATGAGATGATTCAAGCTCTTCAAATTGCAAATCAAGAGGCTTTATTACGATTGAATGAGAATTAAATATTTTTGATAAATTTTTGACCATTATATTGATATTCCAAAAATTTTTAGGTACAATATACTTAACAAAAAAGGAGGACCAATATATATGGTAGAATTAATTTACGGTGCTAAAGGTACAGGAAAAACAAAAAAGATTATTGATAGTGCAAATGGTGCTTTAGAAAAAACTTCTGGTTATGTAGTTTTTGTTACTGATACCGATAGGTACCGTGGAGACATTGACAATAGAATAAGATATATAGATGTTACTGAACTTTCAATTTCAAGCGAGAGAGGTCTTAGTGGTTTTATAAAAGGTCTTATTGCAGGTAACTACGATGTTCAATATATCTATATTGATGGTGCACAAAGAATTACCAATAAAACTCTTGAAGAAATGCAACAATTCTATGACGAGTTAGGCATTCTATCTAAAGAATATAATGTGAACTTTGTTGTTACCATAAGCAGAACAGAAGAAGACATGCCAGATTTCTTGGAAAAATATATGTAATAAATAGGAGATAATATGGATTATATCAGCACTAGAAACAAAGAGGTTTCACAAAGTGCTAGTGAAAGTATTGTCAAAGGTATTTCGGTAGACGGTGGACTATTTGTTCCATCGTCTTTTCCAAATATAACGATTGACGAGCTTGCTAGCCTTGAAGAAAAAAGTTACAAAGAAAGAGCAGCATATGTAATTAGTAAGTTTTTAACCGAGTATACTTACGAGGAATTATTAGAACTTACTACAAAAGCATATTCAAAATTCGATAGCGAAGAGACAGCCCCATTAGTTAAAATTGATGAGGGTAGTTTTGTTATGGAATTATGGCACGGTCCAACTTGTGCATTTAAGGATATGGCACTTACATTATTACCTCATCTAATGACAGCTTCTCGCTTAAAGGTGGGTGCAAAGGACAAAACTCTTATCCTTGTAGCAACTAGTGGTGATACTGGAAAAGCAGCTTTAGAGGGCTTTAGCGATGTTGAGGGTACTGAAATTATAGTATTTTACCCTAATGATGGCGTTAGCGATATGCAAAAGTTGCAAATGGCTACACAAGAGGGCAAAAATGTCCATGTTGCAGCTATCGAGGGTAACTTCGATGATGCTCAAAGTGGTGTTAAAAGGATTTTTGCCGACAAAGAAGTTAATGATAAATTATTAGAGCTTGGATACAAATTATCTTCAGCAAACTCAATTAACTGGGGCAGACTTGTTCCTCAAATTGCATACTATATTTCAGCTTATGTTGACCTTGTTTCAAGCGAGGAAATTGCAATGGGCGACAAGGTAAATTTCTGCGTTCCTAGTGGAAACTTTGGTAATATTCTTGCAGCATATTATGCAAAAAGAATGGGACTACCTGTTAATAAGCTAATTTGTGCATCAAACGAAAATAATGTACTTACCGATTTTATGAATACTGGTGTGTACGATATTAATAGAGAATTTTATAAGACAACATCTCCATCAATGGATATTCTGATTTCTTCAAACCTAGAGAGATTGTTGTTTGAATTATTTGATAGAGATGACAGCAAAATTAACGAACTTATGAATAAATTAAAGACAGAAGGTAAATATTCAATAGATAAGTCTTTGATTGAAAAGAATGGATTTGTTGGTGGTTGTTGTAATGTAGAGGATACAAAGGAAACTATTGCTAATGTATTTGATGAGTACGGATATTTGCTTGATACTCATACTGCAGTAGCTATGAATGTATATTCAAATTATGTAGTTGCTACTGAGGATTATACTCCAACAGTTGTAGTATCTACTGCAAGCCCTTACAAGTTCCCTTGTGATGTACTTGAAGCAATTACTGGCAAGTACGAGGAAGATGCTTTTGAGGCTGGTAAAAAATTAGTACTTGAATCAGCTTTACAAATGCCAGAAAGTATCGCAAAACTTAAGGAAAAGAAAGTTCTACATAAAGATGTAATCAAAGTAGAAGATATGGCAAATACTGTAATAAAATATTGTGGTGGTAAAAATTAATGGATAAAAAGGTAATATTTAGTGGAATACAACCAACTGGCTGTATTACTTTAGGTAACTATATTGGGGCAATACAAAATTGGTTAAAACTACAAGACGATTATAAATGCTTGTATTGTATCGTTGATATGCATGCTTTAACTGTCCATCAACAACCAGCAGAGTTTAGGCAAAGAGCTGTTAGCTTTTTTGCTCAATACCTTGCAACAGGCTTAGACCCAGAAAAGAGTACAATCTACTTCCAATCTCATGTTCCAGAGCACGCTCAACTAACATGGGTACTAAATTGTAATTCTTACATAGGTGAACTTAGCCGTATGACACAATTTAAGGATAAATCAAGGAAACACCCAGATAACTTAAATATGGGCTTAATGGATTATCCAGTACTTATGGCTGCTGATATCCTATTATATCAAACATCTTTGGTTCCTGTTGGAATAGACCAAAAGCAACATGTAGAGCTTGCTCGTGATATTGCTACAAGGTTTAATAATAAATATTCTCCAACATTTACAATCCCAGAACCATATATTCCAAAGTCTGGTGCAAAAATCTTCTCACTTCAAGACCCAACATCAAAGATGAGTAAGTCTGATGTGGACCCTAATGCATATATTGCAATCGTTGATTCTGCAGAGGATATTGCCCGTAAATTTAAGAGAGCTGTTACCGATAGCGATAACGAAATTAGATTTGATGAGGTTAATAAACCTGGTATTTCTAACCTACTTACAATTTACTCTAATGTAACCGATACTACTATTGAAAAGGCAGAGTTAGAGTTTGAGGGTAAGGGCTATGGCGAGTTTAAGACAGCTGTTGGTGATGCAGTAATAGAAAAATTAAGACCTGTTAGAGAGAAATATACAGACTTAATGAACAATAAGGATTATTTAATGCAAATAGCTAAAGATGGTGCTCAAGAGGCTAGTTATATGGCAAGAAAAACACTATCTAAAGTATATAGAAAGATAGGCTTTGTAGAGCCAAAAAGGTAGGATATGTACGGTTATATCATTCCAGACAAACCTAATATGTATATTAAGGACTTCACTTTTTTTAGAGCCTTTTATTGTGGATTATGCAAAAGTATAGGTGGCAAGTGTGGTCAAATTGCTAGGTTATCTACAAACTATGATATGACATTTTTTAATATCCTAATGCATAATATACTAGGTAAAGAGGTTGAAATTGCTTCGGAAGCTTGTATACTTAACCCCGTTAAAAAGAAACCTATTGTTAAAACCGATAGTTTAACAGAACAAATCGTTGGTATAAACACCTTGATGTTCTACTACAAGGTGGAAGATGATTTTGTTGATGGAGATAAAGCAAGAGCTATTGCCCTTGCTCCTATTGTTAAACCAAAGGCTAAAAAGGCAAGGAAAAATATGCCCGAGATTGATAAGATTCTAAAAAAAGGATTTAGCGACCTTAGGGTAATGGAACAGGCTAATGAGACAAGTATTGACAAAGTTAGTGAACCATTTAGTATAATTATTGCAGATGTTGCAAAAATAATTGTAGGCGACAAATTTAATGATTATATTTATAACCTATGTTATAATCTAGGTAAGTGGGTATATTTGATGGACGCACTTGACGATATTGATGATGACTTTAAGGATAAAAGATATAATCCGTTTTTAGTTAGATTTAATAACTACGAAAATAGAGAACAGTTTTTGCAAATTAATAGGGAAGAGATAGAATATATAATGATGTCGGTTTATAACGGCATTGTAAACAACTATAACAAACTTGATGTTAAAATATCTGAGGGCATTTTAAGTAATGTATTTTATTTGGGACTTAAAAAGCAAACAGAAGATATGTTGAAAGGAGAAACTAAATGCAAGATAACCCGTTTGTAGTACTTGGCATAAGTGAGGATTGCACAAGGGAGGAAATCCAAGCTGCTTATGAAAAACTTCATAAAAAATATGCTGAGGAAAGATTTTTGGAGGGAGAGCAAGGTGCAGAGGCAGCTAGAATGTACCAAAAGGTAGAGCTTGCTTATCAAGATGCACTTGATTTATTCGAAAATAAGAAAAAGGCAGAAGCTCATGAAAGTGGTGTCGCTGATTATAGTAGTATCAAGGAGCAAATTAAACAAGGTAATTTAAGTGAAGCTCAACGACTACTTGATGACATTACAAATCGTGGTGGAGATTGGCATTACTGGCAAGCTGCGATTTATTACAAAAAGAATTGGTATGACGAAAGCAAAACCCAATTAAAAATTGCACTAGAGCTTGAACCAAATAATGCTATGTTTAAGGATACATTAGCAAAGATTGAAAAAGAACAAAATGCTAATAATCCATTTAATAATCAACAAAAACAACAACAGTCAGAATTTAATAGGACTTATCAACAAAATCAACAAGCTGCTCCAAATGTAGGTGGCTGTTGCGATTGCTGTTCTTCTTTGATTTGTGCAGATTGCTGTTGCGAGATGTGTGGTGGAGATTTAATAAGCTGTTGCTAATAAAATGAAAAAAAGTAATGTAATTGCATTAAGTGGAATATCAACAGCACTTGCAGTTACCTTTGTAATGCTCGCCTGTTATATTGAGCCTATGACAATAACATTTTATGTGCTTAGTGCAATAAGTATGATGTTGCCACTGACAAAGGGTAGTTATAAAGGTGCGATGCTGTCTTGTGTTGCTACGATAATACTTACAATGAGTATTGCTACAATTAAGGCACTTCCTTTTGCAATATTCTTTGGACCATATACGGTATTATCAATTTTACTTAATCAAAAGTTAAAATGGTATTTTAGTTTGCCTATAAAGGTGGGTTGGTTTAACTTGGTATTGTATATATTGTACCTTGTTACAAACCTTCTTGTTATTGACTTTTCAAAACTAGGTTTTACGCTAGAGTATTGGGCAATCGCTCTAATAGGTACTGCGATATTTATATTGTACGACTTGTTGATGCAGTATGTGTTTAAGGTGCTTAACTATTTGATTGTAAAATATTTACATTAATTATTAGACCTACTTTTGTAGGTCTTTTTTATTGCATTTTTTCAAGGAGGAACAAGTAATATAGATGTTTTATAAATACATTATTGTGATGCTATTATATGTAATAAATGGTATATTTCAACCGAATATATTATTTTAAGTGTCAAAATGATTATATAAACTATTATTTATGTTATTTGCTGAAAAATATGTAATTGCTATAAAAAAGGATAATGCAATTACAAGTTATGTCATTAATATCATTGATAACAAATATTACAAAAGTGCAGTACAAGCTGATATGCTAAAATATTACAAAAAAATATAAAAATGTAATTAACAATACAAATTATCCTATACTAAATGTTTGAATATATGTGCATAGGTTAGTACAATAATGGTGGGGGGATAATATGGAAAATTATTTGAATAAGCAAATGGAAAACAAGGTAAAATATTTTTTACCGGAGTATAGTGTAGCAAGCGATTTAGCAGATTTTTTTAGTGTGTTTTCAGATGGAACTAGATTAAGGTTGTTGTCGGCATTGTCAATTAGTGATATGTGTGTAACTGACCTTGCAAATGTTCTTGACCTAAATCAAACAACTGTAAGCCACCAACTAAAACTTCTTAAGTCAGTCGGTGTTGTAGATTGTGTAAGATATGGCAAAAGTATTTTTTATTCAATCAACAACAAGGTTGTAAAGGAAGTTATGATGTGTGGGGTAAATTACCTAGGCTATTAATATTTGTGAATATCTTTTTGTACTCACTAAACAATAATTGTATGTAGATATGTAAAATATATGGTAGATAAAATTACATATTTACATACTAAAATTATTGTATTATCATTACTTATTTATGTTTAATATGTTATAATTAATTTATGGATTTAAAACAAAAAGCGAAAGAACTTCCTACTAATAGTGGCGTTTATATTATGAACAATTTAGCAGGAGAAATAATTTATGTTGGTAAAGCTCGTAACCTAAAAAATAGAGTTAAGAGCTATTTTCAGGATTCAAAAAATCAAACTGAAAAGGTTCGTAAATTAATGCAAAATGTAATAGACTTTAGATATATTATAACAAATAATGAGATTGAAGCTCTGCTACTTGAAAACACATTAATCAAAAAATATACACCAAAATATAATATACTTCTTAAAGATGATAAGCAGTATCCTTTTATCAAAATTGACCTAAACGATATGTACCCAAAGCTACAAGTTGTTCGCAAAATTAAAAACGATAATGCAAGGTATTTTGGTCCATATATGCAAGGTATAAGCATTAATGAAATTATGGAGCTAGTAAGCGATATTATACCACTTCGTAGCTGTAATCTTAACTTTCAAAAGATTCCAAAAAACCATAGACCGTGCTTAAATTATCATATAAATAAGTGTCTTGCACCTTGTATAAATAATATCTCAAAAGAGGAATATGATGGGCTTGTTAAGGAAGTAATTGCATTTTTACGGGGAGACGACCAGAAATTCAAGAAAAAACTTATTGAAAAAATGGAGTACTTTGCAAAAAACGAACAGTTTGAAATTGCAATGCTTTATAGAGATAAGTTAAAGATTTTTGAAAAAATTGAGAGAAAACAAGTTACCTACTTAAAGCAAGATTACAACCTTGATATTTTCTCAATTAGCTCAAATAAAGTGTATGCTTGTGTATCTTATCTTGTAGTTCGTGCAGGAAAATTGGTTGGCGAAAAGGATATTCCACTAAAGGCAGAAATGCTATCTAATAATGAAATTCTTGAGGACTTTATCACTCAATTTTACGAGGAAAAACCAATCGTTGCCGATGAGGTTGTTGTAAATATTGAACTAGAAAACAAAGATATTCTATCGCAATATTTGAGAAATAAAGCAGGTAGGATAATTAATATTATTGTGCCACAAAAAGGTGTAAAAAAACAACTTATTGATATGGCAGAAACTAACTCTACCGACTACTTAGTTAATCAAAAATTAAAGCTTGAAAATGAGTTTGGTAGAACTATTGGTGCTGTTGAGGAACTACAAACTTTGCTTAACTTAAAGGTGCTTCCTAAAAAAATTGAGGCATTTGATATTTCAAACATAAGTGGTACAGATAAGGTTAGTAGTATGGTTGTTTTTGTCAATGGTAAGTCTGCAAATAGTTTGTATCGAAGATTCAAAATTAAAACGGTTGAGGGTGCAAACGATTTTATGTGTATGAAAGAAACCTTGCACCGTAGACTAGAGAAATCACTTGATAGCGATGATGAAAGTTTTGGTACTTTGCCTGATTTGATACTTATTGATGGTGGTAAAGGTCAGCTAAAATATGCAAAAGAAGCAATGAACGAACTTAATCTTGATGTGCCTATGATTTCCATTGCAGAAAGGAATGAGGAAATTTACCTTAACGAGAATGATAGCCCGTTGATTTTGCCAAAAAGCTCACTTTCATTGCAACTTCTTCAACGAGTTCGTGATGAGGCTCATAGATTTGCAATCACTTATCATAGGCAACTTCGCCTAAATAGGCAGACCAAGAGTGAATTAAAAAATATCGAGGGTATCGGCGAGAAAAAAATCGAAATATTGTACAAGCATTTCAAGAGTTTGAAAAAAATTAAAAATGCAACAAAAGAAGAATTGTCTAATTGTAAGGGTATTAACAAAACAGATATAGATAATATTTATAATTATTTTAATAAAATATAGTATAAAATGTTGAATAACAGCGATTTTATAGTATAATAGACTTATGAAATATGATTTAGTAGCAAGTGATTTTGATGACTCATTGTGCCCAAAAGGTTATGTTGTAAGTGATTTTACTAGAAAAATTATCAAAAAGTTCACCGATAGGGGTGGACATTTTGTGATTATAACTGGTAGAATGAACTATTCAATTTACCCTATTGCAAAGGATTTGGGACTTGAGGGAGAGGTTGTATCTTGTCAAGGTGCAGTAATTCGCGATATGCAAACTAATAAGGTTATTAAAAACAAAAAAATACCTCACGATATTGCAGTAGAGTATTTAAGGTTTGCAGAAAGTTTACATTTAATTCCACAAATTTATGTTGATGATTGCTTATATACCGTTGAAGAGAATGTAAAAATTAAAAATTATAGTAATTTTTGCAAGGTAAATTACGATTACATACAGGGTAAACTTAGCGATTATGTTGTTGAAAATATCGGCGATGTGGATATGATTTATCTATGGACCGAGGAAAATGAACAACAAAAAAATATCAAAATTATCAAAAATCATTTTGCTGGAAAGCTAGATATCACTAGCAGTACAGCACACAATATTGAAGCAGTGGTTTGTGGTGCAAGCAAAAGTGAAGCACTTAAAACTCTTGCTGATAAATACAGCATTCCTATTGAGAAAACTATGGCATTTGGCGATTCCTTGAATGATAAAAGTATGCTAATTACTGCAGGAATGGGTGTTGCTATGAGTAATGCAAAAGATGGTCTTAAAGATGTTGCAGACTATGTATGCGAGTCGTCACTAGATGACGGAGTCGCAAAAACTATCGAAAAATTCTGTTTATAAGGAGTAAAATATGACAAATCAAGAATGTGTAGCAAAAGCTAAAGTTAATGCAAGTGAATTTGCGAAGGGTACAAAATGCGAAGTTGTTTATAGTGCATACAATGAGGATATTGTACTTACCACACTAAATGTAAATAGACCAGGTCTACTTCTTGCTGGATATGACGAGTATTTTGAACATACTAGAGTTCAAGTACTTGGCAATGCAGAAATATACTATCTTCAAAAGTTATCAAATGAAGATAGAAAAAAAGCTATCACAAATCTTATTAGCAGTGGTATTCCTTGCATTGTTATTGCAAGAGGCTTAAAGGCTCCTAAAGAGATGCTTGAGGTTGCAAAAGAATATCGTGTACCTATTTTTTCTTCAAAAGATATAACTCCTATTGCAGTAAATAATATATATACATACCTAAAAAGAGCTTTAGCTCCAAAGACACAGATTCACGGTGTTTTGATGGATATTGATGGTATCGGTGTACTTATTACAGGTAAAAGTGGTATCGGTAAAAGTGAGGCAGCTTTAGAGCTTGTACATCGTGGACATAGACTAGTTGCTGATGATGCTGTTGAGATTAAAAAGATTGATAACAAACTTTATGGCTCTTGCCCAGAAAATATTAGATACTTTATGGAAATTAGAGGTATTGGTATAATCAATGTAAAGAGTATGTACGGAGTATCAGGCGTACTTCCAGAAAAGAAGATTATGCTTTGTGTTGAACTTGAAAAATGGGTTGAGGGTAAGGAGTATGAAAGACTTGGTCTTGATGAGCAATATACCGAAATCCTTGGCGTAAAAGTTCCAAAGCACACTATCCCAGTATTGCCAGGCAGAAACCTTGCCATTGTTATGGAAGTTGCTGCAAAGAATGCAAGATTAAAACATCTTGGTTACAATGCTGCTGAAGAACTAAATAAGGGCATTATTAAAAGAAATAGAGAGCTTGATAAAATAGAGGGCTAATTCCTTGCTTCTTCTAATATATTATATTAGAGGAATGTATGGAAAAATGTGATTATAAAGAAAATGTAAATGCAAAATTTCTATCTACCTATCGTGGTGGTGGAAATGTAAGATATGTTGTTTATCCAACAACAATTAGTATGGTAAGAAAGGTGATAACTTTTGCTACAAGCGAAGGTTTCCCCTTTTTTATTTTAGGTAATGGTAGTAATACTCTAATACGGGATATTGGTTACAATGGCATCTTTATCAGTACAAAATGTATGGATAAAGTCAGCATTTATGCAAATAACCTATATTCTTGTTGTGGCGTTAATATCAAAAACTTATATAATATTGCACTTGAAAGAGGTCTTTCGGGGCTTGAGGAATTAGCACTTATTCCTGCTTCACTTGGTGGACTCGTGGTGTCTAATGGGGGTGCATTTGGTCGCGAAATAAGCGATTTAATTGTTGATGTTGATGTGCTTGACCTAGCTACTTTAGAGGTAAATAGGAAAAAAGCAAGTGAGATAGAGTATGCTTATAGAAGTTGTAGCCTAAAGGATAAATACTTCGTAATAGGGGTAAGGCTAAAGCTACAAAATGCAGATAAAGATAGCATAATCAATAGGTTTAACGAGTGCAAAACTTATCGACAAAACACTCAACCAAAGGAGAGTTCTTTGGGTAGCGTGTACAAAAGAGATGGATATATTCCAGCTAAACTAATTGATAGTTTGGGGCTTAAGGGGTTCTCTGTTGGTGGTGCAATGGTATCAAATAAGCATGCAAATTTTATTATAAATAAGGGTAATGGCACTGCTACCGACTACATTAGAGTAATGGAAAAAGTGGAAAGTTTAGTGCTAGCAAAATTTGGGGTAAACCTAAAAAGAGAGATTATTATTGTGTAGGAGTATAGATGACTTTTTCGGAAAAACTTAAAGATGAATTACTAAATATTGAGCTTACAACCGACGATGAAATGTTGGGATTTTTGCTTGGTTCAATCAAGGCTGTTGGTAGTTTGAATATCAAAAAAACAGGTGTTATCCTTGAATTTGCAAGCAATAATTATAGCTACATTATGAAAATTGCCGAGTATATCAAAAAGATTTATCGTGTAGAACTTAATGTAGGTAGACAAGGCAAAAAGGACGACAAAAAAGGCTTTGTTTTTACCCTTGCAGTACCTACTAATAGGACAAAAGATATTCTTAATGATACTGGAATTGCAGTAATTAAAGATGAGGAAATTTATTCGTTTAATAGCGAATTTGACAAAGATATATACAAAAGCGAGGATAAATTAAAATCCATTGTACGAGCACTTGTAATCGGTGTTGGTGGAGCATATGTGCCAACTAAAATCGACATTGAAGACGAAGAGGGCAATGTAAAAAGTGATGGTTATAGACTAGAGCTTGTATTTGAAGATGGAATGCTTGCCGAGGAAGTAAAAAACATGTTGCAATTTTTGTCGACTAATATCAAGGCTATTGAAAGGGGCAACAATTATGTAGTTTACACAAAGGAAAGCAATTTAATTTGCGATATTTTTGCTTGGCTTGGTGCAAATAATGCTGTTCTTGAACTAAACGATATTATGGTTGAAAGGAGTGTTTCTAACGAAATTAATCGTATGAATAACTGTTCGCTTGCAAATATCGACAAGGCTGTCAATGCTGGACTAAAACAAATTAAGGCGATTGAGTATATTCAAAGTACAATAGGTCTTGACAAGTTGCAAGATAATCTAAAAGAGATTGCAATATTAAGAATTAGTAAACCCTCTGCAACTTTGATAGAGCTTGAGGAGGCACTTGACCATAAAATTACAAAAAGTGGTATCAACCATAGATTAAGAAAGATTGTAGAAATCGCTGATAGACTAAAGGAAGGAAATTAATGAATAAAAGATTTGTGCATTTGCATGTGCATACTGAATATAGTTTGCTAGATGGTGCTTGTAGAATAAATGGACCTAACCATAGTTCACCATTGTTTGATGCTTGTAAGGAAAAAGGTTTTGATGCTATTGCTATTACTGACCACGGCAATATGTTCTCGATATATCATTTTCTTGAAAAGTTTCAAGGTACTGGTATCAAACCAATTATTGGACAAGAGTTTTATACGGCATCAGATATGCATCAAAATACTAAGGAGGCATTCCACTTGGTATTACTTGCCAAAAATATGGTAGGTTACCACAACTTAATGCACCTTAGTTCTTTTGCATACACTGAAGGTTTCTACTATAAGCCTCGTATTGACCTTGAATTACTTAAGAAGCATAGTGAAGGTTTAATTTGTTTGAGTGCTTGTATTGCTGGTAAAGTACCACAACTACTACTTCAAGGGGATTATGATGGTGCTGTAGAGTATGCAAAAACCCTAAAGAGTATGTTTGATGAGGGCGATTTTTACATAGAGATTCAAGACCACGGACTAGAGGAACAAAAAAGGACAAACCCACTACTTGTAAAGATTGCAAAGGAAATCGGTGTTAAGGTGGTAGCAACCAACGATGCACACTACATAAATAAAGAAGATGCAGAGATGCACGATATCTTGCTATGTATTCAAACTGGTCACAAATATACCGATACCGACCGTATGAAGTTTGATACCGATGAGTTTTATCTAAAGTCTTATGATGAGATGTACGAAAAGTTTTCGTGGATTCCAGAGGCTCTTGATAATACTTGCGAGATTGCAGATAAAATTAATTTTAAGGTAGAACTAAGTACCAAAAATTACTTGCTACCAAACTACCAAACCCCAACAGGCCAACCTTTTAATGAGTTCTTTATTGACTTGACTTGGGCAGGTATCAAAAAAAGGTATGGCGACAACCCTTCGCAACAAGTTATCGACCGTGTTAAATACGAGCTTGATACCATTGTTCGTATGGGATTTGATAAATATTATCTTATTGTTTGGGACTTTATCAATTACAGTAAGAGTATAGGTATTCCCGTTGGACCAGGTCGTGGTAGTGGTGTAGGTAGTATCGTAGCCTATGCAATAGGTATTACAGATGTTGAACCACTAAAGTATAATCTACTATTTGAAAGATTCCTTAATGTAGAAAGAGTATCAATGCCCGACTTTGATGTAGACTTCTGTTTTGAAAGAAGAAAGGAAGCTATTGACTATGTTACTCGTAAATACGGAGAGGAGCAAGTTTGCCAAATTGTAACATTTGGTACAATGAGTGCGAAAGCTGCAATTAAAGATGTAGCAAGAGTTTATGATTATAGCTTTAAGCAATCAAACGAATGGGCGAAAACCATTCCTGATATGAATAAACTTTCATTAAAGCAACTTATCAGTGATGTTGGTGTTGCCGATGTTCGTGATTTATACAATTCAAACAGTGACTTCAAAAAAGTTTACGATATGGCTATTAAACTTGAAGATATGCCAAGACAGACTGGTAAGCATGCTTGTGGTGTAGTAATTTGTTGCGACCCTATATATGAGCATTGCCCATTACAAGTAAAAGAAGGTGCTGTTACAACTCAATACGACAAAAACCAAATTGAGTCACTAGGTCTATTAAAGATGGACTTTTTGGGCTTAAAAACCCTTACTGATATTGACCTTGCTAAAAGATTAATTAAGGAACATACTGGCGATGATATTGATTTTAACAAAATAGGTTATAGCGATTCTAATGTGTTTAAGTTTATTTCTAGTGGAGAAACAACCTGTGTATTCCAGCTAGAAAGTGGTGGTATGATGGCATTTATGAGAAAACTTCAACCACAAAACCTAGAAGATGTTATCGCGGGTATTTCGTTGTATCGTCCAGGACCAATGCAATTTACGGGCATATTTATCGAGGGTAAAAAGCACCCAGAAAATATCAAGTATCTTCACCCAAAGCTAGAGCCTATCCTAAATGTAACCTATGGTTGTATTGTTTACCAAGAGCAAGTTATGCAGATTGCTCGTGAGATTGCAGGTTATACTCTGGGTGGTGCTGATATCCTTCGTAGAGCGATGGGTAAAAAGAAAATGGACGTAATGAAAGCCAATAAGGAGATTTTCATTAACGGCGAGGAAAAAGATGGCAAAATTGTCGTTGAGGGTGCTGTTCGTAGAGGTGTAGATGCTGAAACAGCAAGTAAACTATTTGACCAAATCCTAGACTTCGCATCTTATGCATTTAACAAATCTCATGCTACTGCTTATGCATATCTAAGCTATCAAACAGCTTATCTAAAGTACTACTATCCACTAGAGTTCGTACTTGCTATTATTAACAACCGTATTACATCAGCAGATGAGGTAAGTAAATATATCAACCACTTAAGAGATATCGGTAAGACTGTTCTTCCACCAGATATTAATGAGTCGGGTGTAATGTTCACAATCCAAAACGATTCGGCACGATTTGGTCTAATGGGTATCAAAAACCTTGGCGAAAATGTGCTTGAATATGTTATTAAGGAGAGAGAGGACAACGGAAAATATAAGTCACTAAGTGACTTTATCAAAAGGACAACTCTATCAGGTATTAACAAAAGAGCTATTGAGTGCTTGATTAAAGGTGGTGCTCTTGATTGTTTGCCAGGTACTCGTGCAGGTAAAATGGCTGTCTATGAGCAAATGATGGACAAGGCTCAAAACGATAGAAAACAAGTGGCAAAAGGTCAATTCTCATTGTTTGATGACTTCGATGAGGATTTAGGACAAGATGATGAAGTACCAGATATTGAGGAGTTCCCAAGAAAGCATTTGCTTAAGTACGAAAAAGAAGTTCTTGGAATGTATGTTTCTGGTCACCCACTAGATGATTATAGAGATAGAATCAAAAATAATTTCGACTTTAATACCTCTATGTTCTATGTTGATGCAGAGGATATTGATGAGGAAGAGGGCGAAGAAGAGGAAGAAAGAAAGATTGTAGATGAAACCTTGAATAATAAAAAGGTTAAAATGGCAGGTCTACTTACAAACTTTAAGAAAAAACAAACCAAAAAAGGCGATAGTATGGGTGTTGGCGTGCTTGAAGACTTGTATGGCAGTGTTGATGTTATTGTATTTCCAAAGGTTTTAAGCAAACTTCCAGTAATTGATGATGATATCGTTGTAAAAATTGAGGGTGTTGTTTCAATTAGAGATGGCGAAGCTCCTACCATAAGGATAGATAACCTTGTAGAGTGGGTGGAGGAAGAAGTCAAAGTTGAGGAAAAACCTACAATCAAGGAAGAAAAGAAAGAAGATGACAATATGATTATTTATGTCCGTGTGCCAGAGGGTATGAACGAACTTGTAATCAAAATTGAAAAAATCATTCAACTTTATCCAGGTAATGTAAAGGTTAGATGGAAAATGGGCAAACAACTTTACGAGTTCCCAGAAAAAGTAGATGTTTCGGATAATTTATTGTGGTCGCTTGAAACATTGTTGGGTAAAGAAAATTTGTATATAAAAAACAAAGCTAAAAATTAATAAATATTTTATTATTTATTACTAATTATTATTGCATATATTATTAATTAATTATATAATGTGATTAAGAGTATTCTAGAATTAGTTTGGGAGAGTTACTTATGAAAAAAATTGCAGTTTTAACAAGTGGTGGCGATGCCCCAGGAATGAATCCTTGTATTAGAGCCGTTGTAAGAACAGCTGAATATTTAGGTTGGGAAATTTATGGTATCAGAAGAGGTTATGTAGGACTAATCGAAGATGATATTATTAGATTGACAGGTGATGATGTAAATGATATCGCTCAAAAGGGTGGTACTATTCTAAAGTCAGCAAGACTTAAAGACTTTGAGAAAATCGAAGTTCAAGCAAAGGCAGCTGAAACACTAAAAAAACACAATATTGAGTGTTTGGTTGTAATGGGTGGCGATGGTAGTTTCCAAGGTGCAAAGGCACTTTCGGACCACTTTGGTATTAATGTAGTTTGCTTGCCTGCAACTATTGATAATGACCTTGCTTATACCAATTATACAATTGGTTTTCCTACTGCAGTAAATACTGTTCTTGAGGCAATGGATAGAATTAGAGATACTATGCAATCTCACCAAAGAATTTGCATTATGGAAGTAATGGGTAGAAGATGTGGAGATATCGCATTGTTCGCTGGTCTTGCTGGTAGTGCAGATGCTATCTTATTACCAGGTATTGATGTAGACTACAAGGAGCTTGCAGAAAAACTTATTGATAATAGGTCAAGAGAAAGAAACTCTAATATCGTAGTTGTAGCAGAGGGCTTTGGAAGTTGTGCTGAAGTACGAAAAGAGCTTTCTAAATATATGGAACCTGATTACTTAAGAGATATTGTGTTAGGTCATACACAAAGGGGTGGCAGACCAAATATGCAAGATGTAAATAATGCTATCAAAATGGGTTCTTATGCCGTTGAAGTTCTTGAAAAAGGTAAAACTTGTCGTGCTGTTGGTATCAATCACGGTGATGTATTTGACCTTGATATTACAGATGCACTTAGTGTACCTACTATTATTAGAAAGGACTTATACAAATTAAGTCAAATCATTGCAGATTAATAATAAATCAAAAGCCCTTTAATTAGGGCTTTTTTTATAGGTAATTTATGAAATTAAACGATGTAATTACTGCCGATATTATAAGGCTAGGAGATGGTGGAGAGGGTATTGCGATTATAGAAAATAAGGTTGTATTTGTTCCCTTTGCACCTGTTCATTCTACCTGCAAAATCGCTATTACAAAAATTGCAAAAAAATATGCTAATGCAACACTAATCGAGGTTGTTAGTAGCAAAAACGAACTTTTAACTCCGTTTTGTGCTAACTTTACTAAATGTGGTGGTTGTGATTTGCAGTATATGAGTTATAATGAACAGCTAACTTTTAAGAGGAATAAGGTAGCTAATTTGTTGTATAAATTTTTGCATGAAAAAGTAAAAGTTTTACCTACAATTAGTAGTGATATCACTACAAAATATCGTAACAAGATTCAACTTCAAATAGGGCTTGTAAATGGTAGAGTGGTGGTTGGTTTTTACAATAAGTCTAGCCACGATATTGTACCTATTTCAAGATGTGATTTGTATGACGAATGGGCAACAAAACTGATTGAAATATTTACATCTTGGGCAAACGAAAACAAAGTAACCGTATATAATGAAAAAAGTAGCAAGGGCTTACTACGAAATCTTGTTTCAAGATATGTTGGTGGTAAACTGGTTGTAACTGTTGTAATCAATGGCGATAAGGTTAAACAAATAGATAAACTAACCGAAAGCTTAAAGTCAAATTTTGATAATTTCAGTTTGTATATATCAATTAACAAACGAAAAAATTCACAAATACTTGGCGATAAATTAATAAAAGTTTATGATAATAATGATTTGGTTGAGGTTGATGGCATTAAGCTAGAGATTTCTCCATATTCATTTTTCCAAGTAAATGATAATGTTCGAGTTAAGTTGTATAATGAGGTGCTAAAAGCAGTAAATGGCAAAATTATCATTGATGCCTACTCTGGAATCGGTGTCCTTACCACTCAACTTGCAAACAAGGCTGAAAATGTTTTTGGTATTGAAATTGTTAAGGAAGCTGTCGAAAATGCTGATGTAATTTGCAATAATAACAAGATTTACGGGCAGATTACTAATATTTTGGGAGATACTGCGATAATTTTACCAAAACTTGTATCCTACTTAAAGGGAGAAGATGACGGTAAATTTGAGAGTTTTATCACTCAAAATACACTTGTTGAGTTTGATAGCAACAAATATAAAAATCTAAATGGAGATATCTCTATTGTGCTTGACCCACCACGAAAAGGTTGCGATATGAGTGTACTTCAAGCAGTAGTGGATAGTGGTGCAAACCAAGTAGTTTATGTTTCTTGCGACCCTGTCACATTAAGTAGAGATTTAGGGGTGTTGATAAAGAGATATCAAATTACAAAGGTGCAACCATTTGACTTGTTCCCAAATACAGCTCATGTTGAGACAGTGGCTGTTTTAACCTTAAAGAAAGGATAACTATGGATTATTTATTTTTTGATATAGAGTGTGCCAACTGCTTTAATAGTATGGGCAAAATTTGTGAGTTCGGCTATATACTTGTGGATAAGGATTTTAACATAATTGAAGAAAATAATATACTTATCAATCCAAATTCCTCATTCGATTGGTATGTGCTAAAAAAGATGCTTGCATACAAGGAAAAGGATTACATAAAAAGCCCAAAATATCCATATTTTTACGAGAAAATACGCTCACTTTTTAGTGATAATACACTTGTATTTGGTCATACTGTCGATGCTGATGCAAAGTATCTTAATGATGAAAATGCAAGGTATAATTTGCCATATTTCGACTATAAGTTCTACGATATTATGTTTTTGTACAAGGAGTTTGTTGGAAGCAAAGATAGGTTAGGGCTTACAAAAATTGCAAATGAGATAGGTTCAAAGTTGCCAGAGCATGAGCATAGAGCTTTAGATGATGCAATTTGTACAATGAATGTGCTAAAGTCGATTTGTGAAAAATCGGGTAAAACACCACTTGAACTTACAAAAAAATACATTTCTTGCTGTGGTATGACAAATAATGGAGAGATTACCACCGTTGCAAGAGAGCAAGCAAGACAACTTCGCATTGAAAAAGGAAAGAAAAGCAACAAAATGTCGGGCGAAAAATTTAGCCTATTTTTGAAGTTTTTGGATAATGTAAAGCCAGAAGGTGAGGTTATTCAAAACGAGTTGACTGGTAAAAATCTTTGCATTACCCTAAATTACCAAAATACTCATTATAAGGAAATGGTTTCTCTTGTGCAGTTACTTGCTAATTGTGGTTGTACTTATACACTTCGTGCGACAAAATGCGACTATTTTGTAACAAAAGAAGTACTAAATAAAGATGGTACTGCAAAAAAATGCACGAGGCTTGAATATGTAAAAGAAGGTAATAAAAAAGGGAAAGATATCAAAATTATTACCTTTAACAAACTATTAAAAATATTAAATATTACCGAAAAAACTCTATCAAATATGGATTTTACAAATAAAAGTGAAGATAAATAAAATTAATAATTTAGTATTTTAAATATTATCAATATAATCTATTTTAGTGTTTGACTTTAATCATTTATTTATGATATATTTTCAGCGAGGAAAGATTATATAAATGCTAATTTGCCTATGGTGAATTAGTTTTTATTTTTTAATAAAGGTAGATGTAGAAATGGAAAACAAAATTAATAAACTTGATAAATCATTATTAAAAACATATATGAATTATTTGTTACCAAGCGTATTTGGTATGCTTGTAATTGCTGCATACATTTTTACCGATACTTTTGTTGTCGGTTTTGCTTTAGGTAGAACAGGACTTTCTGCGATTGGTATAGGTACTCCAATTACCGTTGCACTTATTGCACTAGGCTATCTTTTTGGAGAGGGTGGTAGTGCTGCATATTCAATTTTAATGGGTGCAAACGATAAAAAAAGGGCAAGAGAAATATACACAACAAGTATTTTATTAGGTCTTTTAACAAGCATAGTGTTTATCATTATTGGTATAGTATTTATAAAACCTATATCATATTTTTTAGGTGCAAGCGAAGAAAATATTAACTATGTAATTGAGTATAACAAGTATATTATTTGGTTTTCGCCTGCAATTATGCTTAATATGTCAATAGGTAGTTTTATTAGAAACGATGGCAAACCAAAGGTTGCAATGATTGCAACAACAATTGGTTCTCTTTCTAATATGGTACTAGATGTATTGTTTGTAATTGTATTAAATATGGGTATGGCTGGTGCTAGTATAGCTACTGGTCTTGGTTCTGTTATTACAATAATTTTCAATATTGGATATTGCTATATTAAAAAAAGAAATTTGCAATTTGCAGTTTTTAAGGTTAAATTTAACGATATAAAAAGGATATATAAAAACGGTTTTGGTCCATTTGTAATGGAACTATCTGTTGCAGTTATAAACCTAATATACAACCTAGTTGCACTTAAGTACTATGGTGAACTTGGTGTATCAGCTTATACCATTGTGCAAAACTGGAACTTAATCGCACTTGACCTAATTGTTGGTGTTGGTCAAGCAACGCAACCACTTATCAGTTTGAACAAAGGTAAGGGAGATTTAGAAAAGGTAAAAATATTCAAAAATTATGGATTTATTAGCTGTCTTGCACTTGGTGTAGTATTCTTGTTTACTTGGATATTTGGTGCGTCTAGTCTTGCAAGTGTGTTTATTGTTGATGATATTCAACTGCTTGAAACAAGCTCTTATGCACTTAAAATTGTATCAGCTACATATATATTCCTTGCATTAACTTTGATGTTTGGATACTACTATTTAGGTATTGAAAAATCACGACAATCAATGATTATAAATGTTAGCCGTGGATTTGTATTTCCACTAATTCTAGTGTTTATTATGCCATTATTGATTGGTAAAGTTGGTATTTGGGTATCTATCCCACTTGCAGAAGGTTTGTCAGCATTGGTTGCAGTAGTAATTTATATTGCTACAAATTATATGGAAAAGCACCCAAGAAAGAACCACTTAATAGAGCCTCCACTTAACACAATAGAAAAAAATGATAGTGTTTTGCAAGAGCAAAAACAAGAAACTAAAGATGTAGAAACTGAAGATACTTTAGAGGATAAAGGGGAAACAGAACCCGAACCAAACAGTAGTGTTGAAAGTATTAAAGAGGAAACATTAGAAAATAAAGATAGTGTAGAGGGTAGTGAGATTTCTGTTGAACAACCCGAAGTTATCGAAGAAAAGTAATCAAACAAAATAATGTAAAATAATAAAATAAAAGACTACATTGGTAGTCTTTTTTTGTTATAAATTAATTTGTTTTGAAATTATTTGTCGTACTTGTTTAATAT
>JAHHUG010000039.1 GCA_020024085.1 Christensenellaceae bacterium | reverse complement strand
TGGTTCAACAGGCTTTGCTGGTTCAGCAGTTTTTGCAGGCTCAACAGCTTTTACTGGTTCAGTAGGTTTAACATCTTTTGAATTATCTAAAGGTTTTTGTGCTTGTTTAGTTTCTGCTTCCTTTTTAGCAACAAAAGCACTATTTTCAAAAGATTGTTTCTTTTCCTTTTTGCTTACTTTCTTTGGTTTAATGCCTTGTTCTGCTAACTCGTCAATTTCAGCAATTGTGTTTGAACTTCCTTGGAAGAAATAATTGTTTAATTTATCTTTACCTTGTCTAGTTCCGTGAGGAAGAATTGTTAAATCTTGACCATCGGTAATTAGCATGTATTTCTTCTTTAAGATAAATGCAATGTAGGTTAGTAAACCAGTAACAACACCAAAGATATAGAAGTATTTTCTACAATCAAGTAGACAAATAATAATACCAAGTAGGTCGACACTGTTTAACCAAGCCATATCTTGATATCCCATACAAGCACCAAGATGTTCTTCGTGGTCAGTACCTTTGTATCTAACGATATCGCCGTTAGGGTCAACATTTGATAATGGGTTATCGCCTAATAATTGTAGTACATTCCAGCTGATGTTATCATATGTCATATGAATAACTACTGATTTTAGTACTTTATCAAGAACTAAATTTTCATCTTTACCAGTATATGGGTTGAACTCGGTAGAGAAGTCAAAACCAGAATTAATTAGTTCTTTAACAGCACCAACGATTCTATCCATATTCATTGAAAGAATATCGAACAAATCTAATTTTACATCTAATTTGTTATCCTCAGGACTTGTTTTAAGTATGATTGTCATTAAAACAGTTAGAGGAATTTTACCACTCAAGATACCTCCAACAAGGTCAGATTCACTTAAAGCATATTCAATAGCAAGGCCATTAAATGTTTGGTATGCTTGGTCGAAACTGCTAAATAGAGTATCAAATAGTTCCTTATTTTCTTTTGCGAACCAATATTTATATTGAATTTTACCTTCAGAATCAAGTATTGGCTTTGGCTTTTGTAGTCTCTCTGGGATAGGTCTACCAACATGTGGTACATAGTCAGGGTTATCTTTGTTTGCCTCATCTTTTTCTACTAAGTATTTGAACTTAGGATTTTCAGCATTGATATACTCTTCCATTTCGACAGGAGAACCATCAGCAGGATTTGTTTTGTATTCGTACATATTGTTTTTGTACATAAAGTTTTGTGCAATACTTAAAATATGTTCGTGCTTGCCTTTAGCATCAACAACAATGTCTTCGTACAAGATAGTACCTGATGTAGCACCTTTTAGTAGGTTTGGTAGAGCAATATCAAGTACAATCCATAAACCTGATAAACAACAAATAGGTACAGCTACACAAGATAACATTGTGTGTTTGAATGACCTATGTTTTTTCTTATCTACTCTAAAAACAATAAACTGAATTAGAGCTGTTAATCCCCACATTAGTGCAGCAATTAATACTGGAGCATAAACAGTAATTTTGTAAATTCCAGAGTTTGCATATTCCTTTGCAGTTAAGAAACATAATAAAATAAATAGTGGGAAACCTACTAGGTTTAATACAATAAGTGCAATTTTGAAAAGAGCAGTGTGGGCATTTTTTGGTGCAACTACTTTTTCAACATTATCCATATTTACTTTTTTAGTATTAGTTGAATTGTTAAGAGGCTTTTTATTAGATTTATTATTTTTCATTATTTATTACCTCCTTGTAGTTGTGTTAGGTCAATGCCAACTGGATGTGGTTTTTCTTTTTCAGAATCTTCTGTATTAGTTTTTGTTTCTTCTTTCAAAACTACCTTTTCCTCTTTGATATTATTAATTAGTGGTTTTGATTCAGAAACATTTTGTTTATTATCAGCAACGGGTTTATCTTCAACGATTGAATCATTTTTGGTTGCTTTGTCAATGTTGTTTACAAATGGTTTATTCATACTATCGTTTTTAACAACATCGTTTGTTTTAATTTCAACAGGCTCACTTACTGATTGGGCTGAAATTTTGATATCGCTTACTGTATCGTTATTAAGAGCAGTTTGCAATACATAACCTCTATCTTTTATTACTTTGTCAGTGTGCTCATTGAATATAATGTTATCAATTTGTTTTATCTTTCTATTGTAGTGGTCTACCATCATTAATGAAATGATTAATATACCCATAAAGATATACATAACCCTTCTTAATCTTGCATAAACGATAACTTGTGGATAAAGTTCTAACTTATATTCTAAAGCCTTAACAGCAGTGTAGTCATATCCATTTGATGTAGCGATACCAGTTGCAGCTTTTGCACATTTCTCGTAGTGGTTTCCTTCTGGAAGACCAGTAGAGATTTCCAAGTATTTGTGGTTGTACATTGCACTTGCAGTATTAGTGTTTGTTTGTGAACAAATAGCACCTACTAAAGTATCAATTAATGCTGGACTTAATTTGTCTATGCCACCAACTATATCGCCTAGGAACTTAACAATGTTACCAACAGGAAGTGTCATACCTAGAGCATTGATATCAAGTCCATCTGGTAAAATTTCATTAGCATTAGCGATAATGCCAAGTAAAGCTTTTACTGTATCATCATAAATTCTAACTCTTTGACCACCAAGCTCTTGAATTTCCTTTGAATATTTTTTTGTAAAGGTATCAAGTTTTGATTGTTCATTTGTAAGCATTGTTTTAACACTTGCGATATCAGCTGGAATTAAAGTTTTGCTATTATTTGAAGGGTCAATAATAATATTTGCATTCAAATTAGCATTATCAGGTTCTTTAATTTCCTCATTCTTTTCAATTTGAACAATTCTTGTAGTTAGTTTAGCAATATTAGCAGCATATGCTTTTTGAACATTAGTAATTCTATTGTATCTACCATTTAATTTTGCAGCAATGATAGTGTAGTTGTATTTTCCTTGTTCTTGGAATTTAAGGTCATCATAAAATCCTCTTACATAACCAATTTTTTGTTGGTCTTTACTATCAACAACACCATCAAGGTTGATATCATAGTTTACTTGTTTGGTTTCAGAAAAGCCTTTTTCGCTAGAACCATATCCGGCTAAATTATTCTTGCTAATGTATGAATTACATTCTCCAGCAAAACCACTCATATAAGAGTTACCTTTTGTAGTACTATCAACTGCCCAACCAAGTACTTTTTTGTATTCTGGCAAGGTAGCACCGTTATACATAGTAATTTCTTCAGTAATAGTTTTGCTTTCATCTAGTGGGTCGACATAAGAAATTGTTACTGTTTCTTTTTTGCCCATTTTGTCTTGTAAAGCTTTGTATTGCTTAGATAATGCAATATCGGTAGAGGCAAAAGGGATAGCTACTAACATAATTGTAGTAACAACAAGACTTAGATTAGCTACGTCGGCTTTCAATGAGCCTTTTTTAGCTAATTTGTTAAGTAAAATTTTTAGCAACTCTACAATTCCCCATAGTATAAAGGGAACTAGTACACAAATTTTTCCGTATTTTTCATATACTGGTTCGTTGATTGTTGGAGTTATCAATGAGATAACTGCAAGGCACAAACAAGGGAATCCAATAAAATAGAAAAAGAACCTAAGGAATTTAAATTTGTTTCTCTTTGTGTTCATAATTTTCTCCTTGACTATATTTGACATACTATATATAAATATATATCCTTAAATATTGTACTAAAATAATGTACTAAAGTCAATATTAACTAAAATATTTTTATATAATTATTAATTATTTATTAAATTTTTAACATATTTACATATAAAATTCAAAAATAAGCAAAGTTAATTGTAAAAGGAGAGTAAAAACAATAGAATTTTTATTTTTCTTAAAAATAGTATAACTAAAATTCATACCAAATATATTTGCGATAAAAAAAAGTTATAAATATCGACAATTAACCAAATCGGCACTTTATCGTTCATTTTTGACACATTAATATTATAGTTTTGCATATTTTTGATTTTTCTAAAAGATAATAAACAAATTGTTCATTTTATCGTAAAACTTTTAAATTTAGTGAGTATAATCATATGACAAAGTTGTTGTAATTTGTTATAATGAACTAAATTAAAAAGTTTTTAGGAGGCTGAAATGACACCAGCAGTTAAAAAAGTATTTGGTGAAGAATTACCTAGATTACCTCTTGCAATTATAGCAATGCCAGGAGCTCAATCACTTGGAGAAAAAGTAAATAAATATTTGGTTGATTGGTATGCTGAAGAAGCAAAAGAACACGGTATTTGTTCAAAGGATAATTTTTTATTAGAAGCATCATACCCAAGATTCACAACAGGTGATGGTAAAGCAGTTATTAATGAAACAGTTAGAGGTAGAGACCTTTATGTTATGGTAGATGTAGGCAATTATAGTTGCACTTACAATCTATTTGGTCAAGAGGCTCCAATGTCACCAGATGACCATTTTGCAGACCTTAAGAGGATTATTTCTGCTGCAGGTGGTAAGCCTGAGAGAATCACAGTAATTATGCCAATTTTATATGGTGGTAGACAACATAGAAGAAATGCTAGAGAGTCACTTGATTGTGCAATGATGTTGCAAGAACTTGAGGCTATGGGAGTAAGAGATATTATTACATTCGATGCTCACGACCCTCGTGTACAAAATGCAGTGCCACTACTTGGTTTTGATAATTTCTTCCCAACATATCAAATCTTAAAGGTTTTAATTAAAAAATTCCCAGATTTGAAGTTGGATAAAGAGCATTTTATGATTGTCAGCCCTGATGAAGGTGCAATGAGCAGAAACATTTACTATGCATCAGTTTTAGGTCTTGACCTTGGTATGTTCTATAAGAGAAGAGATTACTCAACAATTGTTAATGGTAGAAACCCTATTGTTCAACACGAATATATTGGTAACGATGTAAATGGTAAGGATATTTTCGTTGCTGATGATATTATTGCTACTGGCGACTCTGTTATTAAACTTGCTAGAGAGCTTAAAGAAAAGGGTGCTAAAAATATTTTCTTATCAGCTACATTCGCATTATTTACTGAAGGACTTGAGAAGTTCGATAAGGCTTATGAGGAAGGTTTAATCGCTGGTGTACTTGCTACTAACTTAACATATACAAAGCCAGAACTTGCATCAAGAGAGTGGTTCTTCCAAGCAGATTTAAGCAAATATCTTGCATATATTATTGCAGCTTGTAATCATACACAATCAGTTAGTAAAATTATTGACCCACACGAGAAGATTCACAACTTGCTTAAGAAGAACAATATTATTCCAGAAAAATAATTCAAAAACCCGATTTGTTCGGGTTTTTTTATTATATAAAATGTATATTTCTCTTGCATTTTATTAAAAACTATATTAGAATGTAATTATTAACTAAATGGAGGAAATTGTGAAAGTTACTAAGTTAGGGCACTCGGCCTTCCAACTAGAAGAAAGTACAGGTACAAAAATTATTACTGACCCATACAATGATTCTGTTGGTCAAGAAATGCCAAAACTTGAAGCCGATGCAGTTACAATCTCTCACGACCACTATGACCACAACAACCTAAGTTCTGTTTTAGGTTCGCCTAAAATCATAGATAGCGAGGGTGCTTTTGAAGTATCGGGTGTACATATCTCTAGTGTATCTGCTAATCACGACAGCCATAATGGAGTGAGAAGAGGTAAATCACTTATTTTCAAATATCGTTTAGATGGTGTAGAAGTATGCCATATGGGTGATATTGGTGAGGAATGTAATCCCTTTATTACAGAATTTATTATGCCAGTCAATGTTTTGCTTATTCCAGTTGGTGGTAAATATACCATTGATGCAAAGAAGGCAAAGGATTATGTTGACAAACTTATGCCTGATGTAGTTATTCCTATGCACTATAGGACCAAAAATATTGATTTAGGTCTTGACAAAGTTGACGATTTTTTAGAGCTATTTGACAGCTCAGATTTAGTGTATGTTGAGGGTAACGAAATTACTTTTGATAGGGCAATTTTTGATGATGAGGTAACCAAGGTTATCGTTTTTAAGGATTAATTATAGGAGATTTATGCTATTTTTATAGTATATTTTTCCTTATAATTACTATAATTATATTAATTTACATTTTTTCTTTTTCCCATAAATACAATAGATAGGATAATTTTATTGTAAATTTTATAATTAATTTTTTTATTGGAGCTGAATATGGATAGTAAAAATTTTACAAAAGCTGATTTGCTATCTATTTCTTTATTTGAGGTTCGTAATATTGCGAAGCAAGTTGGTGTTAAATCGCCTACAACTTATAATAAATTAGAGTTGGTGGACAAGGTTTTGGAAAGATTTGATGCCGGTTTTGATTTTCCACTTCATGATTTGCAAAAAAAGAAAACAGTAGCAGAAAAGCTATCAACAAAAAAAGAAGATATTTCACTTGATGTAGAAGAAACTACACAAGATATACAAACTCAAGATGGTCAAGTACAAGAACATAGTTATTTTGATGATGAACCAAAAGAAAATTCCTATGATATGAGTCCAGAGCCTTCAAAAATGCAATATTTTGCTGAAAGAAGTGCAAATTATAGGTCGGAAAATACCGAAACAAGAAGTGGTTATGTTGAGTTAATCGGTGCGAATTCGCCTGAATATGGATTTTTAAGAACATTAGGATTCGAAAATAGTCCTACTGATGCGTATGTGCACATCAATCGTATAAAAAGATTTGGTTTAAGAAGAGGTGACTTCGTAGAAGCATTAGTTAGCAAATCTAAAATTCAAGATAATAAGCCAGCACCTGTTATGTCTATTGTTAAAATAAACGGCGTTGAGGCAAGTAGGTTTGGCAAAAGACAGTTTTTTGACGATTTAATTCCAATTTATCCTAATCAAACAATTAAAATAGAAACTAAAAATAGCGAAAAAGATTTAGCAATTAGGTGCATTGATATGATTGCTCCTATTGGTAAAGGACAAAGAGCAATGATTGTTTCTCCACCTAAAGCTGGTAAAACTACATTACTTAAAAAAATCGCTAATTCTATTAGTGAAAATTATCCAGATATCGACCTTGAAGTATTGCTTGTGGACGAGCGACCTGAAGAGGTTACCGATATGCAACGAACCATTAAGGGTAATGTGTGGTTTTCTACATTTGATGAACAACCCGAACATCATATAAAAGTTGCAGAATTTTTGCTTGAAAGGTCAAAAAGACTTGTTGAAATGGGTAAAGATGTAGTTATACTTATGGATAGTTTAACAAGGCTTGCAAGAGCAAATAACCTTGTTGTTAATCCTACTGGTAGAACACTTAGTGGTGGTATTGACCCTGCTGCATTATACCTACCTAAAAAATTCTTTGGTTCTGCAAGAAATATTGAGGGTGGTGGTAGTTTAACTATTATCGCAACAGCTCTTGTTGATACTGGTAGCAGAATGGATGATGTTATTTTTGAGGAGTTCAAAGGTACTGGTAATATGGAAATTCGCCTTGATAGAAAACTTCAAGAAAAGAGGATTTTCCCTGCTATTGACTTGTATCAATCAGGTGCAAGAAGAGAGGATTTATTACTTAACGAAAAGGAACTTGAGGGTACTTGGATTATGAGAAAAGTTTTAAGTAAGGGTGACCCACTTGAAGCTACCGAAAAGTTACTAAATGCTATGTCTAAGACTGAAAATAATGAGCAGTTTATTGATTTGCTTATTGAAAGAAAAAATAAGTTTATGATGGATAAATTTTAGTATATTAATAAAATAAAAGGACTAAGTAATTAGTCCTTTATTAATAAAAACGAGAGCTTTTGCCCTCGTTTTTTTAATTATTATTTGATTAACCTTTTAATAAGAAGTCATCGTAGTCGGTTGGAACTTTGTCGATGTTTGTTTTAATTATATCGTCGTTACCTTTATCCTTTTTGTAAACAAGTTTCAAGCAAATTGGAGTAATTAACGATGATACTATAATTAATAATAAAACGATGGTAATCATTTCCGATTCAATCAAATTTTTTTCAATAGCTTTTTGAACTACGATTAAAGCAACTTCGGCTCTTGCCATCATACCAAAACCAACTCTTAAGCTATCTTTAGTAGAGTATCTTGCAATTTTTGCACCCAGTCCACAACCTAATACTTTTGCTAGTAGACCAACAATAGTAAAGCATATTGCGAAGGCGACTGTTGTACCGGTAAAGTTACTAAAACTTGCCTTTAATCCTATATTTGCAAAGAAAATAGGGGTAAATACCATATATGAAGTAGTATCAATTTTCTTTTCTATATATTGTGTATCTTTTAAGTTTGATAGAGCAACTCCAGCAATAAATGCACCAGTAACATCAGCTATACCAAATATTTCTTCTGCACAATATGCCATAAGTAAAGCAAACACTAAACTGAATATTGATAATCTTCTTGTGCTAGGGAATTTCTTTGATAAAAATGTGAATATCTTGTTTATTACTAATCCAGTTAAGATTGTAAATATAAAGAACAATAATGTACTTAATGCAAGTGAACCAATATTAGACATACCAGCTCCAACAAGTGCATTAATCAAGTATGAATTTGAAGCACTTTCACCATCACCACTAGCACCCAATACAAGTGTTAAGATAAACAAGCCGATAATATCGTCAAGTAGTGCTGCTGATAAAATTGATGCACCAACTTTTGTATTAAGTTTACCCATTTCTTTAAGTGTCGTAACGGTAATGCTTACACTTGTAGCAGTAAGTACAACTCCGTGGAATAGATTTGGGAACAACATTTCCTCTGTAAATCCGTGAAATGCTCCTGCAATTAAAAATCCTCCACCAAGTGGAACAAGTACGCCTAATAGCATAATAATTATTGATGCAACGCCTGTTGATTTAAGGTGTTTTATATCTGTTTCAAGACCAGCAGAAAACATAATCAATATTACGCCAACTTTTGCAAACAAATCTATTGGACTGTTTGGTAGTGGAGTAGAAACCCAACCTAAAACAGCAGGGCCAACTAGTAATCCACCAAGCAAATTACCTACTACTTGAGGTAATTGAAGTCTATTTGCGATAATTCCAAATAGTTTTGTTACAAAAAGCAAAATAGCTAGGTCTAAAATTAATTTATAATCAAACATTTTTCCTTCCTAATATTAATAAGTATATCACTATTAATTTTAATTTGCAAATAACTATATTATATATCGAAATAAAAACTGGTTATATGTATATTGTTTATGATAATTATAAATTTTATAAAATAGAGTTTATTTATGTAATTTTAGTATAATCAATTAGTCAAATACAATATTGTAATACAAAAATTTGACATCATATAAATATAAGTATATAATATAAATATTATAAGTGCGAGGTAAAGTATGAAAACTGATATACAGATTGCAAACGAAACTAATCTTAACTTAATTACCGATATTGCAAAAAAATTGGATATTGATGCTGATAATTTAGAGCAATATGGTAAATATAAAGCTAAAATTGATATCAAGAGAATTAATCCTAAGGGTAAATTGATATTGGTTACTGCAATTAATCCTACACCATATGGCGAGGGCAAAACTACGGTTTCAATTGGTCTTGCTGATGGCATGTCTCAAATCAATAAAAAGGTTTGCCTTGCATTAAGAGAGCCATCTCTTGGTCCAGTATTTGGTATTAAGGGTGGTGCAACTGGTGGTGGCCATGCTCAAATTGCTCCAATGGAAGATATTAATTTGCATTTTACTGGCGATTTACACGCAATCACTTCTGCTAACAATTTACTTTCTGCTATGATAGATAATCATTTGCAAAGTGGTAACAGCTTGAATATTGATACTAGAAGAATTACATTTTGTAGATGTTTAGACCTTAACGATAGAGCACTTAGAGGTGTAATGGTTGGATTAGGTGGTGTTATGCAAGGTGTTCCAAGGGAGGAATCATTTACTATAACAGCTGCAAGTGAAGTAATGGCTATACTTTGTATGGCAAAGGACCTTGATGACTTAAAGAGAAGACTTGGCAATATTATCATAGGTTATACGAGAGAAAATAAACCTGTTTATTGCAAGGACTTGAAAGCAGAAAATGCTATGGCAATTTTGCTTAAAGATGCTCTTAAACCAAACCTTGTACAAACACTTGAAGGTACTCCAGCTATTGTTCATGGTGGACCATTTGCGAATATTGCTCATGGTTGTAATACTGTTATTGCTACTAAAACAGCTATGACTTATGCAGATTATGTTGTAACTGAGGCAGGTTTTGGTGCTGATTTAGGTGCAGAAAAGTTTTTTGACATCAAATGTAGAACTACTGGTTTAAAACCAAGTGCTGTTGTATTAGTTGCTACTATTCGTTCTCTTAAATATAATGGTGGAATTAGTAAGGAAAATTTGACAGAGGAGAATTTGGAGTGCTTGAACAAAGGACTTGTAAACTTGCTTGCACATATAGACAATCTAACAAAGATTTATAATATGCCCGTTGTTGTTGCTCTAAATAAATTTATTACCGATACCGATAAAGAAATTGAGCTTGTAACTAATGCATGCAAAGAACATCAAAGTGATGTTGTACTTTGTGAAGCTTGGGAAAAAGGTGGACTTGGTGCAGTTGAGCTTGCTAAAAAAGTTGTTGAGCTTGTTGAAAATAACGATAAAGAATTAACTTTTGCCTACGACCTTGAAGATAGTATTGAAAATAAAATCAAAGCTGTTGCTACAAAGGTTTATGGTGCAGGTAAAGTTGTATTTACCGATAAAGCTAAAAAAGCTATTAAACGAATTGAAGAAATTGGCAAAACTAACTTGCCAATATGTATTGCAAAAACTCAGTATTCATTTAGTGATAATCCAAAATTGCTTGCTAGACCAAAAGATTTTGAATTTACTATTTCAGATGTAATACTTAAGAGTGGTGCAGAATTTATTGTATGTATTGCCGGCAATATGATGTTAATGCCAGGACTTCCAAAAGTTCCAGTTGCATGTAATATGACAATAGATAACAATGGAAATATTGATGGATTATTTTAGGTGATATATGTTTAGTACATTACTTGCATCTACTCCAAAACCTATCAATCCTGTTGCATTTGTAATAGGTGATTTGGAAGTTAGATGGTATGCTATAATTCTTACATCTGCAATGCTTGTTGCATTGTTTGTATTGTATAAATTAGCAAAAGAAAAAAAATTTACAGGAGACTTTGTTTTAGAGGTATTTTTATGGACAATACCTTTATCAATTATTGCGGCAAGACTTGGGTATTGTATACCTCGAAAAGAGTATTGGGTAAACTTTGAAAGTTTCCTTAGGGTATTTCATATTTGGGAAGGTGGACTAACTATTTTGACAGGTATTTTTGGTGGTTTATTAGGTATTGTTATAGCTTGTAAACACAAAAAAGTTGCCTTATTTGATATAGTTGACCTTGTTATTCCTGCACTATTGATAGGTCAAGCGATTGGTAGATGGGGCAATTTTATGAATGAGGAATTGTTTGGACTTCCTATTACAAACCCTAATTTACAGTGGATGCCTTTTGCAGTTTATATTCACTCAGGTAATGGTGTATTAATCGAACTTGGACTTAGTGAAGGTTGGTATGCTGCAAACTTCTTCTATGAAAGTGTAATGAATTTGTGTTTTGCAATTTTCATTATTATGTTGATAAAAAGAGGTAAAAATAAATCAGGTGAAATATCGGCATTATACTTGTTTTGGTATGGGCTACTTCGTGGATTACTTGAGTTTCTAAAGCTTGGAGCATTCAAACTTGGTGGTGTAATTGGTGGAGCTCAAATATTTAGTTTCTGCATGTCTGCTGTTGGTTTGATATTATTTATTCTTATTAAAAAGGGTGTAATTAAACTACAAACTACAAATGAAATGAGAATAAAAAAACATATTCAATATGTTCCAGATGATGCTTTTATTCCGGGTACTTTTAATGAAGATTTTGATAAAGCTGAAAT
>JAHHUG010000038.1 GCA_020024085.1 Christensenellaceae bacterium | reverse complement strand
TAATACAAATACTTGTATAAACCTATTTTAAAATCTATATACAACTAATTAACTAGGTATAATTTTATACCTAGTTTTTTTAAAGAATACTCTATACAAATTGCTTTATACTGTTGTCATTTTCAAATGTTGTTAATATACTATCATAATATTTATTATATAATATGGCAATTTTGACCAAACTATTGTTGGATACTAAATAACAAAAATTTTTGATAATTGTGTTGACAATATATCAAAACGGGTTTATACTTTTAGCAATAAGAGATTGAGACTGCTAACAATCAACTATGTCAACTGCTAATAGAGGAGGTGTTGAAAGTGACTGATAAGTTTACCATGAAGGTAATAGATAGTATTAACAATGCTTCAAGCATTGCTGTTGCAAACAAAAATAGTGAAATAACAGAAAAACATTTATGTTATTCGTTAATTAGTGATACCGATGGCTTAATAGCTAGCCTACTTGAAAAAATGCAAGTTGATAAGGCTAATTTGCTAAAGGATATTAGCAACCTTATAGACAATTTACCAAAAGTAAGTGGAAACTATGAGCCAAGGATTTCTAACACACTAGCTACTATCCTACAAAGAAGCGAGGAACTTGCAAAAAAGGATAAGGACGAATACATTAGTGTTGAACATTTATTTGTTGCTATTATAGAAAAATCTAATATTGACCTAAAGCAAGTTTTAAAAAAATACAACATTAATACAAACGATTTTGTAAAGGAGGTAAAAAAAGTGAAATTAGGACCTATTACAAACGACAACCCAGAAGACACATATAATGTGCTAGAAAAATATGGCACTGACCTTACCAAAAGGGCAAAAGATGGCAAACTTGACCCAGTTATTGGTAGAGATGATGAAATAAGAAATGCCATTAGAATATTAAGTAGAAAAACAAAAAACAACCCCGTACTTATTGGCGAACCAGGTGTTGGTAAAACTGCTATTGTTGAGGGACTTGCCCTACGAATTGCAAAAAATGATGTACCAGAGGGCTTAAAGGACAAAACCTTGTATGCTCTTGATATGGGCTCACTTATCGCTGGAGCAAAGTATCGTGGCGAGTTTGAGGAAAGACTAAAGGCAATACTAAACGAAATCAAAAAACAAGAGGGCAAAATCCTATTGTTTATTGATGAATTACACACCATTGTTGGTGCAGGTAAAACCGATGGTTCACTTGATGCAGGCAACATATTAAAGCCAATGCTTGCAAGGGGCGAACTACACTGCATAGGTGCAACTACCCTTGATGAATATCGTAAATACATCGAAAAAGATGCTGCCCTTGAAAGAAGATTCCAACCTATTATGGTAGAAGAACCAAATGTTATGGATACCATTACTATTCTTCGTGGACTAAAGGAAAAGTACGAAATCTTCCACGGTGTTCGTATTCACGATGGTGCAATAGTTTCGGCTGCTACACTTTCCGATAGATATATTACCGACCGTTTCCTACCCGACAAAGCTATTGACCTAATTGATGAGGCTTGTGCTATGATTAGAACCGAAATCGACAGTATGCCAACCGAAATGGATATAATCAGCCGTAAAATAATGCAACTAGAGATTGAGGAAATGGCACTTTCAAAGGAAAACGACAAACTATCTAAAGAGCGACTACAAAATATCAAACAGGAAATTGCCGAACTTAATAGCAAGTTTAACGAAATGAAAGCCCAACTTGAAAATGAAAAGGCTGGCATTAATATTGTACAAAAAACCAAATCGGAAATTGATAGAGTAAACCTAGAAATTGAAAAGGCAAAACAAGTAAGCGATTACGAAAAGGCTGCAAAACTACAATACGGCGAACTACCTAACCTTCAAAAACAACTACAAGAAGCTGAAGAAAAAGCTAAAAACAAGGTAGAAAACCACATACTTCGTGATGAGGTAACAGTAGATGAAATTACTCAAATTGTAGCAAAGTGGACTGGTATTCCTGTAACCAAACTTATGAGTAGCGAAAAAGAAAAACTACTTAACCTTGAATCCGAACTTCACAAACGAGTTATCGGTCAAAATGAGGCAGTAAACAAAGTAAGTGAGGCTATATTAAGGTCAAGGGCAGGCATCAATGATGAAAACCGACCTATTGGTTCATTTATGTTCCTAGGTCCAACAGGTGTAGGTAAAACCGAACTTGCTAAAGCCCTTTCAGAATATCTATTTGATGATGAAAGAAATATGGTTCGTATAGATATGAGTGAGTATATGGAAAAATTCTCAGTAAGTAGACTTGTTGGTGCTCCTCCAGGATATGTAGGTTACGACGAAGGTGGTCAACTTACCGAAGCCGTACGAAGACACCCATATTCAGTAGTACTATTTGATGAGATTGAAAAGGCTCACCCAGATGTATTCAATATTCTACTACAAGTGCTTGATGATGGTAGAATAACCGATAGCCAAGGTAGAACCGTAGACTTTAAGAATACTATCATTATAATGACATCAAATCTAGGTAGCAATATTATTCTTGATAATATGGAAAACCACGATATTGATATCAAACAAGAAATGGAAAGCCTACTAAAATCAACCTTTAGACCAGAATTTTTGAATAGGCTTGATGAAATTGTTACCTTTACTCCTCTATCAAAGGATAACATTGGTAGTATTGTTGACTTGATGCTTGAAAAACTTTCAGCAAGACTACAAAAACAAGACTTGAAACTTGTTGTAACAGATAGTGCAAAAGATGCAATTATTAATGGTGGATACGATGTGGTATTTGGTGCAAGACCTCTAAAGAGATTTATTGAGGCTAACATTGAAACCTTGATTGCAAAAGCAATACTAAAGGGCGACACCACCGACACCGTAACTGTTGATTACGATAACGGATTTATTATAAAATAGTCACAATTATTTAATAAAATCGACTATTTATAATAAAATACGACTATTGTATAAAATAACTATATTTTAGTTTATTCTAAAATAAATTCTTCATTTCTCTTTTAAACTTTGAAAAGGCTCTCAACTATGAGAGCCTTTTCTTTTATGATATTTAATTATATTATTGTTTATCTTTCATAAAACACTTAAAGTGACTGCCTTTGCAAATAAATATTTCTCTACCAATCATAACGCCAAGGAATACGATAGTGCCACCAAATAATACATCGCTAAAGTAGTGAGCACCAACCATAATTCTTGAAATTGCAACAAGACCAGTAAATAAAATAGGTACTATCCAGCATAATACTCTGCCAACTACATTATCCCATTTTTTGATAATATCAGGCAAACAAATAATTACATAGCTCATACCAGCAGCAAATGTGTGACCAGAAGGGAATGACCTACAAGCATCAGCATATTCCCAAGTAGGAATAGAGCCAAGCTCACCAACTGTAAAAATATCGGTTAATTCTCTAGCACCATTAATTACATACCAAGGGGTAAAGTAACTGAAATCGCCAATGCAATTCATAGCTCTAAATCTCATACGAGCAATAGGAAGTTTGATACCCTCAATAAATATTCTTGTAACAAGTGCAACAATAATAATCCAAGCGATAGCTTTAAGTTTTTTTAGCATTTCCTCATCAAGATTTGCAAAATACTTTACAAAGAATGGACTAATAATTGCAGAAAGCAAAATATTTACACCAAAATATGCAGATGTTTTTGCAATAGGCTTGTTCATAGCATACTTTAGAAAATACTTGAATGTATCTGCTGTTAAGAAATACATTGCTCCAACTACTGCAACAAGACCAATAAATGCAGCAATAACAGTTAAAGCATTATCCTTACCGACTGAAACCTCTTTTTTATATGTGAACAAAGTTCTGTTCATAGCATTACAATATAAAATAGCACCAAAAGTAGCTATTGCAATCCAAATTGGGAAAGAACCAAAAGCCTCTAAAACTAATCCAAAGAAGAAATCTTTATTTGCATAGTAGCTATCTGGAGATAAATGACCTGCTGTAAGTTTTTGTGAAACTTGCAAATCGTAGATACTAGCAAGTGCAGCTAATGTTGAAAAAATAGCCACAAACAAGAAAACACCAATAATAGTCTTTCTTCTCAAAATTTTCTTTTCCATATATCCTCCTAGATTTAATTATCTTACTAATATATTCTACTATACTTTATAATTTAATCAAGGATATTAACAAAAAAAATTGCTATTTCTAGCAATTTTTTTGTGATTTTTAATCCATTTCAATCTTCCCAGTATATAGTTCGTAATATTTACCCTTCTTTTCAATCAAACTATCGTGATTGCCTTGTTCAATTATTCTGCCATGCTCAAGAACAATAATCTTATCAGAGTTACGGATTGTAGATAATCTATGTGCAATTACAAATACCGTTCTACCCTTCATTAAACTATCCATACCTCTTTGAACAAGCACCTCTGTTCTTGTGTCGATTGAAGATGTAGCCTCATCAAGTATCATAACTGGTGGGTCAGCAACAGCAGCACGGGCAATAGAAATAAGTTGTTTTTGACCTTGCGAAAGGTTGTCTCCGGCATTGGTAAGTACCGTATTATATCCATCTGGAAGCCTCTCAATAAAGCCATCAGCATTGGCAAGTTTTGCAGCTTTTATACACTCCTCATCAGTGGCATCAAGTCTACCATATCTTATATTATCTATAACAGTACCAGTAAACAAATATACATCTTGTAGTACCACACCAAGAGTTTTTCTAAGGTCTGCCTTATTGATTTTGTTAATGTTGATATCATCGTATCTTACCTTACCATCAGCAATATCATAGAATCTATTAATTAAGTTTGTAATGGTTGTTTTACCTGCACCCGTACTACCTACAAAAGCAATCTTTTCACCAGGATTAGCTGTGATATCTATATCGTGAAGCACAATTTTATCCTCGGTATAACCAAAGTCTACATCATGCAATTCAATTTTGCCCTCTAGTTTTTGATAGGTAACAGTATTTGTATCTTTGTGAGGGTGTTTCCAAGCCCAACTGCCTGTATGCTTATCGCTTTCAACAATTTCGCCATCTTTTTCCTCGCAGTTTACAAGGGTTACATAACCTTCATCATACTCGATAGGCGCATCTAGTAAATCATAAACTCTTTTTGCTCCTGCAATACCAAGGGCAACTGCATTAACCTCTTGAGAAGTTTGACCTATCGCATTAGAAAAACCTCTGCTCATTGACAAAAATGATACAACAAGACCAATCGACTCTACACCGAAATTAGATACACCAGTTAAAGAGACATTCATTGAATTTGTAAGAACCAATATTCCACCGACAAAAGCTACAAGCACATATAACAAGTTACCAATATTACCCATAATTGGCATCATCATATTACCATAAGAGTGAGCCTTTGTAGAATCTAAACAAACTTCATTGTTGATTTTATCAAATTTTTCCTCTACTTTATCCTCTCGGTTGAACACCTTTACAACCTTTTGACCGTTCATTATCTCCTCTACATATCCCTCTAAAGAACCAATAACAGCCTGTTGTTTGATAAAGTATTTTGTACTTTTTACACCAACGGTTTTTACCACGATAAACATCAATGCCACACCAAACAACTCTACCATAAATAGCCATAAGCTATAAGTCATCATAATTGTAATAAGTGTAACAACAATAATAAGAGAGTTGAATATTTGTGGAATACTTGAAGCAATCATTTGGTGCATTGCATCAATATCGTTAGTGTAGATACTCATAATATCTCCGTGAGTATGAGTATCAAAGTACTTGATAGGTAGTTGTTGCATATGGTTGAATACATCTTTTCTCATAAGGTCGATAAACTTTTGAGCAGTAACACCACAAAGAGTAGCCCACACATACGAAGACAACACACCAAGTCCAAATATTGAACAAATAAATATCAAAAAGTTTACTATCTCCCCTTGAACAGCATTTAATCCAGAAGAAATACCTGGATAAATAATTTTGTCAATAAGGGTTCGCATAATTATAGGCATCATACATTGACCGACAGAGCTTATAATTAATGTGATAAATATTAGTATCATTTGCCAAGTGTACGACTTGAATAGATACTTAAGCACTCTAGGAAGGACTTTCAAATCTTCTTTTTTAATGGATATTTTCTTCTTCATCGTTATCCCTCCTATTTAGTTTTGTTTGGATTTCATAAATTTCTCTATATATTTCGTTAGATTGTAGTAGCTCATCGTGAGTACCAAATCCACTAACACTACCATTATCCATTACAATAATTTTATCAGCATCTTTAACTGAAGTTATCCTTTGGGAAATAATAAGTTTTGTAGTATTAGGTATTTTTTCCATAAATGCTTCACGGATATGTGCATCAGTTTTGGTATCGACAGCACTTGTACTGTCATCAAGGATAAGTACCTTTGGTTTTTTAAGTAAAGCTCTTGCAATACACAATCTTTGCTTTTGTCCACCCGAAACATTTGTACCACCTTGCTCAATATATGTTTCGTAACCCTTTGGGAACTTTGCAATAAAGTCATCACAGCAAGCAAGTTTACAAGCCTCTACAATTTCCTCATCGGTAGCATTTTCGTTACCCCACCTCAAGTTTTCATTAATGGTGCCACTAAACAAAATATTCTTTTGTAGTACCACGCTTACTGCATCTCTAAGAGCTTTAATATCATAGTCCATAACATTATTATCGCCTACAATAACCTCACCTTCCGTTGCATCATAAAGTCTTGGGATAAGCTGAACAAGTGTTGATTTGCTACTACCAGTACCACCAATAATACCAATAGTTTCACCACTATTAATCTTGATGTTGATATTTTTTAGTGCATATCTATCTGCATCTTTGCTATATTTGAATGAAACATTTTTAAATTCGATATCACCATTTTCAACGGTTTTGTAATCTTTTTCGTTATTTTTAATATCTATTTCTTCATCAAGAACTTCGACAATTCTTTTAGTTGAAGGCTCCGACATAACAATCATTACAAATACCATAGTAAGCATAATCAAACTCATCATAATTTGCATTGTATAGTTGATTAAACTGCTAAGTTGTCCAGTAGAAAGAGCTCCCCAAATTGGATTACCTAATTCATCGAAACCACCTGAAGTTTTAATAATGGTTACTGCACCAATAGTTGCAATCAATGTAATAACAACATAAATTACAAGTTGCATTAAAGGTGTAGCAAGGGCTGTTATCTTTTCAATAATTGTGAAATCTCTACGAACATCTTCCGACTTAATTTTGAACTTTTCTTCCTCGTGGCTTTCTCGAACATAGGATTTTACAACCCTAATAGCCTTGATATTTTCCCTTAAAGTTCTATTCATATTGTCATAGCGAACAAACAATCTATCAAGGACAGGCAAGCACAACTTAACAAGAATAAATACACCAAGTGCAAGAATAGGTATTACTGCGAAAATGATTAATGATAATTTCCAGTTAATAGTCATTGCAATTGTGAAACTTGTAATAATCATAAGTGGTGCACGAACAGCAGTACGAATAACCATCATATATGCATTTTGCATATGAGTAATATCTGTTGTAAGCCTTGTAACTAAACTTGCAGTAGAAAACTTATCTATATTTGAAAAAGAAAACTTTTGTATTTTGTAAAAAGTATCCTGCCTCAAATTTTTAGCAAATCCAGCAGCAGCAACTGCAGCAAACCTACCTGCAACAGCACCACAACATAATGCACCAACTGCAAGTGCAACAAGTATGCTACCATATATTGCTACACTATTAATATTTACTGAATAAATAGAGTCAATAAGTAGTGACATAATATACACTATCAAACACTCAAAAGCAACCTCTAATGCCACAAAAAATGGAGCAAGCAAAGATTCTTTTTTGTATTCTCTTACGCTCTTTAATATTTTTTTAACCATAACAAATCCTTTGAATTTTAATATTAAACATTATAAAGTATACACTTACTGTAAAGTCAATAAATAATTTAAAATAAATCTATTAACTTTTATATGCAATCTTAAAAATAAGTACAAGTATTATATAAAACAGCATTTTTCATAATAGCTAAATCAAAACTATTATACAAATAAAACTTTTGTAATATAATAATTGAATAATTATAAAAATAAGGTACTACAAATAGTACCACATTTTTATAACATTTTATCTATTGCCTTGTTAAGCTCATCAATCTTATCTAGGTCGCCGTCCATCACTGCATGTACAATGCAATGTTTTATATGGTCCTCCAAAATAAGCTTTTGTGTATTTTTAAGTGCAGAAATTACTGCCTCTAGTTGAACAATTAATTCTTCGCAATCCCTATCTTCTTCAGCCATTTTTTTCACAGCAGCAAGATGCCCTTGAGCCCTTGACAATCTATTTATAATAGGCTTCCTATTATGTTCGTGGTCATGTGTATGTTCCATTTATATACTCCTCTAGTTTACAATATACATTTATTTTATTAACAATTAATTTACTAGACTTGTAAACTAATATACCATTTGTATTTACATACATTATACCATACTAAACTAATTTTATCATTATAATAATAGGTCAATTTTTACAAATAGTATTATATTATATAAAACACAGTAATATTATATTTATTTTTGTAAAAATTAAGGATTCAAAAAAATTTTGAACCCTTAAGGAGAAGATTATAAGTAAAAAATTATATATAGTTATGCTCTTTATACACCCCAATTATATCGTTTAGGTTATTCCTACTGATGTAGTTTCCACCATGCTCACAAAGTGAAACTTGCTCGTATTTTTCGGTTGAACAATCGCCATTTTTCAAAATACAATCTTTAAGTCTTTTACCAACATTATGTATATAAGACCTTGTTAAAAATTGTAGCTTATCTAAATCAAGTCCACCTTTTAGGAAAAACACCTTGTTAGTTTCGATATTATTATAACCGATAAAGTTCAACTTTGATTGGTCACTATCATAATTATTAAGTCCAACGACACCAACCATCTCAACATTAAAATATCTTTTAACACTGTTATATCTTGTCAATCGGTTATTTTTTACCCACGATAGATAAATGATTTCACTATTTTTTGGCAAGTATCTTTTTGCATCATCAACCGAAAAAATTGGTAGCATTATACTTTCCGACAACATTTCAGCATATTTTTTTGTATGCCCTGCATATGAATTGTAAACAATAGCAACAATCATTTTTCCACCCCTTGTATTTATTCTTTACTTATTAAACAATCTAAATCACAAAAATATTAGTCAAAATAAAAAAAATAACGAATAATCGTTATTTTTTATTATAATAGTCTAAAATTTTGTATTTATTCAACAAGTGATGAAAAATTAATTATCAAATACACCTACTAAGCCTTTGTAATAACACTTTCTCCACACTCAACATCTACATTTTCTTGGATAGGTTCAACCTCTGTTGCTGTTAAATTATCAAGTGGTTCAACGGTTGGTACAACTACTCGTGCATTGTTACTTTCGTCAATAAGTATCTCTTGAGACCTATCAACATATGCTTTGTACACTTTTTTGCATACACCTCTTGTATCGCTGTTAATAAAATCTCCCTTGATATCTTTGTTAAGTTCAAGTTGCTTTAATTTATAGCTTCCATTAACCTTCCAACTATCTAACAAACCAATGCTAATTGCATTTGTTGGGCAGTTAAACGAACATCTAACACACATTATACAATCATTACCAAAAACGAACTTACCATTTTTGAACTGAATATTATGAGTTGGGCAAGCATTGACACACTTCATACAATTAATACATTTGTTCATATCAACTTTGTATAATTTGCCATTAAACTTTGCACCATACCACTCTATTCTAAACGGATAGGTCATAAAGGTTCTTCGCCTTGGATATTTGATTTTTTCTCGCTTACCCTTTGCAACTTCACTTGCATAAATCCTAGTCAAGTGCTTTGCAAGTACCCAAAGTTGCTTTGCCATATCATCATTGTGACGGAATATCATATTGTATGGCATTACTGCATGACGCTCCAAACAAACATCATAACCCTTCTTTTTTAGAACCTTTATAAGTTTTGTGCTAGAAGCATCATTTAATTTTAGAGGTTCACCCGAAGTTTTGAAAATAAAAGTATATTTATCCTCTACATCAGGTAATGCCTTTGCAAAATTAATTACAAGTTGTGGTGCATTAAAAGCATGTATTGGATAGCCTACACCTATAATATCGTAACTGTTAGGATTTGGAATATCCGTAAAATTATCAGATATCATATAAATAGTAGTTTCTATATCATAGTTCATTAAATTTTTCTTAAATTCATCTGCCACATTTTTTGTATTGCCAGTGCCAGAAAAAACATATAAAATTGCTTTTTTCATTCTAATCCTTAATTATAAAATCATCTTCGTGTTCGCTATAAGGATACTCACGAAGCTCATCTTTCCCAAACATATTATAGTGTACTTGAGCAAAAAACGGATTGTTTCTTGCAAGTTTATCCCAGTTCCAATGATATTTCAAACAACACTCATTACACCAATGCCCTGCAAAAAGTACAGCATATGGGCTTGCAAAAAACCTATGTCCTTCGCTACATTCCCACTCTAATTTTGTGTACATATCGCCCTTTTGCATAGTGGTAGATATCAGCTTACCACCCCTAAAAGTAGCAGCAGCAATCATATCGTTAATATCTAATTCGCAAACAGGCTTAGTTTCATCAAAACCGTGATTAAGTTTATATTTATCCGAATTGTTGATATCTTTTAAAGCATTATAATCAATATCTCCCTCCGGAGTTTTGCCGTGTACAAGAAGTGGGAAAGTATCCCAATCTCCTATTTTATCATATTCTTCCCTACCACCAAAAAATGCATTAACTCTACCCTCAATATTGTGTTCTACCCAATATCTTGGTGCATTAGTATCGTGTGTTAGTGGCTCAAGGACAAGTTTTGATATCAATTTTTTTGGAACAAGTCGACCAAAGGCAAAATACCAATATCTTTTTGCCATTTGTTTCCAATAGTCATCAAAACTTTCACTTCTAAAGTGCAAGTAATCTTCAAGTTTGTCGGAATCGGTAAACCAAATACCATGGAAATTACGGATTGCAGACCAATTTGGCTTAAATAATTGCTCTAATTTAGCTCCGCATAATCCAAATCCATCATTAAGTGTTTGATATCCTGTTACTCTACAAGTGTCGCCACCACCGATATTGTAGCATTTTCTCCAGAAATCGCTATCAAGTTTACCTTCCGCGTCGTACTCAACAAGATGCTCCATTAATACACCACTATCATGAGCAGTTACCCATTCTAGTGGACCATTTAGATTGGTGTGATACATCAAACCATCACCCAAATTGTTGGTAAATAATTTATTATGTAGAACTGCTGTTTGCCTAATTACAACCCAGTTTTCAAGCTCTGAATCAATTACATATCTTTCTGCCATTAGTTTACTCATAGCATAGCAATCGTATGCTGAAGGCATAAGTGGGTCACCAACCCTTCCCCATGGTGCAAGATAGTTTCTGCCACCATAAACTGCAACTGTTGAAGTATGTACAAACTTTGTATGTTGACCTAGCTCTATAATGCTGTCAACCAAATTTTTTGTGCCAACAAAATTAGAATTATGCGTGTTTTGCTTGTTATGGTCTGCAATAGGTGAAATAATTGCTGCCATATGTAATACATAATCCATATCTTTAACGGATTTTAGGCAATCTTCGTAGTTTGCCAAATCTCCAAATATAACCTCTATGTCTTGTTTTCTAAATTTTTTAGCTAAACGTCTATTAGATGGTTTATCTCTTAATAGAACTCTAATTTTATCGGCAATTCCCGATGCTACAATACTTTTGATAGCTTCACTACCCATAGCACCAGAGGTACCTGTTAATAAAACCTTTGTCATAATATTAAACCTCATAACTGAAGGGATATAACAAAAAATTTCACATAAAATTTTACTATATAATCCCCATACTGAACTATTATATCATAATATTGTTTTATAGTAAATAAATAGCAAAAAAAAGTTAATTAAATCAATAAAGTAATTGTTTATTTTACCTAAAATTTGTTTATTTAGACCAATTTTGTGCATTATCAACCATATAATAAGCCAATTAGG
>JAHHUG010000037.1 GCA_020024085.1 Christensenellaceae bacterium | reverse complement strand
AAAACATAATACCTAATTTAGTATTATTACACTTTGAAATATCAATTACATTGTCTATTATTTTATCTTTTATGATACCATTTACAACCAAATAAGCATTATAACTATTATTATTGGTTATATAAAGTCTGTTTTTTGCAAACATAAACTTTGGAATAGGCAAGTTGTATTGTTTATGATATTCTTTATTACTTACATATTTTGATACTATATTGTCGCTATCGACAGTTGCAATTTGTAGTGTATTTGTTCCATCAATTATATAGTCAGTTACATCAACATAGTACAAATCACTTTTAAGTTTAAGTATATCGTTTACAACCTTATTATCTACTTTTATACTTAACCGATAGTCTGTATTAAACAATGGAACAACCACAAAAAATCGGTCATTATACTTAATAATATTTGCATTATTTATAGTGTAATCATTTACCACATTAACAGTAAATTCTTTACACAAATTATACTGATTATTTACAAGTTTAACAACACAAGTTCCACTATTTTGATATAGCTTTGCAATATTTATGCAAGAAGCTGTTTGATTAGTTAGTTTTAACTCGTTATTAATATATACATCAAATGTGGTATTAGTATGTACATCAACTGTCCTATCTTCTACGATATAGTCAATATATGCGATTTCATCTATCAAATAAAATGTAGTATCTTCGGTTATTTGTGGACTAAAATTAATATCAGTTGATACTATTTCGCCGTTACATTTCCACCCTACAAACACCCTTGAATCGTTTATATAATCATCTAAAGACACAATACTATTCTTTGGAACAACCAACTCTTCAATTAAACTACAATCGGATTTAAGTAATTTTACATTACAAGCAACGGCAAATTTTGTTTCAATATTCCCACGATAATCATTATTAAACAAAAAATTTTTATCTTTAGATATCAAAATATCATCAATATAATAACCCGTAAAGAAATAGCCATTAGGCACATCAAACTTTATATTAAAGTTACCATTATCATAATCAACAATATCAAAATCTACATCTACACTTGAGATAACCTTTACCTTTTTGAACCCGTCAAGATGCAAATGCACTTCGTAATTGTTGATATTTTTATCAATAGTTATAATATCGTTACAAATATAACCCTTTTTATAAAAGGTTATTATATCCCCTTTTGAGAGGTTAGTTAAGTTCACTTTACCATCTATTGAATAGAATGCATTAACTCCATTGACAAGCACCGAAACATTATTTGCAAGTTCATTTTCAAAAATTATACTACCATTAAAAGTATAACTTTCGACATTATTTTTACACCCCGATAAACTAAAAATACAAGTGCAAATTATTGCACTTGTAATAAAAAATTTTAATTTTTTCATTTGTTAAATATATTATTTTCCCTCAAACTCTTTAGCCAATCAGATATACTAGATAATTCACTAATAATTTCGTCCGTATTCATATTTGGACCTTTTCGTAATTCATCAATGATACTATCAATTGAATCTAAAATCACCTTATACCCACCTACTTCATTAAGTAAATTATCTATATATTGTTTAGCCTCATTATCACATTCAGTAATAAATTGGATAATGCCTTCTTCCTTAAGAGTTTCAATTTGAGTAGTAATAAAATTATCCAAATCCTCATTAATTATGTTAAGATTATCTTTAACATACTTTTCAAAATCATCTTTTTTAGCGATTAGATTATGAATATTTGTATAAATTTGTTGTATTTTATCACTTTTCACACCTAAAAGTCTATTATACAAATCGCTAACTCTAGCATCTTTGTTTTCCTTAACAAACTTATCTAGTGCATAATCATTAAATTTATCAATAATGATTTTTTTATGTTCTACACAGTAAACACTTTTTATAAGTTCGTACTTACTTAAAGTAATACCGTATTTTTCCATTGTATCATCATTAGCTTGCTTTATCACCCTATCTTGCACAACAAAAGCATAAAGATTTTTGTACTTAAAGAAATTTTTAACTGAATTTTCGATATTTGTAGCTAATGTATCATTTACTAGGCCATTTTCACCGATTACGCCAATCTTAACTGCATTTCGTTTTTGTTGAATAGATTTAATTGGACCGTAGTCAATAAATCCAGTAATTGCAGACTCTTCGAGTACTCGATTAATAGCCGTATCAAAATCTTTACCAATAATCTCTTTACTATCAATACCTGCAAGAACTATACCAGCATCTTTGTTGTTATTGGTTATATCCTGAACCTTTCCGTTTACGAGTTTAATTGTAAATGAAGGATTAATATCAACAGTTACATACGCTATATCGTTTACTACTGGTGCCTTACTAAATTGTTGAGGTACAATTACACCTATGCAAGTGCACATCACAATCAAACAACACATAGCAATACACGCCACTGCAATTCTCTTTTTTGGTAGCTGTTTTTTTGCTACGGTGCTAGTTGTAGTAGGTACTGCATTAATAGGGACTTTTTTTGCTTTGTCCCTTACATCAGGTACATTAATACTTTCAATAGCATCTTGTAGTAATTTATTAAGTTTTCGATTAGACAATCTACTCATTTAACTCTCCTTCAAGAACTTTTTTCAACTTTTTCATACTGTTATGATAAATCCACAAAGTATTGCTAAGTGAAATATCATAAACCTTTGCTATATCTTTATGTTTCATACCTTTTACGGCATGTAAAAATACAATTCCTCTTTCCCTTTCCGATAAAACCTTAAAGGCCTCTTCTAAAATTTGTCTATTTGCAATCCTATCAAAACTGTTATCAATATAAGGTTTTTGCATAGTAGCTTCGGTAAAATCGGTAGGTAAATCTCTTTTAGCACGATTATATTCGTTTATTGCAAGTGATTTAGCAATAGTCAATATCCATGCTAAAGAATTGGTATTAGGTTGATACTGCCCGATATTTTTACGAATCTTTACATATGTATCCTGCATAATATCTTCAGCCTTATACGAATCCTTTAAAATAGAAAGAACGAGCATATAAACCGACTTATTAGTCATCTCATATACCCTATCAAAAGCACTCTCGTTTCCAGCTTGAAGTAATATTAAGTTGTCATTAAGCGATGCATTATCTACCTTACTACTCATAACTATTATTTTAGCATATATAATAGTTTTTGTCTAATGGTTTTCAACCGGAGGCTTGCATGAAAGCAAGCCTACCTATTGAAAAAATATAGGGATTTGAGATTATACCCATTCAACAATTTAGACTGTTTATTTATTAGTAAAATTTTAAAATTTTTTTGATTTTTTTTAATTTATGCTAAAAATAACCGTTTATAATTGATTTTAACCCTATAAACACTTCATTATTGAGTATTCCATCATCTTTAATATTAAGTATAGTTTGAATTACTTTTACAGCATTTACGGTATATTCGTCCATCAAATAGTTGATTTCTAATAGTTTAATATTTGTAAATGAATTTGATAAAAAATTATTTAAAATTTGAAAAATGCCTACAATATCGCCACTTTCACCCTCTGAAAATGAAAATTGCTTACTCAAATTATTTTCTTTTTCTTCATCAATAAGCACTTTTATATACTCTGCATCAATTTTTTCATATAGTTCGTTGTTTATTCTTCCCGTTTGAATAATGTTAAAATATTTTTGAAAATCAAGCACTGCAAGCCTTGTATTTTTATCATACACACCAGTTGGAATAACCCTAAAAATAGGATAATAATAACTTAATTTCCTTAATGCTTGTTGCATATATAAAATCGGCATACCTCTATCCATAATTACCCCCTATCCTCATCAAATAGATTTAGTGTTCTATACGGAATTTGACTATTTTGGTTGTTGTCTATGGACATCGCATTGTAATATTCTTGGTTAAGTTCATTCCAAGTAATTTTATCTACACTACCGGTTTGTTCAAGACCATAGCTCTGCTGAAATCGTAAAACAGAGTTTTTTGTATCGTTGCCAAAAAATCCCGTTTCTGCCACTCTGAATGCAGTATTAAAGACTTTTGCCACTTCATTTAGTCTAGTTTGAATATATAAAACATTATCTCCCCTGTCGCCCTCACTTATTACAAAGCCTGGATAACTAAGTTCGGTATCTATCCTATAATCCACTTCTCTTTCCATATTAATTGCACCCGATACAGCATTGTACATTCTATTCCAAGTATTTTTACCAACAATGCCATCTACTTGCATACCATTCACTCGTTGGAAAGTTTTAACAGCATTAACGGTATCATTTCCGTATATTCCGTCAATTGAAATAGGTCGCAAATAACCATAGTTTTCAGCGATAACATTAATATAGTATTGGATAACCTTTACATCTTTTCCCCTATCGCCAAACTTAAGTGCCTCGGGATAGCTAAGCGACACATCGAAATACTTTTGACCAAGCGAATTAAGTTCGTTTAACCTATTTAATCCCACATAAAGTCTTACAAGTTCATACCAAGTAGCCTTACCGATAATGCCATCAATTTGCAAATTGAATAATTCCTGAAATTTTCTTACAGCCTTTTCAGTACGAGGACCATACTTGCCATCGGTGTCAACCTTTGGGATAGAAGGATAGGCATTAGATACCCTATTTAACATCACTTGTGCTCTTCTTACAGGCAATCCCGAATCGCCTTTATTTAAGACACCTGCATAGCTATATTTGATATCCTTAATAGGTGCATTAGTAACAAGCTCTATATCCCTACCATAATAGGAATATAGTATATCCATATAACTACTGCCACCCCTTGCCATATACTCGCTACCCCATTGGCTTAGCCCATTACAAGTAACAGTTGTACCATTGCAAAACTTTGTTGCAAGTGGCTCAATATTACCCTTTCTACGAACATACATATAATAGAAATCATCTACAATTTTGCTTACATTATTGAATATATTTCTATCTTTTACAAACTTTTGGTCAATTGCAGTACTGCTTGTGATATCAAAATTTTTGCCCCTTGAAGGATAAAATTCCGTATAAACCCTATTCAGTGCAAAACTTGTGATAGCAAGTGTATTTGCTACAATCGCATCATAATTCCATGTAGGATAAATCTCGCTACTTACAACATTTTTTATGTAGTCGACAAAGGGTACAGTCACATTTTCTGCTGGCTTATCAGGTGGACCTAAATGGACCGTGATTGTGTTTGGAATAACTGGTATTGTTTTCATACACCCTCCTATAAATTTTGAGGTGGAATCTCTACTACTTCAGTATTATCCCCCGTATAATTATCTGGTAGTGGTACCATCATAATATTTTGAATAGATGTCCTATCTGGGAAAATCTGCACCCCATTAACAAGCAGGTTGAAATATCCATCTTTTTTTGCAAAAACCGAAACGGATTTAAATACAGGCAACTCGTTTTCTGGAGACAATGAATTGCTAATATCCGGAGTATCTATTGAAACCACTTCCGTTTTACCATTGCTATCCGTAGTCAACTTTTTTAGTAGTTCAGTTTTTTCCACATTGGTAATATATATATCCGTATTCTCAAGTGGAAGTACAGCTTTTGTCGTGTAAGTAAATACAATTAATCTTCCTTGCATACATACCTCGCAAAATTTAGTATTATATAATATGCTAAAGGCTTGTTTTATTGTGACAAATGCCAATTTTTACAAAATGGAAAAATTTTATTTTATTGCATAATTCAATGTTTAAGCATCTATTTTGAATAAATAAACTATCATTTATTAAAATTGAAATATAAAAATATATTAGAATACATATAAAAAGCACATAAAATTTGTGAAATAATATAAAAAAAGTCGACCATAAAAGTCGACTTTTATATTAATTATTTTTGATAGTAGTTTACCAACTACCACCACCTCCACCACCGAAGCCTCCACCACTAAATCCACCACCGGAACTACCTCCACCGAATTTAGAAACGGAATTTCCTACACCTTTTGCAGTAGCACTAGCAACTTGACTAACAACTGCACCATTTAGTGTACGGCTAATATTATTCATCATATAAATATCAAATAAAGTGATATTATTTGAACGATACCAATATGGCATTTCAAGAGGAATATCCTTAAATTTATCTTGAAGGATATCGGTTACACCAAGAACATTTGCATAAGGCAATATATCGTAATAGTACTCGGGATTATCCTTAACTAAAGCCTCTAATCTATCCTTTTCTGCAACCAAAATAAAGTTTCTAAAGCCAAGGATTTCGCCCAAAATTTCGTTATATTCATCGGTTCTTTTACAAATATATGGTGCAATCCAACAAGTTAATATAGGACAAATTATCATACAAAAACTTTTAATCAAAGTAAATTTTTGCATAAAGCTAAGCAAAAACATACCTGCAACTGCAATAACCACACCGAGTAAACCATAACCTAAAAAATACATTATCCGTTTATTTTTTTGATGTATCTTGAAAATGTGTTCCATAAGTACTTTACCCATTGAATAGTATCCAAGTACAACAAAACCAATAATAATACCAAGGAATCCAATACTCAAATCCATTGCACCATACTTAATATAATCACTAAGCGTACTAACTATCATTACAAAAAGCACAGCAAGCAACATAAACAATTTGCTTATATTTTTACTTTGTTTAGTATATATTTTGCCTGCAAATTCTTTTTTTATAGATGATTTACAGTTTACAAACTTATCTATAAAGGTTGAATTGAAATTATTTGGATTTACAATCTTTCCAGTTAAGAACAAACTAGCAAATAACGATTTTTCATAGGGTTTACAAGTATCAGGAAGTTCACCAGTTTTTACAAAAACGAGGTTATCATCCTCCTCGTGAATCTCCATAGCTCCAAGTTTTGCCCAATGGAAAAATAAATTTGTAATATCTTCATTATCTATTTTGCCATCAATCAAGTAGCCTACATCGGTTGGAGACATATTGTAAGGTGGGTCAAATCTAACAACCTCCACAATTTTGTCATCTCTACCAAACACAAATAGTACAACAATTGCAGCAATCAGTATTACTGCTCCAACTAGGAAAATATATAATGGTTCAAGATTTACAACTTTAGCAAGAGTACCACTTGGAAAATCTATCCTTACGCCGACTCCACTTTCGCTATTTAGTTGCATTCCTTCTTTATTACGGATTAATAAATGATTACCCTTAAGCTCATACTCAGAATAAGGATTGCCCTCTATACCCATATAACCTGAATGTACTTGCAAGCCTAAAACAGTACTTGTTGGCAAAGTCATATCAACATCAAAACTATTAATAGAGGTAGTAAAGCCGTATGGCACAACATTGTACAACAAACTATCCTTGCTGTCCTCAAATTTTGGCATAACAACATGATAACTTATTGTATATTGTATAGGTACTTCCATATTTTCATACCTATCTGCACTACCGATAATCAATCTAATATAGTCATAATTTTTTTCAAGGCTAAACTCTGCACCTTGCACAGAAATCTTTGAGTAATCTTCGCCATTTGCCATATTCAAATCACGATAAATTCCGTGTCTATATTCGTGATATATTACCGTAATTTGCTCGGTTACTTTTGCTTTTCTACCCTCACTGCAATCAATTTTCGCACTATAATTATCTATCTCAAAACCACTGTCACTTGTCGCAACAGCATTATTTGAGTATAGATTATTACTTACGATAAATTGCTCGGTTTGGATAACTTGCTCGTTATTTGGGATTAAAAAACAAGCAAAAGCCATTATACATATAGCAATAATTATTAAACTTTTTGATACTTTTTTTATCATTTTAAGTCGATATCTTTAGAATGATACCTTTACATTTTGTCTGCTTGCCTCATCAATCTCGAAAAATGTTTTCTTTTCAAGTTTCATATGATTAGCAATCAAGTTTGCAGGGAATACCCTAATTGCAGTGTTATAGTTCTTAACATTACCATTGTAGTATTTTCTTGAATGAGCAATCTCTGTTTCAATAGATTGAAGCTCATTTTGCAAATTCAAAAATTGTCTATCAGCTTTAAGGTCTGGATAACTTTCTGACAACATCATCAATTTTGATAAAGCATTAGTAAGTTCGCCCTCTGCCTTGATTTTGTCGTTAAGGTTTTGTGTATTTGTTGCATTTCTTGCAGCAATTACATTAGTAAGTGTTTCACTCTCGTGTTTAGCATAACCTTTAACAGTTTCAACAAGATTTGGGATAAGGTCAAACCTCTTTTTTAGATAAACGTCCATTGTAGAAAATGCCTCATTAACACCCTCTTCCATTGTTACAAATTTATTTCGTGTAGAGATTGCCCAAGCAACAATAGCAACAATGGCTATTAGTAAAACAACGGCAACTACAATACCTACAATCGCACCAGTTGACATAATAAATACCTCCATCAATATTATAATTGTATTCTACTTTAATTTTATACTAATTAGTTAATTTTGTAAATAATTATTGTAAAAATACATACAATCACCAAAATAATGCTAATATTTTCGAAACGAAAAATTTAAAAATAAGTTATATTAAAGCCTAATATAGTCAAACATATTACATATACCCCTGTTGATTTAGGGTGGGTTTTGTAGTATAATTATTTTATATTTATAAAAAGAGGTAAATATGACTAACGAATTATTAACAAAATATGCAGAACTTGTAGTAAAGGTTGGTATCAATATTCAAAAAGGCGACAAATTAATGATTAGCTTTAATGAAAATGGCTTACCCCTTGCAAGAGCTATTGTAAAATCTGCTTACGATAATGGTGCATCAAAGGTAGAAATGATGTTTAGCGATGACGAAATCAAAAAGCTATCATACCTATACGAAACAAAGGAAAACTTGCTTGATATACCTAAGTGGTATGCCGATAGAGCAAACTCGGTTGCTGATAAAAAAATGTGTTATGTAGCAATTTTATCCGACAATCCAGAGTTATTTGAGGATATTGACAGCGACCTTATAGGTGCTGTTGCAAAAAGAAGAAATGAGCTACTAAAAAGATATTACGATGCAGCAACAAGCAATAAAATTAGGTGGAGCTTATGTGCTGTTCCAAACGAAAGTTGGGCAAAAAAGATGTTCCCAAGTTTACCAATAGATAAGGCAATGGATAACCTATGGGAAATGATACTAAAAACTATGCGACTAGACAAGGAAGATAGTATCAAGGCGTGGGAAGAACACATCAACAATTTACAAAATAGAAGCAATTATCTAACAAACAAGCAGTTTGACTCAATAAAAATTACTAACAAACTAGGTACTAACCTTGTTGTTGGTATGCCAAAAGGCTATTACTTTAGTGGTGGTAACGAACTTAGCCAAGATGGTATTCAGTTCACTGCAAATATGCCAACAGAAGAGGTATTTTCTTTACCAAACAAAAACGATGTAAACGGAATAGTTTACTCAAGTATGCCACTAATCCATAACGGTAAAATGGTAGATGAATTTTACCTAAAATTAGAAAACGGAAAAATAGTTGATTATGGTGCTAAAAAAGGATACGACACACTAAAGGCAATTATCGAAAGCGATGAAGGTTCACACTACCTTGGCGAAATTGCTCTTGTGCAATTTGACTCTCCTATAAGAAACCTAAATACACTATTTTACGAAACACTATTTGATGAAAATGCAAGTTGCCACCTTGCAATAGGTGAAGCCTACCCTATGGTTAAGGGTGCAGAAGAATTAAATGAGAGCGAACAAGACAATTTAGGTATCAACAAATCTTCAAAACATGTTGACTTTATGATAGGCACATCTGACCTTGAAGTAATAGGTATTAAAGGTAATGAAGAAACCTTAATTATGCATAATGGTAACTTTATCATATAGTTTTGATACATTAAGTATTATATTTGGTTATTAATTAACAATTATTAATATTTTATAAAAATAAAAGAGATAGCAAATTACTATCTCTTTTTATATTATATACTTCTATTTTATAAACTATTTTTTTGAATATGTTAGTCAGGCAAATCTGCCATATTGATTGATTATATAAGCCTATTCTAACTATAAGAATATAAATAGTATTTATAAAAACGGTAACTTTCTACCCTATTATCTAAACCAGAATTTAGGCTTTTTAAGTATCTTTTTAGCAAATGTATCCTCTGGTGTAATTGCATTTTTGTAATATTTTTTTGCAAGTTTTAGATTTTTCTTTGTACCTAGTCCATATTCATAGCAGTATGCAAGTAGGTACATAGCATTTCTAAATTCTTTATTACTAGAACTTTCAAATAGCTTGAATGCAGTATCGTAATATTGTTGTAGTTTATCGGTTTGAAGCAATTTTGACTTTTCGTTTGCAACCACCTTTGAAGAATAATTGACTTTTTTGGTATACCAAATCGCCTTATGGAAATAGTACCAACCAAGCTCACATTCGCCATACAAATCACCTTTTTCACTTGCTTTAATTAGCCATTTTTCAAGGTCATTATACTTTGATAATTGCATACTTACTTGACTAAACAAATTTTCATCGTGGTTTGCTACGCTTTCTTCATTATTTTCATCATAGGAGGTCTCAATAAGCTTTAGTTCATCTTCGTACACCTCTTTGTATAAGCTCATAGCCTTTTCGATATCCCTTTCCACGCCAAGTCCATTTTGATAGCAAATTGCAAGATATTTTTTTGAAAGAATATTGCCATTATTTGCAAATGTATCAAAAATAATTGATGCCATTTTATAATTTTTTTCCACACCAATTCCGTAGAAATAGCACAATGGCACTTCGTACCCAAGGCTAGTAATATCAAGGTCGCAAGCCTCCTCGTATAACTCCAAAGCCCTTACCTCGTCCATTGCCGTACTTACTCCAAACTCGTACAAATCTGCAAGTTTTTTCTTTACAATAGCTTGCTCTTTTTCACACTTGAAGCCTTGTTTTAGTGCCTTATCAAACCAGTATTCTGCACTATGCAATACCTCAATATCATTTGTAAAACTTCTACAATAGCTCATTGCAAGCTCATATTGTGCCTTTACGTAGCCTTGTTCTGCCGATTGAGTAAATAGTTCTATCGCCTTGTCTTTATCCTTATCAACACCCCAACCACTGTTATAGCACTCGCCAAGCATATATTCAGCATAGGCATCGCCTCTAGTGATTGCCCTTTGAAGAAGTGCAACAGCCTCCTTAAATCTATTATTTTCTAGTAGTCCTTGTACTTGTCTAAAGATAGCCTTTGTATTAACCTCGTTAATAGACTCATCTATACCGACCTTTGTATAGCAAACTGGACAAAACTTTACAACTTCGTTATCCTCTACTGTCCACTCGGTGCTACATATTTTACACTTATAGGTTTTCATAATTCCTCACAAATATATTACTAAATATAATTTTATCATTATGCTATATCAAAGTCAATATTAACTATAAACATATCCGTGATAATATTATATATACTATACAATATAAATTATAAAAAAGGAATGAGCTTAAAAGTAAACTCATTCCATAATTTTATTATAGCTAAATTATTGATTAGCTTTGGCTTGTATAAATATATCCTGCTACTGCTTTGTTATTAACATTATTTATGTATGTAATAAAGTGAATAGTACGATTTGTACCTTTATTACTTAGGCTAAATGGTCCTTCAGCATGAACTTTATTAACTTCTTCCATATCGTATTCAACAAATGATTTTGCTTGAATATTTACCTTACCATTACCTTGAAGCTCTATTACACCACCTATAAATCCACTATCAGCTTTACTAAAAATTCCACCTTTATCGTAATAGATATTAATTTTACCCTTGCAAATTAATCTAGAGTCGGTATTAATATTATAATCACATTCTGCAACATAATCTTGTCTATAATAAATATTTTTACCACCCCAAGCGTAACTGTTGGCTTTGGCTCGTGGCATGTATAATCGAAGGTAAATTCTTCAACAAGTTTTATGCTAAATACTGTCATTAAAGGCATAATTAAAGCTGTTGCAAAATATTGAAAAACATACGAATGAACCAAGGAACCCATCATACAGATTTTTTGTTTCATTCCGTGTGAATATGTATTAATTTCCTTATAAACATCATCTTTTAATTTGAATACATTTTCAAATTCTTATCTTAATTTTCCATCTTCCTTTGATACACCAAAAATATCTGCCATAAACATCAAATATTCATATCCAGTCATTCTTTGAAAGACAGTAATCTTGTGTTTATTTAAATATGTTTTACAAGATTTTCTACTTGTAAAACATTATCAAAAGTTTTTTTTGCCATATATATTCCTTTCTCAAAAAATATAAAATAG
>JAHHUG010000036.1 GCA_020024085.1 Christensenellaceae bacterium | reverse complement strand
ATATAAATTATAATATAACCTGCAACTAAAAAAAGAGATAAAATACATATATTTAGTACTGTTTATTTATACGATTTTTAATACAAAAATATTGTTTTTTTTACTAAAATAATTGACAATTCAGCATAATTGAACTACAATTTTCACGATACAAAATAGTGCAAATCTACCATTTTTATTAAGTAGCAAAAAAATGGAATATTTTGTATTTGGTATATACAAAAGGGTATATAAAGGATAAATGAATAAGGATTTAACAGTAGGAAAACCTAGTAAGGTTTTATGGAAATTTTGTCTTCCACTATTTGCAAGTATAATTTTTCAACAACTATACAATATTGCAGATAGCTTTGTAGCAGGTAAATTTATTGGTAACGATGCTCTTGCTGCTGTTGGTAATAGCTATGAAATCACGCTGATATTTATAGCATTTGCATTCGGTTGCAATATCGGTTGCTCGGTAATTGTATCAAGGCTTTTTGGTGCAAAGGAGAACGAAAAACTTAAAACGGCAGTCTACACAACATTGATTGCAAGTGGTGTATTGTGTGGCATTTTAATGTTGTTTGGTTTGATTTTTTCAAAGGATTTGTTGTTACTGATAAATACTCCAGAAGATGTACTAGAAAATTCAAAATTATATCTTGATATCTACATATTTGGTTTGCCATTTGTATTTTATTACAATGTTGCAACGGGTATTTTCTCAGCACTCGGCGATTCAAAAACGCCATTTATATTCCTTGCTTGCTCATCTATTGCAAACATTGTTGTGGATATTTTGTTTGTAGCAGTATTCAAAATGGGGGTAGCTGGTGTAGGTTGGGCAACCTTTATGTGTCAAGGTATCAGTTGTGTACTTGCGATAATCGTTGTATTCAAAAGGTTTAGAAAAATTGAAACCAAAGGCAAAATTAAAGTATTCAGTTTTAGTTTGCTTGGTAAGATTGCTGTAATTGCAATACCTAGTATTCTTCAACAAAGTTTTATTTCGGTAGGCAATATTATTATTCAAAGTGTAATTAATGGATTCGGTCCAGCAGTAATGGCAGGTTATTCTGCTGCTGTAAAACTTAATAATATGATGATAACTTCTCTTACTACACTTGGTAATGGTATATCAAACTATACGGCACAAAACCTTGGTGCAGGCAAGCCTGAAAGGGTAAATGAGGGCTTTAAGGCAAGCTTAAAAATGGTGTATTTGATATGTTTGCCTATTGCATTAGTGTACTTTTTTGCAGGAAAATATCTTGTATATATATTCCTAGAAAGTCCAACAGGTGCCGCTATTGATACCGGTACGCAATTTTTAGCGATAGTTTCACCATTTTACCTTGTTGCTGCTACTAAACTTGTGGCAGATGGCATACTTCGTGGTGCAGGCAAAATGGGTAAGTTTATGTTAGCTACCTTTACCGACCTTATTTTGAGGGTTGTTTTGTCGCTAGTACTTGCGAAAACTTCACTTCAAGTGGTAGGTATTTGGATTTCTTGGCCAATAGGTTGGACCATTGCAACGGTATTGTCAGTTTGCTTTTACAAATTTACTAAATTTGACGCTATCAAACCAGTATCCAGCGTAGCAAATAATAGTACAAACAATGAAATCAACAATGCAGTAAATGATAATTTACAAGCAAATGCAGATAATCTTGATAATGTAGATGATACAGCAACAAGTGATAACAGCCTAGATATTAAGAAATAATATATATATTTTAATATTGATAAATATAATTAATAATAAAATTAAAAAAATTAAATTAAGTCACTCTATTTTGAGTGACTTTTTTTTCAAATGTGGTATAGTAGTAAGGAGTGTTTTGTGCTGATGTACAATATCATTATATAAGTTTAGGAAAGGCAAATGAAGAAAAAAGAAAAGATTGAACAACAAGACGGAGTTCCACAAACAGTCGCACTTAGTCAAAAATCTATTATAATAGGTGTTTTGATTGTGCTTGTGCTGTTGATAGCATCTACAATTATGGCATATACATTGCCTACTGGTAGATATCCAACAATTACCGATGATAAGGGTAATATTTCAATAGATACAACAAAGGACTTTGAGTATGATAGTTCTTTGCCTCGTATAGCATGGTGGAAAGTAATACTTTCTCCCGTAATGATACTAGACCCAACCCAGCAAGGTTCAGCAATGATTTGGTCAATACTAATATTATTGTTTGTGCTAGGTGCAATATTTACAGCCCTTGATAAAACAGGTATCTTGCTATATATGGTGGAGAGTTTAAGATATAAGTTTGGGAATAAAAAATACATATTGATATTTTTAATGCCACTAATATTTATGTTTCTAGGTAGCTCTTCGGGTATGTTTGAGGAGATTGTACCTATTGCTCCCGTTATAATACTTCTAAGTTATGCATTCGGTTGGGACGCTCTTGTAGGACTAGGAATGTCTATACTGGGTGCTTGTTTTGGTGGTGCAGCAGGCATTGTAAATCCATTCAATATTGGTGTTGCACAAAGCTTACTAGGTATACCAGTTTTTTCGGGAATTGAGGTAAGAATTTTAACCTTTGTACTTGGATATATTGTAATAATTTCATTCTTGTATCCATATGCAAAAAAGATTGAAAAATGCCCATCAAAGTCTATTGTTTATCAAGAGGATTTAGCAAAGAAAAAGTTGTATAATTTCGAGAATCAAGAGTTTATATGTGATAAACAGAAGGATAAAGCTCTTAAATGGGTGGGTTGTTGGTTAATTGCAGTAGTTGTAATTGCATTTATAAGTGTGTTTATTCAACCAAGATTTATCCCAAGTTTAGGGGACTTTTCACTAGCTGATTATGTGTTATATATAACCGTTGCAATATACTTAATTGCAGGTGTTGGTGCTTGTATTTTCTGTGGTCAAAAGGGTAAAGAATTACTTAAAAACCTAGCAAGTGGTGCACTTACTTTGGCTCCTGCCGTTGCTATGATTTTGATTGCTGGTGGTATTAGATATATTATCCAAGAGGGTAATGTAATGGATACAATTCTATATAATGTCATCAACTTGTGCGAAGGCAAAAGCCCAGCTGCCATCATTATGTTGATTTATATGGCAATATTTATCCTAGAGATATTTATTCCTTCAGGCAGTGCAAAAGCATTTTTGTTAATGCCATTAATTGGTACAATGTGTGCAAGACTTGGTGTAAACCCTCAAGTTGCAGTACTAGCATTTGCATTTGCTGATGGTTTTTCAAACTTGTTATTCCCTACAAATGCAGCTCTTATTTTATTACTTGGTATGACAACTGTAAGCTATCCAAAGTGGGTAAGGTGGAGCTTAAAAATACAATTAGTTATGTTCCTTGTAACAGTGGGAATATTAATGATGGGACAATATTGCAATATTTTCCTATAAAAAAGTGTAGTTAGATAAATATTATTTAATAAATGATTAGTAAAAAGGCTCTCTAAATTAGAGAGCCTTTTTAAAAGGATTAAAAGAATGTTATATAATTACTAAAAGTTGTAATTGCCTTTTTTCATTTTTACATAAATTGGTTTTAATTTTGGTTGAATTTTTCCGTATAGTTCAGTATAAATTTTTTCGTACTCTGCGTGATTTTCTGGTATTGGTTCAAATACATCTTTAATTTTAACCATATTGTTAATTGCATCATCGTAATCTTTATATATGCCTCTTGCAATAAATGCAACCATTGATGAACCAACTCCACAAGCCTCGTGGGTTTGAGTTCTTTTAACGGGTAAATTGAAGATATCTGCAACAATTTGGCAAATTTCAGGTGATTGTGAGCCACCACCACCAACAAAAATCTCGGTAATTTTTTGACCGGATTTCTTTTGCATATTGTATAAGCCTGTTCGAAGTGTCATACCGATACCCTCAATAATTGCACGATATAGATGATATTTTGTATGTACATCGGTAAAGCCAATAATTGAGCCTTTTGCACTAGAATCGTAGAAGCAACCACCCCAATATGGTTGAAGAAGCAAACCATTACAACCGATAGGAATGTCCTTAAGTTTGCTGTTTAGTATATCTTCAGTCATACAACCGAGTTCTTTGGCTGTTTGTTGTTCTTCTGCACAAAAGTTTTTGATAAACCAACTTACCATCCAAAATCCACGATAAATGTTGGTTTCTGGATTGTATAATCCAGGTACAACAGCAGGGTATGATGGATTAAATGGCATTACATCAAAGTATTTTTTGCTAGCAAACTGAATAGTACCGATTGTGCCAAAGCTGATTGCTGCTTGATTGTCCTTAATTACTGATAGACCTAGAGTTTCACACCCTTTATCCGAGCCTGTTGCAATAAGTGGTAGCCCACAAGGGATACCCAAATCCTCGGCTGCTTTTTTAGTAATGTTACCTACTTCAGTACCTGTTTCGGTAAGTTCGCACATCATATCAAGAGGAACACCGATAAGTTTTGATTGCATACCAAACTTGTAATCCCAATCTCTGTTTTTCATACTGAATGGAAGTGGTGCAATCATATTTGCAGGGGTATCCTTAAGTTCACCTGTAAGTAGGTAATTTAGATATGTAGATAGCATTACATACTTATCTGTTTTTGCCCAAATTTCCGGCTCATGTTCCTTAAACCAAACCGACTTAAAGTCTTGATAAATAGAGGTTAAAATTTTCTCTACACCTACTATACCAAAAAAACTTCGTACAGGTTTTGGCATAGGTAGTGGGCTATTACTTCTTCTATTATCTATCCAAATAATAATGTCGCGTAGTGCATTTCTATCTTTATCTAGTAGCACAACATTATTTCTTATGGTTGTTATTGTTACTGCGATAATATCATTAAAATATTCTCCACAGCTTTCTTTTAATTCGTTAGATACTTTACACATCATATTATAATAGAAGCTAGGTGTTTGTTCTGCAAAGCCTTCTTCCTTTACGATATAAGGAGTGGTGTATTTCACTTGTTTAAAATCCAATATTTTGCCATGTTGGTTTATTAGCATTGCTCTAGTGCTTTGAGTACCAACATCATATGTCAAAACTAATGGTTCTTTCATAATATTTTCTCCGTATATGATTAATTTATTTTTAATATTACGAGCATATTTATTCATATTCTGCCCGTAAATTTGTATTTTACGGGCAGAAATAGTAATTTTAGTCCTTATCTACCAAGATTACACCCTTATTCATAATGTGTTTAGGGTCTAGTGCATCTTTAAGTTTGTACATAAGTGGATAGCTTGTTCCGTGTTCCTCTGGCATCCATTTTGTACGATATTTTCCAGAGCCGTGATGGTGAGCAATTGAGCCACCTCTTTTTAGGGTTTCTTCCATAATTACTTTAATTACACTCATATAATCTTGTTCAGCAGTTCCTTTACCACGAGCAACAATACCAAATTGGAAGTAGATATTTGTGCCAGTTAAGTAGCTATGAGAAGAGTGTCCACCAATAAGGGCACAGTTTGGTACATCTTTAGGAAGTCTTGTTAAAACAGCCTTATAAATTTCGCCAATATCTGACCAGTTTGCACTGATTTCGCAGGTATCTGCAATTAGTCCCATTTTGTAAATTTGTTGTTCCTTTCCGTCGATATCATAGCTAACATCATTACGATGTACTAGCCATGCTTGAACAGGCTTTTCGCCAAGAGAAACACCACCATGTTTTTTTACAATGGCATCAATGCCAGCACCAGTAGCCTCGCAAATTGCCTTTGGTCCTTCGCATAGGAAGATAAGTAAAGATTTACCCTCACTTGTGCAACCATTAAAGAAATATTTTACTTCTAGTGCATCGTGTAGTCTTACAACAGCAGGTCTGTAACCCTCTACCATAATTTCTCTAATTGCCTCTAGTCCAACAGGGGTGTTATCAATTTCGTAAGCACACATCCATCTGTTTTCAGGGCGATACTTAAATACTTTTACTGTAACCTCTGTGATAAAACCAAGTGTGCCTTCGCAACCAATAAACAAGTGTCTTAGGTCTGGTCCAGTTGACCTACGAGGTACATTTTTGATTCTTACAACCTCGCCATTTGGAAGTACTGCCTCAAGTCCAACAAGTAAATCCTCGATTCCACCATAAAGTGTAGACCATTGACCGATACTTCTTGTAGCTACAAGTCCACCCATTTGTGCCATTGGTAAAGATTGTGGCATATGACCAGTTGTGTAACCTCTTTCGTTTAACCAGTTTTCTAAATATTCTAATGGAGTACCACATTTTACGGTAACCATACTATTTACTTCATCGAAATTAACGATTTCATTCATTCCTGATGCGTCAAGGATTACTCCACCAGGAACAGGCTCGATACCAAGTGTAACACTAGAACCACCAGTTCTTGGAACAACATCAATTTCGTTGTCATTAAGGAATTTCAATACCTTTGAGATTTCCTCGGTTGAGTTTACCTTTACAACACAACTAGCACGATTTACATTATATACACCTTCAGCTCTTTCGTGTCTTCTAAAGCCGATATAATCTTTTGTTGCTTCAAGTACTATATTTTCATCAGTAAGTACATTTTCATTGCCTATAATTTCTGATAAATTTTTAATTAATAATTCTCTTTCCATAATTTCCTCACATATATATATTTACAATATTTTGTACATTTAACATAAAATATAAAGGGCATAAGCCCGTCAAATGTATATTTTTTTGTACTTATAAACTACCACTTTAAAATTGTTAAGTCAATACTACTTGAAAAATTAAAATTTTAACTAATAAATTTGGCAGGTTAAACTATATCTATGCACCATTACGCACATAAAATTTGTAAAAATACCATAAAAAATGGGTAAAAATCAAAAAAAATTGTATTTTTTACAAAAAAGTTGAAAAAAAATGAAATGTATGATATTATGTACATACTGAATGTATAATAAATTGTACATATAGAAGGATATGTGATGTATAAAGAATTTATGAGTAAGCAGGGTATGGTAACTACCTATCTTGCTAGGGATATTTTATCACTAAGTGTTGGTGACAAAATTCCTACTATTGCAGATTATGTAGACAAACTAAATGTTTCTAGGGGTGTAGTACAACAAGCAATTAATTTTCTTGTAGAAAGGAAGGCTATATCTCTATATAAAGGTGGCAAAAATGGTAGTACTTTAACTGCTTGTGATAAGGAAATTTTGCAACAGTTTACTGGTTGGGATTCAATTTCTGGCACGATGCCAGTACCATTTTCGACACAGTTTATTAGCTTGGCAACGGCACTATACAACGAGCTAAGCAAAATGCCTATGCCATTCTCTTTTGCATATATTTCGGGTGCAGAGACAAGATATGAGCAGTTGAAAAAAGGCTATTATGACTTTATTGTTGTGTCACAGCTTTCTGCAAATCAAATTTTACAAAAGGATAACGATATCGAGGTTATTATGACACTTGATAATTGCGAATATTCTTCAAAACATTTTATTTATTTTACCAACAATGATACGACCATTCGTGATGGTTTAAGAGTGGGAATAGATGATACTTGCATTGACCAAATGTTTTTAACCGAGAAGATTTTTGGCAAATACAATGTGGAATATGTAAAACTTCCATATATCACCCTTGCTACAATGACGGATACGAGTCAGGTGGATTGTTTTATTTGTAGGTACGAAAAGAATATTCCTATTCTTAAAAATACTCCAAAGGTGGCTATTGATACTTCCCAGTTTAATGATTCAAACCCTGAAATCCCAGTTTTGCTTGGTAATAAAAATAACTACGGACTTAAGGCGATGATTGAAAAGTACTTTAACGAAGAAACTTGTGGCAAAACTCAAAAACAAGTAATAAGTGGTACAAAACCAATCGAGTTCTTTTAATTAAAATATAATAAAAAGGATTGCATTTTTTGCAATCCTTATTTTTATACATTTTAAATGTGTATAAATAATATCAATATGTAAAAAATGTAGTAAATACTACTTAATATAAATACTATCTAAAGTAAACATTATAAATAATACATCAAAATGTAATATTGATAGTCAAGTTTATTTTGGTAAATTAAACTTTTTCTAAAATTTTGTAAGCAATGTCGTACATATCGTGAACAATAGAGTAGTTTGCAACCTTTAAAATTGTAGCATTTTTATCATTATTTATAGCAACGATATTTTTACAACTTTTAACTCCTGCAAGGAACTGAACCGAACCACTGACACCAAAGGTAATAAGTAATTTTGGATTTACGCCGTTTCCACTTAACCCGATTTGCCTGTCGGGTGTGATAAAACCTTTTTCAACAAGGGCTCTAGTACCAGCAATCTCTGCTCCCAGTTTTTTGGCAACATTTTCAAAAAGGGAAAGGTCCTCTTTTTTCTTAACACCATTACCCAAGCATAAAATGATATCAGCATTTAAAATGTCGTTAGTTTTTTCTTTGTTTGTAATGCTTATTTGCTTTGTGTTTTTTGAAGTGTAAACCTTGTCTATTGTTTCAATAAGTGTATTCGATATATCTAATTTTTTTGGCATATCAAATACGCCATTTTTTACAGTTGCAAATTGAGGTCTAGTGTTTTCGGTGATAATTTCAGCCATAATTTTACCACCATATGCTGGTCTAATTTGTAATAAATTGTTGTCTAAAATTTGCAAATCGGTGCAGTCTGCAGTAAGCCCAGTATTGCATTTATTTGCAAGATGAGATGCAAGTTGTCTTCCCTCATTTGTTGCGCCAACTAACATAATAGAGGGTTTAACTGTTAATATCGTTTCATAAAGTGCCGAAATATATGCTTCAGCATTAAAAGTATTAAACAATGTATTTGTATAATTTATTATTTTATCAATACCATAGTAATCTAAATCATAAGCTAAATTAGGATATCCTAGTAGTACTGCAAATAGCTTTTCATGTAGGGTATTTGCAAGTTCTCTACCTTTATTTATTAGTTGCAATGAGGTAGATAAAATCTTGTTTTCTGATACTTGAATAAATACAAGCACACCTTTATATTCATTATAATTAGCTTGTTTTTTCTTGGTGTCATTAAGAGTAAGTGCCCCCGTTTTACAAGCATTCACACAGCTGTTGCACCCTACACAATTATCATTAATAATGACCTTGTTGGTAATTTGTATAGCATTAAACTTGCATTTTTCTATACATTTATTACAATTATTACATTTTTTATTATCAATAATTATGTTCAAAATAACCTCTTACTTTTTAATTTCATTTGCTTTTTTTATAATAAAATTAGCTAGTTCTTCAGTTGAACCATCAATAAATATCCCCTTTTCAAGAGGTGTTTCTTCATAAATTTTGACTACTTTTGTCTTTGAACCAACCTCTCCATAGTGGAGTGGATTATTATCTTTAAGGTCAGCTAAAGTAATTGTTTTAGCACATTTCTTACTTGCTAGGAGTTTATTTTTTAAGGTTGGTATTCGTGGAATAACTGTATCCTTATCAACACATATAATAGCTGGCAAAGTTACCTCAAGCCTTTCGATGCTGTTTGTAAGTTCCCTATCAACTATGATTGTGTTTTCACATAATTTTTCAATTGCTTGTACATACATCACTGATGGAATATGTAGGTTTTCAGCAATGCTTGCACCAACAGAAGAAGTGTCGCCATCGGTTGTTTGCCTACCACAAATAATAAGATTATAGCTATCCGTTGAACTAATTGCAGATGCTAGAGTATAAGATGTAGCAAATACATCAGCACCCTTGAAAGCGTTGTCGACGATATGATAACATTCATCTACACCCAAAGCAAACTGCTCCTTGAAATTTTCGCTAGATTTTGGTGGAGCTAGGGTGAAAACATCAACTTTTGCATTATATTTGTCTTTAAGTTGTAGTGCAAATTCTAAAGCATAGTAATCATAGGGGTTTGTGGTTAGTTCGTTTCGAATCAAAATGCCGTTATTATCCATTTTGGTATCGCCTTTAGGCACTTGTTTTATACAAACTGCAATTTTAATCATAAAATATTACCTCTATTGAATAGATAATTTTTATCCAAATATTCTTTAATTTTTCTAGCATTTTCAAAATAATTTTTGTTAATATATTTTTTTATAATAGGTGCTTTTAGTTTACCTACTCCATTTTCAAATGCAAGTACACCATTGTTATCTGCTACAAATTTTGCAAGTTTATCTACAACCGAAATTGCAAAATCTAACTCATTTTCATTCTTTGGTAGAATGTTTAAATGTAAATGATTATCCCCAATGTGACCAAAAAGTGCATAGTCGATATTGCCGTTTAATAGGGTATTATACATCTCAAATAATTCTCGAAAATTGCTATCAAGTTTGTAATCGCAAGCAATCTTTGTAATAGTAGGGCAGTTTTTTCTATTTTCCTCAATTATTACATTTATTGCCTCTGGTAAAGAGTGTCGAAGCAGATTAAATTTTTCGATTTCATCTTGACCAACACCTGCCCAAGTATCCTCCTCAAGTCCACCATAATTTGCAAATATCTCAAGCAGTGAAAATAGACTCGTTTCAAGGTTATCCATACACTCGTTTTCTAGCTCAATATATACTGCATTTTGGTAGTTTTTATCAATATCTGGTATGTCCTTTAGCTTTGATGATTTATCCTTAAAATCTCTTAAAATCGTTAAGGAAAAAGTGTCAAAATATTCAAGCCCAACCAGTGAAATTTCATTATTTTTTTGCAATTTTTTTATGTTTTCTGAAAAGTCAAAACCACAATTATCCCTAAAGAAAAACATTACTCCATACTTGTTATCTACAACCTTTGTAAGTTTAAGTTCAGCTTCCAAAATTATGCCTAAAATGCCTTCTGTGCCCGTAAATAAGTGTAAAATGTCCTTATTTTTGCATAATCCAAGAACTCCGGAATATAAATTATTGCAATTAAGATTTGTTAGTTTTTCTCCATTTGGCAGATTATATTCATTAGCATCAATAGGGTATTCGCCCTTATGAAAAGTTGCAATTTTGCCATTTGGTAGTAGCACTTTTATAGAAAGCAAATTATCTACAATGCTACCATATTTTATATAGTTTGTACCCTTTGCATTTGTTGAAATTAATCCACTAATTGTGGCAGTAGGTTCTGTTGGATTAGGTGCGAAAAAATAGCCATTTATATTCTTCATAATATAGTCTTTTAGGTCACTTAATCTTACACCACATTCGCACAAAATTGAGTTGTTATCCTTGTTGTATTCAATCTTTTTATTAAGGTTTTCTATGCTAATAATATGGTCATTATTGCTTACCGAACTACCTATTATTGAGGTTCTACCACCTTGAATAGTGAAGTTTTCATTATTTTGAATAAATGACCTAACAAGAGATACAAGTTCATCTTGATTTTCGGGTAAAAATACATCTATTGCATTACCCACAAGTCTTGATTCATCGTATAGTTTATCAGGACAATTTTCTATGTTATATTTAATCATTGTTACCCTCAATTTTATTGATATATTCAGTCAAAAAAGTATTAGTATCTGCAATAATTCCTATATTAGAGTGGTTAAAAATCATTGCTGACTTATCCTTATTGATTGATATAATTTTTTTACTATTTTTAATACCAGTAAGCAGTGGAGCTGAGCCAGAAACTCCAAGTGTAATTAGTACATTTGGACTAACGGAAATATTAGATGAGCCTATCATTTTTGATAGTGGCATTAACCCTAGATATGTGACAGGTCTTGTTGCTCCAACTTCAGCATTAAGATACTTTGCAAGTTTCTTTGCTTTTTCAATATCATCACTTCGTACACCCTTACCTATTAGTACAACAGTGGACGCATCTTTCAGTTTGTTTATTTCTTTTGGTATTGTTGCAATTAATGTAAACGGTTGTTTATCAGCTGAAACTGAATTATAAACATCGTATTCTGTTAGATTAAATAAATTTTCTTTATTGATTTTTGTTTTATTATTATATTGTAATGATAGTACAATCCCATTAGATATGTCGTATTCAGCATACAAATTGTTAGAGTAAATCTGTTTTGTTGCAATGAATTTATTATTTGAAAATTGTATATCATATCCGTTAAGTAAAATGTTTTTGTCTAGTTTTATTGCAAGTAAATTTGCAAGTTCATTGCTTGTATCATTAGCACAAAATAGTATAAATTCTTCGTTATTAATAAACTCGTTTATCTTATTTGTAATGTCTTTTTTATTTATACTATCATAGTTATCAACTTGGATAAAAACAGCTTTTTTGACTGGTAAAATATTGATTTTAGGTGGGTTTTCTCCAATTAATATTAAGGTAGATGTAAAGCCTAAATCATTTGCAGTTTGTAAAAGAAAATTTATCTCTTTTTCACTGTTTTTATTAAGAATATTTATAATTACGCTATTCATATT